>JACPCJ010000099.1 GCA_016179865.1 Actinomycetota bacterium | reverse complement strand
GAGGCGGCCGACCGGCAGGAGTGGCACGTGCCCTGGTACGGCCCCGCCGCCTGGAGCCAGCTCCTGGAGGAGAGCTGCGGCATCACCTGCGACGGCGTGGTGTTCACCGACACGGCGGGCCTCTCATACGTGGATCGGGCTTCACCGCAGATGCAGCAGTTCCACGACGTGATGGGCCGCCGGTACCCCGACGGCGCCCGCACCGGTCACGAGCTGGCGGCCTGGGTCGGGATGCAGCTCTTCTCCGAGGTGCTCTCACGCAGCGGGCCCGACGCCGAGCGGTTCATCGACGAGATGGAGTCGATCCGCAACCTCGACCTCGGCACGACGTCTCCGCTCACCTTCAACCCCGACCGCCACATGGGCGGCAGCCAGACCACGCTGATCAAGCTGAAGGACGGCCGCTACTACCGCGCCAGCGACCCCCTTAACTACGGGTACATCGAATGATCTGGATCCAGTACCTCGTCTTCGGCGTCGGAATCGGCGCCATGTTCTCCCTCCTGGCCGCGGGCATCGTGCTCGTGTACCGGGCCAGCGGCGTCTTGAACTTCGCCCACGCGTCCACCGGCGTGTTGGCCACGTACGTGAACTTCGAGCTGCTCGAGCGCTACGAGTGGATGCCGGTCTGGGTGGCTCTGCTCGGCGCCCTCGCCACCGGCGCCCTCACCGCCGTCGTGGTGCAGCGGCTCGTCTTCGCCCCCCTCCGTGAGGCCTCGCAGGTCACCAAGCTCCTGGTCTCGTTCGGCGTGGCCGGTGCCATCCAGGGGGTCATCGGCCTGGTGTGGTCGCGGCTCGGGACGCCCGCCCTCGAGAAGAGCCTGTTCCCGATCCAGCGTTCGGTGAACATCGCCGGGGCCCGGGTGCCGTACCAGCGGATCGCCCTCATCGTGTTCGGGATCGCCGTGACGGTGGCCCTCACCTGGCTCATGCAGCGCACGTCGTTCGGGATCCAGGTCCGGGCCCTGGCCCAGAACCGCCTCGCGGCCCGGCTGGCGGGCATCAACGAGGCCCGGATCGAGGCCTCGACCTGGGCCCTGGCGGGGGCCACGGCGGCCCTGGCCGGCGTCATGCTCATCCCCTTCGGGGTGCTGAACCCGTTGTCGCTCATGGGGGTGCAGCTCAAGGCGCTGGCGGTGGCGCTCGTCGGAGGCTTCGTGAGCCTGCCCGCCGCCCTCGTCGGTGGCCTCGGGCTCGGCACGGCCCAGGAGCTGATCGCGGGGGCCCCGGCCCCGTTCAACGGACTCTCCGGTGCGCTCGCCACGGCCCTCGTCGTGGTGCTCCTGCTGACCAAGGTCGAGCGCTTCTTCGTGTCCGAGCAGGAAGCGCGGGCCATCCAGGGGGAAGCCCGGTCCTTCGGCGCCGGCCGGGGCTCGGTCATGGTCGGGACCGGCCGGGGTTGGCTCGCGGGCTTCGCCGTCGTCGCCCTCGCCGTCTCCCTCGTGTCCGGCTTCTGGGCCTTCGTGACCGCCCGCACCCTCGTGTACGCCCTCCTCGGGCTCTCGCTCGTGGTGCTGACGGGCTGGTCGGGGCAGGTATCGCTCATGCCCGGCACCTTCGCCGGCGTCGGCGCGTGTCTGTCGTGGGTGCTCTCCGAACGTCTCGGCTACCCCTTCGGACTCGTTCTCCCGCTGGCGGCGCTGGCCACCGTGCCGCTTTGCGCCCTCGCCGGGTTCGTCGCCCTTCGGCTCCGGCCCCTGTACCTGGCCGTCGCCACCATCGCGCTCGCCGGCCTTTTCGAGGAGACCCTGTTCCGCCAGGACTGGTTTGCCAACGGGGGCCGACCCATGACGGTGGCCCGACCCGGGTTCTTGGAGGGCGACCACGCCTTCGCCCTCGCCACGGTGGCGGTGGTGGCGTTGCTCTTCGCCTTCACGGCTCTCCTGGCCCGTTCCCGCACCGGGCGGGCGCTCTGGATGGTGCGCGACAACCCGCAGGCGGCGGCCGCCGCCGGGGTCAACCCGCTCAAGTACCGGCTGGCCGCCTTCGGCCTGTCGGCTTTCTACGCCGGGATGGCCGGGGTCTTGTTCGCCTACCTCCTGGAGACCTTCTCGTCCGCCGCCTTCGGGTTCCTGATCCTCTCCCTCGCCGCCTTCGGGCTCGCTGTGGTCGGCGGGATCCGCTCTCCCCTGGGGCCGGCCATCGGCGCCTTCGGCTTCGTCTTCCTGACCGAGGTTTTCCGGTCGTCGGGGACGGTGTCCGACTGGTCCGCAGTCGGCCTCGGCGTCGGCCTGGTTGTCGTGCTCGCCCGCGATCCCGACGGCGTGACGGGCCTGCTCTCGCGGCTCGCCGGCCGCTGGCGGGTCGGTGGCCCGGCGGGGGACGAGGAGGTCGGCGTGGTCGACCTCGACGAACTTGCGTCCGCTGTCCGAACGCAGGAGGCGGCCCATGTCTAGGCCCGTGCTCTCCGTCCGCAACGTGCGGGTCAGCTTCGGCGGCCTCGCCGCGCTCGACGACGTCAGCATCGACGTGGTGCCCGGTGAGGTCGTCGGCATCATCGGCCCCAACGGGGCGGGGAAGTCCACCCTCCTCAACGTGGTTTCCGGGTTCGTCGAGCCACAGAGCGGTGAGGTGCGCTTGGAGGGGCGAGAGATCACGGGGCTTCTCCCGTACCGGCGGGCCCGGCTCGGGATCGCCCGCTCGTTCCAGGACGCCCGCCTGTTTCCGGCCATGACCGTGCGCGAAACCCTGCTCGGGGCCTTCCACGAGCGCTTCACGAGCGGGATGTTCTCGGAGGGGCTCGGCGCCCCGCTGGCCCGGGAACAGGAGGACGCGGCGCAGGGGGCCATCGACGCCCTGCTCCACCTCGTCGACCTTCACCCGTACCTCGACCACCGGGTGAGTGATCTGTCGTTCGGTACCACCCGGGCGCTGGAGATGGCGGCCCTCGCCGCCCGGCGCCCCAGGCTGCTGCTCCTCGACGAGCCCGCGTCGGGGCTCCAGCAGAGCGAAGTGGCCGTGATGGGTGACCTCATCCACCGCCTCCGGGGTGGGGCGGCCACGGTCGTCATCGACCACGACGTGCCGTTCGTCGCCGCGCTCTCCGACCGGCTGGTGGCCATGGATCTCGGCCGGGTGGTGGCCGTCGGGCGTCCGGATGAGGTGCTCGCCGCCCCCGCCGTCATCGACTCCTACCTCGGGGGCGCGGCTCCTGTGGCCGCCGGAGGAGAGCGGTGACGCGCCGTCTCTTCGCCGCCGGCCTGGCTTTGGCCGCCGTGGCCTTGTCCCTGGTCGTGGCGGGTCCGTCGCACGCGGCCTTCGAGCGCGAGTTCCGGGCCCGGGCGCGGGCCTTCCCCGTCGAGCCCGACCCGGGGCAGAACCAGACGTCGTTCAGCTTCCGCGCCGTCGCCGTCGAGGGCGGGCTGGCCAGCGCACCGATGGGGGCCAACGGCCGGGCGGCGGTGATCGATCTCGGGTTCATCGAGAACCAGAGCGTGAACGGGAACCCGATCGCCCCCGAGGAGTCGTACGCCCGCTGCGACAGCGTCAGCCCGAACGTGCCCGACGACCAGGAGCGAACGGTGGGGCCCGTCGCCCTCTCGGCCACGTGTGCCGCGAGTCCGAGCCTCGACGTGCGGGCGGACGGCGTCTCCCCGGCGGCGTTCGTTCCCGCTTCGGCGCTGGAAGCGCTCGGGGTGTCCGAGGGAACGATCTCGTCGCACATCACCGCCGACGCGTCCGGCTCCGCCGTGATCGCCGAGGCCGTGAGCGAGCTGGCCGGGCTCGACGTCGGTCCCCTCCACATCGAGTCGCTCCGCTTCCGGGCCCGCGCCGCGACGACGGGCGAGGCGGGCGGGGCGTCGGTCGAGTGGTCGGTGGACGGCGTGGACGCCGACGTGAACGGCGTCCCGGTCACGATCGGGACTGGCGGGGTGGACGTCGACGATCAGCAGGTGCCGCTGCCCCTCGTGCCCCAGGCCACGGCGGCGGTCCAGGAGGCCTTCGCCCAGAGCGGGGGCTTCATCGACGTACGGATCCTCGAGCCGCAGCGTTCGGCGGCCGACGACGGGTCGTCGGCCGAGGTGAAGGGCGGCGGTTTCCACATCTTCTTGGCCCGGAGCGCCGACCCGACCGACCGCGAGTACCTCGGGCTCACCCTGCTCGGGGGCCACGTGCGGGTCGACGCCGGCGAGCCGCGCTCGGGTGGGTTCTCGTTGCAGCCGTTCACGTCGGGAGCCGCCCGGGTGGGTGGGGTGCAGGTCATCGACTCGGCCGCGGACGGTTTCGAGGCGCCGCTCGCCCCCCGTCGAACCCGGTCGTCGCCCGCTCAGGATGTGGCGGCTCCGGCTCCTGAGCCCGCCCCCGCCCGGGTGTCGTTCGCGACGTCGACCGCGAGCCGTTCGTTGCCGCAGCCCTCGTCCTGGTGGCTGGCGGCGCTCGTGGCCGGATTGGCGGTGCTGGCGCTCGCGGCGGCGTCGACTCGTCCCGGGCTCCTTCCCGCCCGGCGTCGGGCCGAGGGCTGGTGGGATGCCACCTCCGAACGGTTCTTCCGGGGATGACGGCGCTCGTGCTCGACCGCGTGCGCGCCTTCCGCCTCAAGGTGCCGGCTGCCCGCCTCCGATTGTGGATCGCCGCCGCCATCAGCCTCATCGTCGTGGTGGCGCTCGTCGGAATCGCGGGTCTGCCGACCGGGACACGTTCGCCCGAGGGGCTCGTGCCCGGCAGCGCCCGCCTGGCGGCTCAGGCCCGCGTCGACGACGTAGAGGTGCTCCTGACAGTCGAGGCCGGGAAGCTCATCGCCATCGTCGCCTACGAGGGGGAGAAGGGCTGGCTGGGGGTCGACCTCGACCCGGTGAAGTCGGGCACGGTTGCCGCCTGGGCGGCCACCCGCGGCGAGGGCGAAGTCCCCGCCCTCTCGACCGTCTACGGGCGTGCCCCCCTTTCCCGCTCTGAAGGGGCCGCTCGGGCCCCGGGTGCTCACCTCCTGGTGCGGTGGTCGGACGGGGAGGTGTCTCACGTCGAGCCGGAGCGCGACGGCAGCTACGTCGTGGCCCGGCCCGGTCGGGTGGAGGTCGACACCGTCGTGGTGACGGAGCGGGGCGAGACCGTCATCGAGGTCACCGAGCTGTGACGGCGAAGGCCGTGCCGATCGTCGAGGCTCGGGGCCTGCGGGTGGCGTACGGGAAGGTGACGGTGCTCGACGACGTCGACTTCCGAGTCGGCTCGGGCGAGGTGGTAGCCCTCCTCGGCACCAACGGGGCGGGGAAGTCGACCCTCCTCAAGACCATCTCGGGGATCCTCGCCGTCCGGGGGGGATCGCTCACCCTCGACGGGGAGGACATGACGGGGCTCACGCCGGCGGAGATCGTCGGTCGGGGCGTGGTGCAGATGCCGGGCGGGCGGGCCACCTTTCCCGGCCTCTCCGTGCGCGAGAACCTGGTCATCGGCGGAGTCACGGTGCCGAAGGGCGATCGGGAGGAGCGCGTCGACGAAGTGTTGGCGCAGTTCCCGTGGCTCGCGGAGCGGCAGGGGCAGCTGGCGGGCACGCTCTCGGGGGGCCAGCAGCAGATGCTGGCCCTGGCCCGGGCCCTGATCGCCCGGCCCCGCCTGCTCATGATCGACGAGCTCTCCCTCGGGCTGGCGCCAGTCATTGTCGCCGAGCTGCTGGAGATCGTGACCGGCCTGGCCGCCCGGGGTGTCGCCGTCGTGATCGTCGACCAGCACGTCAACCTGGCCCTCGAGTACTCCGACCGCGCGTACTTCCTGGAGCGGGGGCGCGTGCGCTTCGAGGGCCCTGCCGCCGACCTCGCCGGCCGCACCGACCTCCTCCGCGCCGTCTTCTTCGCCGGCGCCGTGGCATGACGCCGCCGCGCTTTCTGTCAAGAAGCGCTGCAGTGCGTCACTTCGTGACAGGAGGCGGCCGAAACGGACCCGTGCGGAGGACGCCATGAGCGCCCGGCGGGAGATCGCCATCGGCCTGGTGATCCCGGCCCTATTCGCCGGGATCATCGGACTGCTCGCCGCCACGCATGACCACGCGCAGATCGACCTGCCCGCGGGCCGCGAGGGCGACGGGTACCCGCGGATCTCACCGCTGTGCGTCGAGCTGCTGCTCGGCAACGACTATCCGTTCGATCCGTGGCAGTTCCAGCTGGTTTGCCCAGACGTGGAGCTCCGCATCGCGGGCTGACCGGTAGCGGCTACCGCTCCGGCAGGTCGGCTTCCGGGACCCCGTAGCGGCTGACGTGAGGGAGCACCGCGTCGGCGTCGCCGTCCCACAGCAGGGTCCGGATCTGCCTCGCTGAGCGGCGACCGCCGAAGGAGCGCAGGAGGTCGTAGGGCTCGGCTCGGACCGAGGCGACCACGTCGCCCGCGCCAGCCACCACGGTTTTCGAACCGTCGGCCACCTCGACCGAGCCGACACCGGCTTCGACCAACCCCTCGTGGAAGGAGTGGAGGTAGAAGTCGAGCGACACGAGCACCGCGAGACCATCCCGGCTGACGGGGCGCCCCATGCCGAACCGGCAGTCGTCGAGGTGCAGCAACAGGTCACCCACGTAGTGACTGCCGATCTCGTACCCGAGGAGCCGGCAGCCCTCCTCGAACTGCGGTGCCTCGGCGTCCCACTCGGCCGTCAGTTCCTCGACCGATCGACCACGCCTTACGTCCACCTGTTCGGCGGTCCAGGCGTCGGGGCCGTCGGGATGGAAGAACACCTGCCGGTTCAGGTCGGTGGTGATGCCGACCACGTGGGCGAGGGCGTCATGGACCGTCCACTCCGGCGTGGCGGGCACCGTGCGGTCGAGTTCCTCGGGCGAGCATCCACGCGCCAGGTCTAGGAACTGTTGACGCACGTCCTCGTAGAGCGCCCCGGTGTCGACGTCCCGCTCTCGGATCACGCCGCCTCGCCGAACTTTGGGTGTCTGCCGCGCCATAGGACACGCGAAGATCCAAAGTTTGGAAGGGACATCAGATGGTGAGGCCCCCGTCGGCGGCGACGATGGAGCCGGTCAGATACCAGGCCTCGTCGGAGGCGAGGAAGGCGATCACGGCGGCCACGTCTTCGGGTTGCTGAAGCCCGAAGGGAGTCATCAGCGCGTACATCAACTTCTGGTTGGCCCCTTCCGGATACGTGAACGACCCGATCATGGGCGTGTCGACGCCTCCGGGAGCCACGGCGTTCACCCGCAGGCCACGGTCGATGTACTCGAGGGCCAGGGCCTTGGTCAGCATGACCACGCCGCCCTTCGATGCGCAGTAGGCGGCGGAGTACGGCTGGCCCATCAGCCCCGCCGTCGACGCCACGTTGACGATGTTGCCGTTGTTCTCCAACAGCGAGGGGATCGTGGCCCGGCACATCAAGAAGGTGCCGGTGAGGTTGACGGCCAGGATGCGGTTCCAGTCGTCGACGGTGGCCTCGGTGGTGTGGGCGAACTTGCCGATGCCGGCGACGTTGCACACGAGCTGCGGGGGTCCGAACGTCTCGCCGACCGCTTCGACGGCGGCGGCCACCGAGGCCTCGTTGCTCACGTCGCACGGGATCGGCTGCGCCGTGCCGCCCGCGCTCTCGATGTCGGCGCCGGTCTTCTCCGCCGCCTCGGCGTCGAGGTCGAGGCACGCCACCCGCGCCCCCTCCTCGCCCAGCCTCCGGGCGGTGGCGGCGCCGATCCCCGACCCCGCCCCGGTGACGATGGCGATCTTGTCTGTGAAGCGGTTCATCGGCCTCCTGTCTACAGCGCTGCGGGCTCAGCCGGCTTGGTGGAGCTCGACCAGGTTGCCCGACGGGTCGCTGAGGAAGGCCTGGCGGGACGGGCCCTCGCCCACAGGGAAGGGGTCGGATACCTCAACCCCCCGGCTCCGCAGCTCGCTGACGGTTTCGTCGAGGTCGGCCACGAGGATGGCAAAGTGCTGTCCCTTCTCCGGGGGCACATCGCCCTCGACCAGGTGCAGCTGCTGGCCGCCGGCGTCGAGCCAGGCCCCACCGAAGCCGAAGTCGGGGCGATCGGAGCGCGGCATGAGCCCGAGCACGTCGGTGTAGAAGGCACGGGCGGCCTCTACGTCGGACACGTTGACGGACACATGGTGGACGGCCAGGGGGTGTACGGGAGGCTTCATCGGCCCCCACCGTATTCACGGAAGCCGACCCCCGTGAGCGCCGAGCCCGCAACGGAGCCCTCCCAGCTCGTGCCGACGAAGCCCCCGGAGTCGAGCACCTCGGCGACGGGCGTCGTCTGGTGCGCCTCGTAGTCCAGCCCGAGTGCCCGAAGCGACCGGCCGGTCCGCACCCGGTCGCCCCCCGGAAGGCGGGCCCCCGCACGCACCGGAACCAGCCCCCGGCCCAGGTCGAGCCGCAGTTCGGCGGCAAACCCCCGGAGGTCGCCGGTGACCAGCACGTCCCAGCGCCAGGGGCGGCGGGCCAACCGGCCGACCGGCATCCGCGTCTGCGCTCCCCACGCCCGCTCGACGAGCCCGACGGCGGGCTCCCCGTTCCAGGTCAGTGCCGCGAAGGCCGTCCAGTAGGTGAGCAGGCCGGGCAGGCCGATCCATCGGAGGACGTCGGACGGGTTGGGCCGGGCCACCGCCTCGATCCCTTGAGCCTTGAGCGTCAGCTCCCGGAACACCTCGCCCGTCCAGTCGAGGCCGGGCGCCCGCACGACCCAGGGCCGGAGGGAGAACTCGAACTCCGAGCGGTCGGGCGTGCTCCGCTCGACGCGCACCTCGGCGGGCGACGCTTCGATCAGCAGCACCTCTGGCTCGGTGTCCATGCCCTCGACGGCGCTGAGGCAGTGCCGACCCGGCGTGCGGGGCCCGCCGAACACCTGAACCTTGGCCCATGACCCGTCCGGGAGGAGGGCGATGAGGAAGGCCGCCTCCCAATCCGGCCGCCGACTCATGCCGCCGCCCGCTGAGCGAGACGCGCCGCGAGCAGGTCGGCGGCGCGCGTGGCGAGGGCCATGATCGTGACCTGCGGGTTGACCGCCGGCGCCCCCGGCACGGTCGACCCGTCGACGACGTAGCACCCCGGCGTTCCGAACACGGCGTGGTCGGGGCCGACGACCCCGCCGTCGGGAGACGCCGCCATGCGGCAGGTGCCCAGCGGGTGGAAGGCCGTGAGGAGCCAGTCGGCGGGGGAGATGCGGGCAGCCGCGAGCCGGCGGAGGTCGGCGACGTTGCGGATGGCGCGGTGGCGGCGCAGGGCGGGATAGACCTCCCGTGCCCCCGCGGCGAGGAAGATCCGACTCATGGCCTCGGTGCCCCGGCGCAGGCGCTCGTTCTCCTCCCGGCCCAGCCAGTAGGTGACGAGCGGGCGACTGCCGGGCCCGGGCCGGACCCGGCCGCGGGGCCGGTCCGACACCATCACGCCCATGCTGGCGACCCGGTCGTAGGCGTCCATCACCTCCATGAGGTGACGCCCGGCGAAGCTGAACTGGGCCGCCCCCAGGTCGACGGGCACCGACGCACCCATCAGCAGGATCCCGTCCCGGTGGAATTCGTCGACGCAGTAGCCCTGCGGGATGGCGGCGAACCCCCGGATCTCCTCGTCGAACAGGGCGCTGACCGTCGTGGCGGGGTGGATCGACAGGTGCCGACCGGTGTGGCGGGTGCCAAGACCCTGGCGTTGTAGAAGGACGGGCGTGAGGAGCGTCCCGCACGCAAGAACCGTGGCCCGGGCCCGCACTGTGATCGGTGCTCCGGTCTCGACGGCCACGCAGTGCACGCCCACGGCCCGACCGTTCTCGAGGACGAGACCATCAACCCGCACGCCGGTGAACAGCCCGGCGCCACGCTCGAGGGCGGGCGGCACGTACGAGACGTCGGTCGAGCGGCGGGCGCCGGTCGGGCAGCCGAGGTCGCAGATCCCCGACCCGTCGCACCCAGGGGCGTTCCGGCGCAGGGGCCGGTGGGAGTACCCGAGGGCGTCGGCCCCCCGCGCCACCACACGAGCAACACCGCCCAGGACGGCCGGATCGGCGTCCTCCACCTGGAGCTGGCGTTCGACCCGGTCGAAGTAGGGCTCCATCT
Source organism: Actinomycetota bacterium (assembly GCA_016179865.1). Classification (GTDB taxonomy): domain Bacteria; phylum Actinomycetota; class Acidimicrobiia; order IMCC26256; family JACPCJ01; genus JACPCJ01. The sequence goes on along the minus strand of JACPCJ010000099.1, from coordinate 68,247 downwards.
GCCCCGGCGCCAGGTCGGCGAGGCCGAGGTCGCTGGCCCACCGGTCGAGCACCCAGTCGGGGGTGCGCCAGCAGGTTCCGGTGTTGATGGCGGTGGAGCCGCCCACCAGGCGCCCCATCGGGATGGGGATGAGGGCGTTGCCGATCGAGCCCGTCATCCCGGCGTCCCGGTAGAAGCGACGGATGCTCTCGACCCCTCCACCGGTGAAGTCGCCTCGCAAGTGGTAGTCGCCCTCCTCCACCATCACGACGGCGAGGCCGGCGTCGGTCAGCTCTTTGGCCACCACGCCACCACCGGCGCCGGTGCCGACGACGACCACGTCACACTCGACCTCGGTGTCGGCGGGGAGATCTCGCCCCGGCGTGACCTGTTGCATCCACCGGGGCGGGTCAGTGTCGAGCGAGGCGAAGCGCCAAGGAGCGCCGAGCACATCGTGCGGTTCGGGAGCGTCGAAGTGGGCCAGTTTCAAGGGCGTCGTGGCGCCGAGCACGAGGCTGCGCCGGGGGAGCTCGGCGTCGGCCCAGCGATCGAGCAGGTCCGCTGCTTCCTCCGGTGGGCGGGTGGTGATGCGGGCAACACGGTCGAGGGCGGTCAAGAGGGCGCCGTAGCCGCGCAGCGCACCCGGCCCGGCCGCCGCCAGCGTTGCTTCCACGCGCTCGACGGTCGACTCATCGCCGCCGGGGAGGCGCCCCACTGGCGGGAGTACGGCGCGGGCGAGGGCGAGGGCGACGTGGCGGGCGGGCTCCGCGAGCCGGTCAGTCGGGGACACGCGAGAAGTGGAAGCTCCGGGCCAGGTTGACGAACTCATCCCGAAGGTCGAAGCGGAGGAAGGCGTCCCCCACCACCCGACCGTCGGCGTCGAAGAGGCGCCCCGGCAGGCGCGTCCACGAGGACACGGGCTTCCAGTGCACGATCGTCTTGTGGCCGTCAAAGCGGAGGGGGCGGCCGTCGTCGGCGGTGAAGTCGAAGGCGTAGCGGATGGTGCGGTTTCGGTACGGCGACAGCTCCAGGACGCCCTCGGCGGTGACGTCGGTGGCGATCCCGTCGAGGCTGACGCGCCCGATGGCCCGCCCCGTGGCGGTGCCGGTGAAGTAGTCGGCCAGGCGCCCGTCCTCGACATCGAACTCGAACCGGAAGGGGCGGTCGAAGCGCTCGCCCTCCATCTGGGCTGACCCCGACATCACCTCCACGAACCCGAAGTTGACGGTGCGACGCGTGGCCGCACGCCCGGGGCGGTGTGCCCGGTACCAGGCGAGGGTTTCGGTGAGGCCGTCGTCGAGGGGACGGGCTTCCCACTCGAGGGTGGCGCGGGCCTTCTCGGAGTTGAACGCCCAGTGGCTGCCGTCGGCGAGGGCCAGGCCCTCCCGGCCCGTCCGCGACAGCGCCCCGACCAGCGGTGCCACGGCTCGCAGGAGCCCGTCGGGGATCCCGGCGACACCGTGACGCCGCTCGGCGGCCCGCGCGAGAGCGGTGAACCAATCGCGGAAGGTCACCACCTGGCCGCCCACCACGAACTCCTCGCCCGAGGGGGCCGCGAGGCCGGCGATGGTCGCCTGGGCACAGTCATCGACGTGCACCAAGGTCATGCGCATCTCGGGGAAGGCGGCCAGCGGAAGGGGTGCCCGGGCGGCGATCCGATGGAGGAGGCCGACGAGGCTGGGATCGTCCGGGCCGTAGATGGTGGTGGGGGCGACGATGCGCAGGTCGGCGCCGTCCTTGATGAGCCGGCGAGCCACCTCGTGACCCTCCCGCTTGGTCACCGCGTACGGCGACCGCGTGGGGACCGAAACCCAGTGGTCCTCGGTCGAAGGCTGCGGTCCAGTGGGCCCGAGGGCGATGGCCGACGAGACGTGGACGGCGGCCGCGCCTTGGGTGGCGGCAGTCTCGAGCACGTGCTGGGTCCCGGTCACGTTGACCAGGGCCATGTATGCGGGATCGCGAGTCCCGAATTCGTAGACGCCGGCGCAGTGGATCACCCGGTCGCAGCCAATGAGCGCGCCCTCGACCGACGTCCGGTCGGTGACGTCACCCTCGACCACCTCCACCTTGTCGATGAACTCCTCGAGCCGGCGGAGGTTGCTCGTCGAGCGGGCCAGCACCCGCACTGGCTCGCCCCCCTCGACGAGCTGGCGCGCCACCCGGCTGCCGAGGAACCCCGTCGCACCGGTCACGAGAGTCGTCATGAGGGCCAGTCTCTCGCGCGTGCGAGAGACTGGCCCAATGACCGCGGGGTACGGCACCGATCTCGCCGTCATCCATCACGGATGGTTCGGCGACCTTGCCCGCGAGGCGGCGGCAGTGGTGGCCGCGGACCTTGCGCGCCGGAACGTGACCTCCGGGCTGGTCGTCGACTTGGGGTCTGGGAGCGGCATCCTCGCTGCCGAGTTCACCCGTCGAGGATTCGATGTCCTCGGCATCGACATTTCGCCGGCGATGGTGCGGATCGCCAGGCAGGAAGCGCCGCGCGCGCGGTTCCGTGTGGGATCGATCGTCGATGCCGATCTCCCGCCGTGTGTCGCCGTGACGGCGATCGGGGAGATCGTCAACTACGCGTTCGACGCCCGGCTCAGAGCCCGACGCCTTCCGGTGCTGTTCCGGCGCGTGTACCAGGCGCTCGTGCCCGGCGGGCTCTTCCTGCTGGACACCGCTGGCCCTGGCCGCGCCGGCCCGCGCCGGGCGCGCGAACAGTTCCACGACCATCCCGCGTGGGCGATGCACCTCGTCGTCCGAGAAGCAGGAGATCGGCTGACCCGCACGATGACGACCTTCGTGCGCGAGCGAGGTGCCGAGCACCGCCGGGTCGATGAGGTGCACACATTGCGCCTGTACGACCCGGGGTATGTCGAAGCTGGCCTGCGGGGAGCAGGGTTCCGGGTGCGGCGCCATCGTCGCTATGGCACCCGCGCCCTCCCTCGCGGCTTGACTGCCTTTTCGGCCCGGAAGCCATAGCTCCGAGCGCGGCCCGGGCGAGCCGTCAGATGGCCGTGCCACGCTCCGAAGGCGGAAGAGCGCCCTTGCGGATCCCCTGGAGGCATCCCTCCCACGCGAGTTGCCGGCCCGCCCATCGCATCGCCTCGGCGCGCTTTCGATCCTGCTCCCTCATGGTGCGCCCTCCGCATGTAGATACGATGATGTATGTATCATACAATATCGTATTTGAATGTCAATCACGTATATGAAATGATGATGTGTATGGTAGAGAAGCTCACTCCTCAGCGGCGGCGACAGATGACGAGGGATGCACTCATCGAGGCGGCACTCGAACTCTTTGCTGAGAAGGGCATCCACGGCACCTCGCTCGAAGAGATTGCCACCGCGGCCGGGTTCAGCCGCGGCGCCATCTACTCGAACTTCGCCGACAAGGAAGCGCTCATTTTTGCGGTCGTCGACGCGTATTCCGTGCGTCTCACCGAGTCGCAGATCGAGGTTCTCGAGGAGCGACCGGCGCGCGCCGATTCGACGGAACAGGAGGCCGAGGCCCTCCGCTCCGCCCGGCTCGTGATCCAGCTTGCCGACAAGCTCCGGTCCTTTGTCCTCCTGGACACGGAGCTGCGCCTTCACGCGCTGCGAAACTCGGAATTCGCGGTGCGCTTCCGCGCCCAGATCGAGGAGCGGAGGCAGCGGGGCGCTGAAATCATGACCCAACAGATGTCTGTCTTTGGCCGCCGGACGACGCTCCCTGAGCGGGACCTTGCCGTGGCCGCGGAAGTCGCCCAGCTCGGGCTGTCGCAGCTTGCGCTCATTGACCCAGAGCAATCCGATAACTACGCCGAGATCCTGGCTTTGGTGTTCCGGCTTCCCGTTGACCACAGCGAGCCGATCCCTGGGGGCAGGGCCGACGACTGAGGGCAGCGGCCGCGGGTCGAGCCCGCGGACGCCGCGCCCCCTAATCTGCCGGACGGTGCTGCACGATCCGCGGTTTCGCATTCCGGGCCTGAAGGGTGTGTGCGCCGCCGTCCTCCCGCCCGAGGCGGGCGGGCCCGATCCGGGTGTTCTGCGTATCGCGCTCGAGCAGTACGTGGCGCAGTTCCCGGTGCCCTCCCGCCACGCCGCTCGCGCCGGGGTCATGGGCCTCAACGCCTTCTCCGTCGCCACGACGGGCAAGACCCTGCTCCGCCACGGCCCCGAGGAGCGCGAGCAGGTGCTCCATCGGCTGACGACCCGACCCGAAGGACGGCACGCACTCGAGGGGTTGAAGGCCCTCGTCCTCCTGGTGGCGGGAGGCGAGCGGTACGCCGACGAGCTGCTGGCCCGGTGGCAGGCGGTCGAGCCCGTCCGGCCCGACGCCGACCTCGACGTGACGCCGGCGGCCTGGTGGCCGAGCCGATCGAGCTGCGACGTGGTCGTGATCGGCTCCTGCGCCGGCGGCGCCGTTGCCGCTCGCACCCTCGCCCGTGCCGGGCTCGACGTGGTGATCCTGGAGGAAGGTCGCCGGTTTACCGTCGACGAGATCCGCACGACGCGGCCCGTCCAGCGCTTTGCCGATCTCTACCGTGACGCGGGGACGACGGTGGCCCTTGGGACCCCGCCGATCGCGCTGCCCATCGGCCGGGGCGTCGGCGGCACCACGCTGGTCAACTCCGGCACCTGCTACCGGACCCCCGAGGCCGTCCTCCTCCGGTGGCGCGACGACGCCGGGCTCAAGCTCGCCGATCCGAGCGCCTTCGCTCCGTATCTCGACGACGCGTGGGACACCCTCTCGGTGGCTCCGGTGCCCCTCGACGTCATGGGGTGCAACGGCAAGCTCTGCCTTCAGGGTGCCGAGCGCCTGGGGTGGGCCTGCGGGCCGCTCGACCACAACGGGGCTCCCTGTCAGGGGTGCTGTCAGAGCGCCATCGGGTGCCCGGTCAACGCCAAGTACGGCGTCCACCTGAACGCCTTGCCCCAGGCGTGCGCGGCCTCAGCTCGGATCGTCAGCGAGGCCCGGGTGCTCAGGGTCACCCACGAGGCCGGCCGGGCGACCGGCGTCGTTGCTCGCCGTCTGGACGGGTCGACGGTCGTCATCCAGGCGCCCCGGGTGGTGGTGGCGGCGGGGGCCGCCGAGACCGTGACCCTCCTCCGGCGCAGCGGCCTCGGGGGGCATCCCCAGCTCGGGCACAACCTCGCCATCCACCCCGCCGCCGGTGTCATGGGGCGCTTCGACGACCCCGTCGTTGCTTGGGACGGCGTCCTCCAGAGCGCCGGCGTCGACGAGTTCCACGAGTCGGAGGGCATCCTGGTTGAAGCGACGGCGACGCCTCCAGGCATGGGATCGATCGGGCTGCCCGGGATCGGGCGGGACCTCGTGGCGCAGCTCGACACCGCCGACCACGTGGCCGGCCTCGGAGCGATGATCGGCGACGAGCCCGCGGGGCGGGTCTACGGATCGAAGCGAGCGATCATCCGCTACGAGCTCACGGCTCGGGACGGCGCTCGGGTGGTCCGGGCCGTCGAGGTGATGGGCAGGATCCTGTTCGCTGCCGGGGCCCGGGAGGTCTACCCGGGCGTGCCCGGCCACCCCGTCGTGCGGACGGTCGAGGAGCTGGCCGACGCCCTGGCGTCGGCCAACCCCAAGGGTCTGCACCTCGCCGCCTTCCATCCCACCGGAACGGCAGGTGCGGGTGCGGATGAGGAGCGGTACCCGGTCGATCCGGAAGGACGCCTGCGGGGCGTCGACGGCGTGTGGGTGGCGGATGCGTGCATCCTCCCCACCTGCCCCGAGGTGAACCCGCAAATCTCGATCATGGCCCTCGCCCTCGCCGTCGCCGACGGAATGGTGACGGCGGGCTGAGAGTGGCAGTCAGCGGGGGAGGGCGAAGAAGGCCACCACCGCGAAGTGCGACGCCGCCCCCGCGATCACCCAGGCGTGGAACACCTCGTGGTAGCCGAAGACGGCGGGCGACGGATCGGGCCGTTGGCGGGCGAAGGTGATGGCGCCGATCGAGTAGCAGGCCCCACCGGCGACGAGGAACGCCAGCCCGCCGAGGCCCAGTTCTCCGGCGAGGGCAGGCATGACGGCGAGCGCAGACCAGCCCACGAGGAGGTAGGGGATGACGGCAATTCGCTTCGGCGCCTGTATCCCGGTGAAGCGGATGGCGATTCCGATGACGGCGGTGAGCCACACCGCGACGAGCAACGGGATCGAGAGCCTCCCCGGAAGCACCAGCCCCGCCAACGCGGTGTACGACCCGGCGATGGCGATGAAGATCATCGAGTGATCGAGCCGGCGGAGGAGCAGCCGAGCCCGGGGGGCCCAATTGCCCCGGTGGTAGAGGGCGCTCACCCCGAACAGGCCGGCGATCGAGACGGCGTAGATGGCGACGGGGGGTCGGGCGGGGCCGGCGAACGTCACCAGCGCGATCCCGGCGGCGACGAAGATGGGAAAGGCGATGAGGTGGAGGACGCCTCGCAGGGCCGGCTTCTGGGTTACCACCACGAGGCCGCAGTCTACCTACCAGTCGGTAGGGAAGCTACGGGTTGCATCGCACCGTGACATGAGGCACCATCTCTTACTGACTCAGATGTCAATAAGCGTCTGCGTTGCATTAGGAGCGCATACGCGCCGTAACGCGCCACAGACGCTGGAGAGGGGGCCGGGATGGGTGACACGCGGACCGCCATGATCCAGGTGCTCGGGGCCATCGCCTACGGCGAGTGGAAGGCGTACGAGGGAGCCAGGGCGCGGGCGACCGAGGCCGACAGCGAGGAAGAGCGGGCGGCGTACAAGAAGATCGCCGCCGAGGAACTGCGCCATCACAAGGGCTTCGCCCGGCGCCTCGAGGCGATGGGTGCCGACCTCGAGCGGGCCATGGCCCCGTACAAGGGGGCCCTCGACACCTTTCACTCCACGCCGTCGGGCGACCCCCTCGACGAAGCCGTGGGGGCCTACCTCGGCGAGGGCGTGGCTGACGACCTGCTCGAGTGGCTGCGCAAGCGCGTCGACTCCGAAACGGCCGAGTTCATCGACTCGGTGATCGCCGACGAGGAGGAGCACGAGGCCCTCGCGACCGAGAAGCTCCGGGCCATGCTCGATTCGGATCCCGACGGTCGCGCTCGCGCCGCCCGCGCAGCACGCAAGATGGTCACCCGGATGCTCGGAAGCAGCGGTGGCGGGGCCACCCAGCCGCTGCGGTTCCTGGCCTTCCTCCGCATCGGCGCTCCCCACGAGCTGATGTGGGCGCTGACGACGGGGTACGTGCGCCGCCTGCGGGCGCTCGGGATCGACCCCTTCCGCGTGCCCATCTCGCTGCCGGTGCTGCGCGCCCGCGCCGCCTGACGCCCGTGCGCGGACGGGCGGCGCGGATCGCCGCTCTCGTAGCGCTCGCCGGGCTCGCGACCCCGGGAGCCAGCGCCGCGGCGCCCATCCCCGCGAGCGACCTCACCATTACGGTCGACGCGGCCGCCGAGTTCGGCCCCACGAACCAGCACCTCCTCGGCGTGGGTTGGAACACGGGCTCGCTCGACGGGGTGGCACCGTTGCACCCGCCCGCCGTTCGCATCGACGGGAGCCTCCACGAGGCGAGCACCGGCCCGGGCGCCCTCGACCTGGACCCGCTGCTCGCTCGGGTCGAGGCCGCGCGGTCGATCGGCGCCGAGCCCCAGGTGATCCTGAGCTACATGCCGCCGTGGCTCGCCCGCACCTGGCCCGGCGACCCGCGGGATCCGACCCGCCTCGCGCCGCGCGACCCGGCCGCGTGGCAGGGGCTCGTCGAGACCGTCGTCGAGTCGTTGGCCACGGCGCCGGATCCGGCCTTCCGGTTCGAGGTGTGGAACGAGCCCGACCTCCCCGTCTTCTGGCAGGACAGCCCGGCCGACTTCATAGAACTCGCCCGCCGCACCCACGCCGCGATCGCGGCCGTCGAGGCGCGGACGGGTCTCGATCTGCAGGTGGGCGGACCCGCCGCCGCCTTTCCCGACGCCGCCTGGATCGTGCCCTACGCGCAGGTCACCGAGCCCGACTTCGTGTCGTGGCATTTCTACGGGAACCACCCCTTCTTCGGACCCGACGGCAACGAGGGGTTCGTGCCCGACCCCGTCTACCAGGCCAACGCCCGGCGCAACCCCCTGACCAGCCCGTCCGAGTTCGCCAGCCAGACCGAGATGGTCCGCTCGTGGGTCGGGCTCGGCACCGAGCTGACGATCGACGAGTGGAACGTGGCGGCCGGGGGATTCGATACCCGCCACGACACCCACGAGGGGGCGGCGTTCGACGCTGCCGTCCTCACCGAGATGGAGCGGGCCGGGCTCGACGCCGCTGACTTCTATCGCTCCTCGGACACGCCCGGCCTCGAACGGCGAGGGGAGTGGGGCCTCGTCGACGGGACCGGCGAGCGCAAGCCGGCGTGGTGGGTGTTCGACGCCTTCCACCGTGCGCAGGGCATCCGGATCGGCTTGACGGGGGACGCTCCCGCGCTCGGCGTGTGGGGTCGGGCCAGCCGCGGGCGCGGGGGCGTCGACGTGATCCTCTCGTCGTTCACCGCGTCAGGCCTCGACGTTGACCGGCGGGCAACCGTCGCAGTGGAGGGCGCGCGGGCGCGCTGCGCCGTCGTGCGGACGCTGGCGACGCCAGACGGCTCGCTCGCCACCGGCGAGGAGGCGCCGGTCGTGGCCGGCACCGTGACGGTCGGCCTGCCGCATCCTTCGGTGGTCTGGATCCGATTCCGGCCGGAGCCGTGCCCGCCCCGGCCGCCTCGGTAGGGTCCCACTCCGTGACCTCGACCACCCGGACCCTGGTGCTCGAGCGCCCGCGCGAGCTCGTGGAGCGGGAGCTGCCGCTTCCGGAAGCGGGCGACGACGACGGCCTGCTGCGGGTGGAGGCGTGCGGTCTCTGCGGGACCGACCACGAGCTGTACACGGGGGCCCTCCCCGGGCCGGGTGCGTTTGTCCCCGGGCACGAGACGGTCGGGATCGTGGAGCGGGCCGGCCCGCGTGCCGCCGCACGCTGGGGGGTGAGCGAGGGCGACCGCGTCGCCCTCGACATCTTCCAGAGCTGCCGGGAGTGCGACCGGTGCGCGACCGGCGACTATCGCGGGTGCCGCAAACACGGCTTTCGCGACAGCTACGGGTTCGTCTCTCTCGGCGTCGAGCCCGGCCTCTGGGGTGGCTACTCGCAGTACCAGTACCTGGCGCCCGACTCGGTGTTGCACCCCGTTCCCGAGGGGATGAGCCCCGTGCTGGCGACCGCCTTCAACCCGCTCGGGGCCGGCATCCGGTGGGCCGCCGTCGTTCCCGAGACGAAGGAGGGCGACGTCGTCGCCATCCTCGGGCCCGGCATCCGGGGCCTCTCGGCGGTGGCGGCGGTCAAGGAGGCGGGTGCCGGCTTCGTGATGATCACCGGTCACGGCGAGCGTGACACGCCCCGGCTGGAGATGGCGCGCCGCTTCGGTGCCGACCTGGCGGTCGACGTCTCGCGGACGAACGCAGAGACGGAGTTGCGCAAGGCCACGGGGGGCCTCGCCGACGTGGTGGTCGACGTGACGGCCAAGGCGCCGGCGGCGTTCGCCCAGGCCATCGAGTTGGCGCGCCACGGCGGGCGGGTGGTGATCGCGGGGACTCGGGGCGTGGCCGAGGCGCCGGGGTTTGCCCCCGACCTGCTCGTCTTGAAGGAGCTCCACGTCATGGGCTCACTCGGGGTCGACGGGGAGTCGTACCGGGCAGCACTGGAGCTCTTGGCCTCGGGCCGATACCCGTTCGACGAACTGCCGCGCCGCGTGGCCGGCCTCGATGGTGCCTCGGAGCTGCTGGCCGTGATGGCGGGGGAGTCGGACGGCCCGCCACCGATTCACGGTGTGATCGTCCCCTGGGAGGACGCATGACGAGTGAGCGACCCGAGTCGCGCATCCCGATGCTCGGGGCGTTCAACGACCTGCTCGGCCTCCTGCTGTTCCGGAACACGCTCCCGCACCGCCTGCGCGAACTCGTGATCATGCGCATCGGCTGGGTGACTGGTTCCGAATACGAGTGGGGCCAACACTGGCGGATCGGGCAGACCTTCGAAGTGCCGACCGACGACCTTTTGGCGGTCCGCGACTGGGAGCGCCACCCGGGGTTCGACGACGCCGACCGGGCGGTGCTGGCGGCAACGGACGAGGTGTTGGAGACGGGCGCGGTCACCGACGAGACCTGGAAGGCGTGCGTTGCTCACGTGCCAGGAGGCGAGCACGCGCTGCTGGAGTTGTTCATGGCCATCGGGGCGTGGCGGATGGTGTCAGGAGTCCTCCGCTCCCTCGAAGTGCCGATCGAGATCTTCACCGAGTCGTGGCCTCCCGACGGGGTCGAGCCCGACCGGTCCGGCATCCACGGATGACCACGGTCGCCGAGTTCCTCGGCGCGGCGCCTGCTTCCCGCTCTGAAAGGCCGCTCGGGCCTGGGGAGGACGGGTCGTGGCACTTCGAGCTCGGGAAGGATGTCCACGGCGCCTTCGGGGGCGTGTTCGGCGGCGCAGTGGCGGCGGCATGTGTGACGGCCGCCCGCCCCGCGGCCCCGGGCCGGCGATCGTTTTCGCTTCACGTCACCTTCGTGCGGGCATTGGCGACCCCAACCTGCGACGCACGGGTCGAGGTCGTGAACGCCGGGCGGACGATCACCACCGTGGCCGTCGACCTGCACGATGCCGACGCCAAGCTCGCCGCTCGCTCGACGGTGACGTTCGCCGCGCCCGAAGCGCTCTCGCCCCAAGACCACGCGGGCCGGGTTGGGGTGCCGGAGTTCGCGCCCGTCGCCGACGGCACTCCGATCCGGATGGCCGGCGCCGGAAACCCCCCCATCGTGGAGGTCATGGAGCCACGGATGGTGGGCCGCCGACTTCTGCGTTGGGGTCCCGGTCGGAGCGGCGCTGGCGCAGTTCGTGCCCATGCCCAACCCTGACCTGTCACTTCGCTTCCTTGGTGACGACGCGTCCCCCACCCTCGTGGGCGTGGGCCGCCTCGCCGGGATCGACGCCGGCATCGCCGGGACTCATGTCGAAGTGTGGAACGAGTCGGGGGTGCTGTTGGCCATCGGCCTGTCATCGACGGTGTTGCTCGGTGGGCAGGGCCCGAGCGGCCCCTCCGAGCGGGAAACAGGGTGAACGGGGCCAACGCCGCCCGGTGGGACGGCGAGTCCCGCGGCCACTACGAGGCTTGGTACCTCACCCTGTCGGACCGGGCGAGCGGCCGCGGCTTCTGGTTCCGCTACACGCTGGAGGCTCCGAAGGACCGGCGGCGCGAGCCGGTGGCGGAGCTCTGGGGGTTTGCCTTCGCCCCCGGTCAGCCGGCTCGCGGCGGCAAGCGGACCAATCCGGTCGAGTGGCCGCCGAGGGGCGTCATGCAGGTCGGTGAAGCCGTCCTCGAAGAGGGTCACGCCGTGGGTCAGCTTCCCGACCTGGGGCTGTCGTGGGATCTGCGTTGGGATCCTCCCGCGACGGCGCTGTGGCACATCCCGGGTCGGTTGGGTCGCTCGCGGATCCCCTCCACACGCGTCGCTTCGCCCTCGCTCGACGTGCGCTTCTCCGGCGAGGTGCGCATCGACGGCGAGGCGATTCCACTAGCCGGCGCTCCCGGTTGCCAGACCCACCTCTGGGGCCGCCAGCACGCAGCCCGCTGGCAGTGGGGGCACTGCAACGGCTTCCAGGCCGACGGGTCGGTCGTCGCCGGGGTCGTCGTCGAAGCCGTGTCGGCGGTTCCCCTCCTCGCCCCCGGCCGGGCCGCCCCCCGGGGGCTCCCCTTTCTCTACGCCGAGGTGGCGGGGGAGCCCTTCGCCTGCAACGCCTTCCCTTGGTTTCTCCGGGCGTCCTCCCGGGTGCACGGCCACCGCTGGGAGTTGCGGGGTCGGTGCCCTGTTGGCCAGGTGCGGGCGGTGTTCGAGGCGGTGCCGGCGGAGATGGCCCAGGTCATTTACGAAGACCCCGATGGTGCCCACGCCTGGTGCGCCAACTCCGAGATCGCCCGCTGCGCGCTGGAGATCGAGCGTGGGTCAGGCGCGATCGAGCGTTTCACGAGCGAAGGGCTCGCCCACGTCGAGTTCGGAACTCGCACCCCCGACCCCGACGTGCCCGTGCTCTGCTGATCCCCCTATCCTTATTGACATCTCGATCAATAGGAGCTTGCGCCGAAGGGCGCACGCTCCCAGAAAATAGGTGGAGCCCTGGGCAGGCGAAGCCTGGCCAGGAAGCCGTTCCGCAAGAAACCGCTATCTCAACAGACTGCGCTACCAAGGAGTTCCCCGATGGCGATCCGCACGCGGCTGACCGACGTTCTGGGCATCGAGCACCCGGTGATGCTCGCGGGCATGGGAGGCGTCTCCTACCACCGGCTGTGCGCGGCGGTTTCCGGTGCCGGCGGCTTCGGCACGCTCGGCGCCGCCACCATGAACGAGGACCAGATGGTCGAGGAGATGGCCAAGGTCCGCGAGCTGACCGACACACCTTTCGGGGTCGACCTTCTCACCGCCATGCCCGGCGACATGACGCCGGCAGTCGAGAAGATCATCGCCGGCGGGGCCAGCGTGTTCGTGGGTGCCCTCGGTGTGCCGCGCGAGGTCATCGAGCTGTGCCACGCCAACAACGTTCTCGTGGTGAATATGTGCGGCAAGGTGCGCCACGCCGTGGCCGCCGTCGAGGCCGGGTGCGACATCGTCGTGGCCCAGGGGACCGAGGCCGGGGGGCACACCGGCCAGGTGGCGACCTTCCCGCTCGTCCCCCAGATCGTCGACGCCGTGGGCGACCGGGTCCCGGTGGTCGCCGCGGGCGGGATCTACGACGGCCGCCAGCTCGCCGCCGCCCTCGCCCTCGGGGCCGACGGCATCTGGGTCGGCACCCGCTTCATCGCCACCCCCGAAGCCCGCAGCGTCGCCCATTACAAGGACAAGCTGCTCGGCGCCCACGAGGACGACACCGTGATCAGCCGCGCCTTCACCGGCAAGACCCTCCGGGCCTTGCGCAACTCCTACACCCAGTTCTTCGAGGAGCACCCCGACGAGCTCCAGCCCTTCCCCGTTCAGATGGCGCGGTCATTCCAGGACGGCGCCATGCACCTGATGGGCGACGAGACCACCGAGGGGGTCGACCCCGACAAGGAGTGCTACCCGACCGGCCAGGGTGTCGGCGGCATCGACGAACTCGTTCCCGCGGCCGAACTCGTCCACCGCTTCGTCGCCGAGGCTGAGGCCGTCCTCAACAAGCTCTCCTCCACGTCTGCGGCGCGTTAGGAGCGCATACGCGCCGCAACGCGCCACAGACACGGAGGCGCGCCGTCGCATAGCGTGAGGTGGCCCATTCCGGGTGTTGGGAACGGGGGGCGTGATGCGACGACTGGCCGTGGCCATCATCGGGACGTTGCTGTTCGGCTCGTTCGGCGCGGCACGGGCTGAGGCCCAAGATGCGGGCGCCCCCGTCCTCATCGACGGCTGCTTCGGGGTCGACCACCCGCCCTTCAGCGTTGAGCCACCCCCTGGCTTCGCCGCCGCCAGCATCCTCGTCTACGCGGGGTCGATCGGGCACTCCGATCCTGGCGGCGAGGCCCGCCTCATCGTGCAAGGACCGGGCGGGGTCTCGACTGGCACGGGGATGCTCGACGGCACCAACCGCACCGACATCCTCATCGGGATCAACAGCTTCGGGACCTACGAGGTCGTGGGCGACCTGGTGATCCAGTTCCCCGACGACCGCACGTTCAACGTGAGTGGCCTCGAAGACATGACGTTCACCGTGGGGCCCGACGACGTTCCGTGCTCAAAGGCCGACCTCAAAAAGGGCAGCTTCCTCAGCCAGGAGAGCGAAGCTGCGCCGACCACGACGACCACCACCTTCACCAAGCAGACGATCCCCACCAGCGAGCCGCCCATCCGCAAGCTCACCGAGCCCGAGACCACGGCGGGCGAGGGCTCCGACCTCCCGTGGTGGATCCTCATCATCCTTGGTGTCTTCCTGTTCTTGGTCGGCCTGTGGTTCAACTTCCTCCGCCGCGACCGCACGCCCGACACCACCACGACGTGGATCGTGGAGACCGTTCCCTGTGACTGGGCGGCCTACTACGACGAGAACGGCCAGAAGAAGGTGCTGCGGGAGGCCAAGGGCAAGGAGTGCTGCGTCTACACCGTCACGGTGACGTGGCGCATCGGCACGTACCAGGCGGTTGCCCAGGGGCGGCAGATGCCCGACCAACTCGACGGCGTGGAAGAGGCCCCCGAGGGTCGGCTCCGCATCCCCGACTTCGGCGTGGCCTGGCAGGGCATGGACCTCGACCTGTGGGCGTCGGTCCGCAGCGGGCCCGCCGGGCGCCAGGACTGGATGCAGGCCGACACGCCCCCGACCCACAGCCTGTTCGACCCACCTCCCGAGGATCCCGCCTTCCGGCCCCAGATGCGTTCCCACGAAGAGCCCCCAGATGTCGCCGCCCACCTCTCCTACTGGGAGCGTCATGAGATCTCGGTCGTACTCGAGAGCATGTGCCCCGACCACCGGCACCAGTGGGAGACCCGCGGGGGCTGCGACGTCAAGCTCCAGGCGAGTGAGGAATGTTCCAACACGGCTCCCGGCCCCGAATGCCCCGTGGAGTTCACCGCCCAGGGCGCCGTCGAGGGTGCGGCAGGCGACGACCTCGTGTACTCGGCCGCCGGGAAGGCCATGGGGGATCCCGATGAACTGGAAGGCCGGGGCCTCGAAGGTCGCGACGTGGGCGGCCGCGCGCTGGTTGGAACGCACGTCGACACCCACGACCACCTTGCCCGCCCGGTCGAGACGTCGGACCAGGAGTTCACCCACGGGGGCAACTTCATGGTCTTGGGGGATGCCGTCCACGTTTTCGTCGACAGCATCGGTGAACTCGACGCCGGGATCATCGTCCCCGCCCGGGTGTGGGACACGACCGACCGCGTGTCGGCCGACGTCCGCAGCCACTACGGGCACGACGTGATCGTCGCGGGCGAGATGACGACCGAGTGCACCGGCGATTGCTGCGGGCCCGGCACCTGTCTGTGCAAGCCCGTGATCGCCCTCGAGTTCCGCGACGGCGTCGCGGAGATCTTCGTCGACGGGAAGACGTTCAAGCTGAGCCGACCAGCGCCCCCCGGCCGGAAGGCCATGGCCCCCGGCCTCGACACGGCCTGGACGCTGACGTGAACCGGCGCCTGGGGACCGTGCTCATGATCGCCGGGGCGGCGCTCGCCGCCGTCGGGGCGATCGGGTTGGTGTCAGACGACGGGGACAGCAAGCCAGCGCCGGCGGCGACCCCCACCGGCGAGGTCACGACCTCAACGAGCAGGGCCACGACGACCAGCACGACCGAGGCCGCCGCACCAACGACCGAGGAGCTGGTGTCGGCCTTCTACGAAGTCTTCGGTGCCGCGTTCCGGGAAGCCGAAACCGACTTCCTGTTCGAGCGCCTGCACCCGGAAGTCATCGCTCTCTACGGCGAGGACCAGTGCCGGGCCTTCATCGAGAAGGTGCCCGACAACCGCAGCTTCGAAATCCTCGAGGTTCACAATCCCGCGCCGTGGAACTACGGCGAGCGGGAAGGGCGCGAGATTCCCATCGAGGACGCCATCCAAGTCGACGTCATCCAGCGCATCGACGACCGGGACACGCAGCTCGACAGCCACCTCGCCGTCGTGGGCGACGAGGTCCGCTGGTTCACCGACTGCGGCGAGCCCATCCCCGCCTGACTCCGACGTCTGCGTCGCGTTACCCACCCTGGAGGTGGCGTAACGCGACACAGACACGGAGATCACGTACCGAAGAGGCCCAGCCAGGCGTCGACCGACCACTTCTGCCAGGCCTGGGCGCCCAGGCAGACGGCGCCCATCACGATCATCATCCCGTTCTGCCCCTGCTCGGAAAACTCGTGGATCATGAGGAGCAGGTAGATCAGATTGAGCACGATCCCGCCGGCCAGCGCGACCGGCGTGAGCACTCCGAACGTGATGCCGACGCCGAGGGCGAACTCGGCGAGGAGCACGATCCACGTGAAGAGCTTCGGGTGTGGCTTCACCGTGGACTCGAAGGACTTCCCGACCCAGGCCCAGCGGTGCCCTTCGGCCACGGAGGCGGCCCAGTTGATCCCGGCGTTGCGCTTCAGCCACGCCTCGAGGTTCTTGTGGCGCACGCTCTCGAGCCACCACAGGCCGAGCCCGATGCGCAGGACGGCGAACCACTCGACGGCGTCGAGCCCCCACGTCTTCATCGGGCCTCGCCCTCGAGCGCCCTGGCGACGATCGCCTGGTCGCGGGGATCGAGGTCGATCTCGAGCGCGAGCCCCTTCGCCTGATCGCTCATCTTCGCCAGCGTCTTTCGCACCACGTCGACCATCTTCTCCTCGTCGCCGTATTGCTCTTCGAGGCGCTCGGAGATCTCGCGGAACTGGGTCTCGATGAACACCAGGCAGAGGGCGTCTTCGAGCGCCTGGACCTCGGGGTCGTCGACCTTGCCGAGGCCCTTCTTCTGGACGAGATCTTGCACGCGGGCGATCTCGGCACCCGAATACCCGCACCCTTCGAGGATCCGCCCGACGTCGTCGGCGTGCTGGCGGTGGAGGTCGCGCCGCCACTTCAGATAGCCGGCCCGGCCCTCCGGGTACGACGAACGCGGGCTCGTCCACCGCCTCAGGTGGTGGGCGCGGGCGGCGAGCAGGAGGGCTTCACCCGGGTCGGGAACGAGCCGCCGGACCCACTCGGTGACCATCTCGGCGTGGGCCAATTCCTTCGGGCGTACCTCGCCTCGGGCCACGATCGTGTTGGGATCGTCGGCGTTGGCGGCGTCGATGCGGGCGAGCGCTTCTCGGAGCCGGTTGGATTTAGGTCCGTCGCCCACGAGGCCGCAGCGTACGCTCCGCCCTCATGCATCGGAGGGTTCTCGGCGTGGCCTTCGGCGCCGCGAGCGCCTTCCTGTTCGGGACGACCGTCGTCGTCGGCCGGAACCTCGCCCGCGCCGATCTCCCGTTCGAGGTCTCCCTCGGGGTCCCGTTCTCGCTGGGTGGGGTGCTCCTGCTCGCGGGCCTCGCCGCCGCTCGACGGCCGGCGATCCCCGCGCCGGGCGAGTGGCGGTGGATCCTCTTCCTCGGCGTCGTCGTCTACGGCGTCGAGTCGGCTTTCTTCTTCTCGGGGCTCGAGCGCGGGACGGCCGCCGCCGTGACCCTGCTCTTCTACCTATACCCGGCCGCGATCGTGCTCTTCGAGATCCCGTTGCGGCACCGGTTGCCGTCAGCGCTCACCGCCGGCGCGGTCGCCCTCTCGATCGCGGGCGCGGCGACCATCGTGCTGTCGAAGGGCAGTGTCGACATCACCGGGGCGGGCATTGGCTTCACGCTGGCGGCGGCGGTGATGTTCACGGCCAACCTGCTCGTGAGCGAGCGGACGGTGCACGTGACGTCCTCGGTCACCGCCGCGGCATGGCTCGCCCTCGGCACCGGGGTCGGCCAGCTGGCGTGGGGCATGACGGCGGGGTCGCTCGCCGACCCGTCGGGCCACTGGTGGGCGCTCCTCGGCCTGGCCGCGGTGCGGGCCGGGGCGTTTGTCTTCATGTTCGCCGCCCTCCGCCGGCTGGGTCCGGCCGACACCGCCGTAACGCTGACGCTCGAGGCCTTCTTCGCCGTCCTCCTGGCGGCGGCCTTCATCGACGAGCCGATATCGAGCCCCCAAGCCGTGGGGGGCGCCGCCATCCTGGCGGCGGCGGTGATCATCGCCCGCCGCCCCGAGGCGGAACCCGTCGAGATCGCAGCGCCCCCTCCGTAGGACGGCTAGGGTGCGCCGGTTTCATGACGCCCGGCCGTCGGGATCCGGGGTCGCTGCGGGAGGGAACACATGACCAGGATCATCCGCTTGGGGGCGGTCGCCGCCCTCGTGGTTTTCGGATTCGCGGCGTGCGACAGCGACGACGACACCGCTGATGAGGAGAAGCCCGCCGAAGAGGCGGCGGAGTCCGAGGAGGGGGAGGAGATCGATCCCGAGTTCGCCGCTTACTGCAACGTTGTCGAAGAGATCGACGCCACGGAGGAGTTTCCTTCTACGGAACAGCTTGAAGAGTTGAAGTCGGCAGCGCCCGAGGACATCGCCGCCGAGGTGGGGGCGATCGTCGACGCCGTGATCGCCTCGGAGGGCAACTTCAGCCTGGCGATCGCCGACCCCGACGCCCAGACGGCGTTCAACGCCACCGAGACCTGGGAGGCCGACAACTGCGGCCCGTCGCAGGCGGAGCCCGACTTGATCGAGGCCCAGGGTGACACCGAACCGGCCGAGGGTGCCGAGGTGATCGAGGCGACGGCGGTCGACTTCGAGTTCGAGGGCATCCCGGACGAGATCGAAGCCGGGCCGATCGCACTTGCAGTCACGAACGAGGGGCCGTCGGCTCACCTGATGTCGATGTCGAAGCTCAAGGACGGCGTCACGTTTGAAGAGTTCCTGGCGTCCACGGAGGGTGACCCGAGCGAGTTCGTGGAGGAAGACCTCGGATTCGTCACCACGCCGAGCGTCGGCGACACGCGGGTCATCAACGCCGAGGTGGACGCCGGAACGTACGCCTTCGTGTGCTTCCTCCCCGGGCCCGAGGGCGCCCCGCATCTGGCTCTCGGCATGGCGGGGTCGTTCACGGTCTCATAGGAGCCAGAGCCCTCATTCCGAGGTGACGGCCACGACCTCCGTGCCAGCGAGGAGGTCGTGGAGCCCTCGCCGATCTCGGGCCACGAGCGCCCAGGCATAGGGCACCAGCCAGCCGACGCCGTAGGCGAAGAAGGTCGCCGTCCCGAGCAGCGGCGGCACGGCCGCCCGGACCAGCGCCGCCCGCGGCGTGGGTGGTTCGTCGCCCCCCCGCGCCACCACACGAAGCCCAGTGGCCCGCTTCCCGATGGTCTGGCCGGTCACGGTGGTGAACCGAGTCTCGTAGGCGATCACCACCGCCCACGCGATGAGCCCCGTCAGGAGGGTGGCGCCGGCCGCGTCATCGATGACGACGAGGACGATCGGAGCGATGAGGAGCCAGGCCGGGACCATGACGAGAACGACGTCGGCGATCCGGGCCGCGGCGCGAAGGCCCACGCTGGCGGGAGGGTTCACGCCTCCCGAGCGTCCCAGTCGGGGTCGAGCTGGTGGAGGAACTCCTGGCAGCGCGCCTCCTCGTCGCTCTCCCCAATTTCGCCTGCCGTCCGGCGGAGCCCATCGAGTGCCCGCAGGAACCCCCGGTTGCTCTCGTGGCGCCAGCGCACATACCCGGTTCCCCGCCACCCGGACGCCCGGAGGGCGTCGAGGCCGCGGTGGTATCCGACCCGGTAGTAGGCGTACGCCTCCACGCCCGTCGCCAGGTTGCCGAGCGCGGCCCATGCCTCAGCCCAGCGCGGGAACCGGGCCGCCACCGATCCGACCGCCGTCAACCGTTCGGCCTCTGGCCGCGCCATGGCCTCGTCGAGGGCCGTCCGCGCTTCGGGGGGCGGCGGCTCGAGCACGGTCTCCGGGGGGCCGGAGGGGCTGAAGCCGACGGGCTGGTCGCTGGGGGCGGTCACGCCCGAATCTTGGCACGGCGGCGCCGGTAGCCTGGAAGGTCGTGGGGAAGCCGAAGCCGTCAACGACACGAGTCGTCCTCGTCCGCCACGGGGTCACCGCCGAGACCGGGCGGGTGCTCTCCGGTCAGCTTCCGGGGATCCACCTCAGCGAAGACGGCAAGGCGCAGGCCAAGGCCGTCGCCGAGCGACTTGCCCTTGCCCGGGTCGCCGCCGTCTACGCGAGTCCGCTCGAGCGCACCCGCCAGACGGCCGAGATCATCGCCGACCCCCACGATCTCCCGATCCGCGACCTGCCCGGGGTCATCGACTTCGACGTCGGGGAGTGGGCCGGGCGGGAACTGAAGCAGCTCATGAAGGAGCCGCTCTGGCCCGTCATCATGGCGGCGCCGTCGCGGGTGGTGTTCCCCGGCGGCGAGGGGCTGGCGGCCATGCAGGCTCGAGCCGTGGCCGCGGTGGACGGCGTCGTGCAGGAGCACGCCGGCGAGACCGTGATCGTCGTCGCCCATGCCGACATCATCAAGGCCGTCGTTGCGCACGCCGTCGGGCTCCACCTCGACCTCTTCCAGCGGCTGGTGGTTGCGCCGGCGTCGATCACGATCCTGTCGTTCTTCGGCCCCGTGCCGGTCCTCGAGTTGTTCAACGACACGGGTGCGGTGAGCATCCTCGCCGCTCCCGGTCCGGAGAAGGCTCGATGACGGACGCCATCGAGTTCGATCCCGTCGACCGCATCACGACGGGCGCCGTCGGCCGACCCGGTGAGCGCACGTTCCTGATCCAGGCCGGGCGGGGCGCGGTCAACCTCTCGGTGCTCGTCGAGAAGGAGCAAGTGGCCATGTTGTCGGCACGGCTTCTCCAGCTCTTGGCTGAGCTCGACGAGTACCTCCCCGACGACGAGGAAGAACCGGCGCCGAGCACGGGCGAGGTTCCGGCGGTATCGGAACAGGAGGAGCCGCTATTTCGAGCCCGCATGCTCCGCCTCGGCTTCGACACGGCGCGGGAGATGGTCGTCCTCGAGCTCTTCGAAGACGTCCCCGAGGAGATCGCCGAGGCCGACCCCGACGAGCTCGACGAGCTGACCTTCACGCCCGAGGGTCATGTGGCGCGACTCTTTGCCACCCGGGCCCAGATGCGCCGGGTTGCCATCCGGGGGGCCGAGGCCGTCGCCGCCGGGCGGCCCCAGTGCCGGCTCTGCATGCTGCCCATGGACCCCGACGGGCACGACTGCCCGTCCAAGAACTGACGGTGGCCCTTTCGCGCGCCGACTCCGCGGGGGCACGCGACGTGTCGGCGCGCCTGGCCGGGGCGTCGCTCGAGCTGGTGGAGCGGATGCCCTGGTCGTCGAACGCCACCTTCCTCGCCGCCATCAGCGACGACGCCGGAGAGGCCCTCGTCATCTACAAGCCGCGCCGGGGAGAGCGCCCGCTGTGGGACTTTCCGCCCGGCTCGCTGTGCGAGCGGGAGATGGCGGCGTTCGCGGTGTCGGAGGCGATGGGGTGGGCGATCGTTCCGCCGACGGTGCTGCGCGACGGCCCGCTCGGCCCCGGGATGGTGCAGCTCTTCATCGACCACGACCCCGACGATCACTACCTCGAGCTGCGCGACGCCCACGCCGACCGGTTTCGCGAGTTCGCGGCGTTCGACGCCGTGATCAACAACGCCGACCGGAAGTCGGGGCACTGCGTGAAGGATGCCCGTGGGCACGTGTGGGGCATCGACCACGGCGTGAGCTTCCACGCCGACCACAAACTCCGCACCGTGATCTGGGACTACGCGGGCGAGCCCCTCTCCGCGGCCGTCACCGATGGCCTGTGCAGGCTTGCCCGTGAGCTCGAAGGCCCGGTGGGAAACCGCCTGGCCGGCTTGCTCGCTCCGGGCGAGGTCGAGGCCGCCGGCGCGAGGCTGCGGCGATTACTGGACTCCGGGTCCTTCCCGCTTCCCCGGGGCGACTACCCCTACCCCTGGCCCCTGGTCTGACCGGAGCGGCGGATCCAGGAGGCGGGGTCGGCGAAGAAGCGGGAGCGGGCGAGCGACTCGTTGGCGCCATCGGTGAGGGCCTGCTCGAGGGCCGCCGTTTCGGTGTGCCGCCCGTAGGCCACGATCCTGGCCTCCGGTGCCGCCGCCCGGATCGTCGGAACGAGGTCGGCGTGGGCGCCGAGGTCGACGATGACCACGTCGGCGCCGGCGGCCTCTTCGGCCCCGCGGGCGAAGGTCACCTCGCCCGCGCCTGCGATCTTGGAACGGTCCATGAGGTCGCTGACGAAGGCCACCACTCGCACCCCGTCATGGTCGCGCGCGACCGCCGTCCTAGCCTTGCCGCCGTGGGAGCGCTTCTCTTCGTGCTGTTTCTCGTCGTGCCGTTTGCCGAGCTGACCGTGATCGTGATGCTCGGCGACCGGATCGGGATCCCGGAAACCCTCCTCCTCATGATCTTCATGTCTGCGCTCGGCGCGGCGATGGCGAAGCGCCAGGGGCTGAGAGTCATCACCGCCGTGCGCCAGCGCCTCAACCAGGGCGAGCTGCCCGGGAAGGAACTGGTCGACGGGCTGTTGGTGTTCGGCGCCGGCGCCCTCCTCCTCACCCCCGGCTTCCTGACCGACGTGGTTGGGATCCTGCTCTTGGTGCCGTTCCTGCGGTCGGGCATCCGCCGCCTGCTGCGGCGCTCCTTCGAGCGCCGGCTCCGCTTCATGGGCCCCGCGACCGTGCTCGAGGCGCGTTCCACCGACCTCCCTGCGAAGGAACTCGGGGCATAGGCGGCGAATCTCGCCGGATGCGCCGGCTGTTGGCGGTCGTTGTTCTCAGCGCGTCTGCTGGCGCGCTCGCGCTACCCGCTGCCGCCGCCGCCGACGAAGCGGGCCCGGCCCTCGAGACGCCGCCCGAACAACTGGCGGCGGGGCTCGACTGCCCCGACACCTTCGACGACCCGGCTCACCAGCCGCTGCTCCTCGTCCATGGGACGTTCACCAACGCGTGGGAGAACTGGAGCTGGAACTGGCAGTCGGTGCTGACCGCGGCCGGGTGGGACGTGTGTGCCGTGACCCTGCCGAACCGGTCCCTCGGCGACATGCAGGTGCAGGCGGAATACGTCGTGGCCGCCATCCGGGAGATGGCGCGCCGCTCCGGCGGCGAGCTCGTCGACGTGATGGGTCACAGCCAGGGCGCGCTGCATCCCCGGTGGGCAGTGAAATGGTGGCCCGACGTGCGTCAAGCGGTCGACGACGTCGTGATGCTGGCGGGACCCAACCACGGGACCGGCCTCGCCTCGGGGGGGTTCCCGAGCGGGTGCTTCGAATCGTGCTGGCAGATGCGCCCCGGGTCGAGCTACCTGACGGCGCTCAACGCCGATGACGAGACCCCGGGGGAGATCAGCTACACGAGCATCTACACCCTCACCGACGAGCTGGTGCAGCCGCAGGCGCCCGTCTCCACGTCGGCGATCGACGGGGCCAGCAACGTGCTCATTCAGGACCTGTGCCCCGGGCGTCCCGTCGACCATGCCTTCTTGATGTCCGACCACGCGGTGCACGACGTGGTGATCGACGCCCTGACGAATCCCGGCCCGGCGTCGCTGTCGCGCATCGACCCAGTCAAGGCGTGCGCCGGCGTGTTCTTCGACGGGGTCAACCCGCTCACCCGCGCCGCCGAAATGATGCAACGGAGCATGCAGGCCGGCTTCCCCGAGTTCGAGAACGCCACGGCGGAGCCGGCGCTCAGGCCCTACGCGAGCGGGAATTCGGGTGCGCCGGGATCTGGGGGTCCGGGTGGGGGTGGAGGCGGAGTCGTGGTGGCGGCGGGTTCCGCAGGCTCCAACGCGTTGGGGGCCACCGAGGTCACGCCGGCGACCGGAGGCGCTCCCTCGCTGGCCGCCGCCCTACTCATCCTTCCGATGATTGCCCGCCGGCGCCTCCTCGGGGCGCGAGGGCGATGACAACCTCGGCGTCCGACACCTGAGCGAAGTTCTGGTACCAGGTTCCGACGGCCCGGAAATCGGGCGGCTGCTCCAGACATACGACTCGGTCGGCCACGAGGCCGAGGTCCTGAACGGTCTCGGCGGAGCCGACCGGGACGGCGAGGATGACCTGGCGTGCCCCCATCCGCCGGGCGGCCTCGATCCCGGCGTGGGCGGTCACGCCCGTCGCCAGCCCGTCGTCGACGATGACCACCGCCTTGCCTTCGAAGCTGGCTCGGGGGCGCCCGGCCCGGTACCGCTCCACCCGCCGCTGCACCTCGACCGCTTCGGCTCGGGCGAGTTCCTGGAAGCCCTCATCGCTGACACCCGTCAGCTCGAGGGCGCGGGGATTCGCGACCACGAGGCCTCCCTCGGCCACGGCGCCGATCCCATACTCCGGATTCGTCGGTGCTCCGACCTTCCGCACGACCAGGACCTCAAGCGGAGCCCCCACGCTGGCGGCGACCTCGGCGGCAACGGGAACGCCACCGCGCACGAGCCCGGCGACCACCACGTCCTCGCGGCTGCGGAGGTCGTCAAGCGCGGCCGCGAGCCGTTCGCCCGCGTCGCGTCGGTCGCGGAAGATCACGCTGCCCCAGACACGGGTGCCGTCGCGGGCGTCGACGGCCGACCCGCCTCCTCCCACCGCCGGGCGGCGACCACAGCCAGGGCTCCCGCCACCGAGCAGGCGAGGGCAAATACCCAGGCCGCCCCGAACGACGCGCGTTCGGCGATGAGTCCGAACACGAGCGGTCCGGTCAGCGCTCCCAGGTACACCCCGGTCTGGGTTATCCCGGTCGCGGCGGCGGGCGCGTGCGGATGGCGGTGCACGACTGCCCAGTTGAACAGGCCGGGCCATCCCCAGCCCAGGCCGAAGGCGAGGACGACTCCGGGGACGAGGGCGGCCGTTGATCCGGTGGCCAGCAGGGCGAAGCCGGCGCTCCCGCCGAGGAGCATCACGCCGACGACGGGGAGGGTGTCGCTCCGGGCCGACCGGTCGGCGGCGAGGCCGGTGAACACGCGGGCAGCGAGTCCGACGGCGCTGCCGAGCGCGTAAAGCAGGCCGGCGGCGCCCTCGCTCACTCCGGCTTCCACCGACGACACCACGAGGAAGGCGCCGAGGGTGTTGGCGGAGACGGCACCCAACCCGCCGGCCGCCGCCAGCAGGACGAGCATCGGCGACAGGGGCGCCCGCCCCGGGCTGTGCTGTTGGGTCGGGCGGGCGCGGTTGGCCGCGGGGACCAGGGCCGTGCTGGCCAGCGCCAGGGCGCCCGCGCCGCCGAACGCCCATCGCCACCCGACGGTGAGAGCGACGGCAGGGACAGCAAGGCCGCCGACCAGCATGGCGGCCGGGATCGCCGACTGCTTGATCCCGAAAGCGGTCGCGCGGCGCTCTACGGGCACGCCGCGGGCGAGGAGCAGGTTCGATCCCGCTTGGGCGGCGGCGTTTCCGACCCCAGCGACGGCGAGTGCGCCCGTTAGGAAGCTGAAGGATGGCGCCGCGGCCATCGCGCTCAGCGCAACGGCGCTGAGCAGGGCCGCGGCGCGCATGCCGGCCGCCGGTCCGAGACGTTCCACCGTGCGACCAGCGAGAGCGGAGGCGACAGCGGCCACGGCGAACGAGGTGGCAACGGCGACGCCCAGCGCCGCCGCTCCGAATTCGAGGTCGGCGCGCAGCTGGACCGAGAGCGCTCCGGTGAGGAACGGGGGGAGCACCGAGACCGTCGAAACGGCGGCGGCCGCGAGCACCGCCCGTCGGCCGTCGCCCAGTTCCATGCCGCCAGGATCGCGGCTCGCGTGCAGTGGGGGCGAGTTGTTTCGTGTCTGTGGCGCGTTACGGCGCGCATGCGCGCTTAACGCGACACAGACGTGGAAATCAGGCGGAGGGCGGTGGTGTCGCGGCCGGGGCTTGCGTGTGGGCGAAGTCGGGCCAGCGGGACCGCTGCTTGGTGGCGAGCTTGTGCAGCAGCTCGATGGCGCCTGGGTCGTCGTCGCCGGGCCGCACCTCGATCCACTTGTCGGTCAACATCTTGTCGAGGAGTTCGCGCCCGGTGTCGGTGCGCACGATGGTCAGCGTCCAGTCGTTGTACGCCCCGATGCCGCCGGTCGAGATGTCGGCGTGCTCGGCCGCGAAGTCGGGGCACATCTTGCAGCCCTCGCGGGTGAACGGGTGGCACTCCTTCAGGGGTACCTCGACGTAGCGGCCGTCGTGGCACCAGATCTGGAGCCGTCCCTTGACGTTCATCTTCTGAATGTCACGCCGGGCCAGCCCGTACTGCGCTTCGAGCAACTCCTCGAAGATCCGGTCGTCGAAGGTCTTCGAGCAGAGGAGGCCGATGTTGAGCGTGATGCGGCGCGCCAGCTTTCCGGCTTTCCGGACCTTGAGCACCGGCACCGCCGAGCTCTGGCAGCTCATCCCGACGAGGGCGATGCGCTCGGCGGCGCCGTCTCCGCCGTCCCCTTCGATCGCGTCCCGGTAGGCCAGCGTGTTGGCCGAGTAGGTGTAGCGGCTGCCAGCCGAGCGCAGCACGTCGTCGCGGTTGCGGGCGACGCCGGGAACTGCCTTCCACGTGCCGTCGCCCTCGAGGTAGGAAACCAGCGCGCAGTCGATGAGGTCGTGCTCGAGGGCGTAGATGAGGATCGCCGAAACCAGGCCGCCATCCTGCCCGGCCTCGGCGATGACCGGGTCGGTGGCGCGAACCAGGACGATGTCCTTGGAGACGCCGCTCACCTCCGCTGGCTCACGGGTCCGTCCGAAGAGAAATTCGTCGATCTCGGGCTCCCAGGCCCGAAAGCGCGGGCAGGCCCGGGTGCAGAGTGTGCAGCCCTTGTCGCCGTGGCCGCACCCACCGGGGCCGTCTTCTTCTTCGAGGTGGAAGGGTCGGTACTCCCCGGACTCGTGGTGGTAGCCGATGACGTCGTGGGGGCAGGCGATGACGCAGGCGGCGCACCCCGTGCAGAGGCCGCTCGTGATCACTTCCGGGAACAGGTGCTTCCAGTGGAGCTTCTCGGGTGGCAAGGGTCCTCCCCGCGGGTCGCCTGCCGGCCGCCGCCGCGTCGGAGGCTACCGTTCGCGGCGATGGCTCTGGGTCCCGTCCTTGCGCACGGTTCCGGGTGGGACGAGTTCCTCGTTCTCCTGTCGCCAGTCGCGATCTTTTCCGCCCTGCGCCTCTACGAGCGATCTCAACGACGCCGACGCCAAGGGCGCGAACCCGGACATCACGCGCCGTCCGGCCACAACGACCGCCCAATTCCCGGTCCAGAGGCCTAGAGCACGGCTCGCCTCCCGCCGACCTTCTCTCTGGGAGGAACGGCCCGGCGAAGCATCGCCTTCATCATCATGCGCTTCGTCCGACCGTTGCCAAGGGCGGCTCATCATTGCGATGACGGCCCTATATCAACTCGCAGCACGATGGAGGGGGCGTCCGCGTTCCGGGTCCGGTGAAGACGGGTTCACCATCGTCGAAACGACGGTGGCCATGACCCTGGTCTTCATCGTGATGACCGGGGCGCTGGCGACCTTTTCCGCCAGCGTGAGAAATCTGGTCAGCGGACGCCAGCGCACGGGTGCGGTGGCGGTGGCCCGGAGCGTGATCGAGGAAGCCCGGGCGTCGCTGTACGCGCAGGTGGCTCACGACCTCAGCGGCGACACCACGCTGGCCGCGGATGCCTCGGTCTCGGGGGCCCCGCTGGCGTTCGAAGGGGAAAGCCTGGTCGGATCGGCGGCGCCCATCTTCCCCGAGCATCGTTGGAGCGACGTCAACGACACGACCACCTACACGGTCGACGTCTACGTCACCTGGGTCACCCAGGGGAACGCCGATCCTTTCAAGCGCCTCACGGTGATCGTGTCGTGGGCGAACGCCCAGTACGACACGGCGACGATCGCGAACAGGGTGCGGCTGTCGTCGTTCCTGTTCGAGGCCGGGGTGCCGCCGGATCCCCTGGTCGACGGGGCGGCAGACGTCGACGGGGGCACCGTCGAGGTCACCGGTACCTTCGACGGCATCGACCTCAGCCGGGCGGTCATCTACAACCCATCGGCCGTCGGCGCGGTCAGCTCCCTCTTCGTGCGGGAGGCGACGGGGCTGGCCCGGTCGTCGTCGGGCGTCCTCGAAGTGGCGTCGGGGACCGTCAGCGGCTGCGACGTCAACGCCTCGGCGACCAGCGCCCAGTGCGACGGGATCTTCGCCGACACCGCCACCGACAGCGACGCCTCGACAGGGCTCCCGGAGAACGACGCCGAGGGGCCGGTGTACGACGTCGGCCACGAGGCGTCGGCGGGCACGGTGCTCACGCTTGACCTCGGGGCGAACGACGCCGTGGAGTCCAAGAGCACATCCCGGTCATGCTTCACCTGCTACACGACGACGATCGGCGACGACGACCGGCTCGCCTCCCACTGGAGCGAGGGGTCGGGACCCGACAGCGCCGCCTTCGGATTCGACGTCGGCCCCGTGAGTGGCGACCTCGTGCGGCTGACGGGCGCGTCGCTGGCTACGAGCAGCCTGGACCACGACGCCGTGAACGACACCCACATGCTCTCCGCCTTCGCGCGCCTCCAGATGCCGAGCGTCGACGTGGTGACGGTGCAGGGGGCGCCGACCGGGTTCGTGGGCGCGGTTCGGATCAGCTCGGTTGACGTGCAGGTCGACGCCGCCGCCGGGCCGACGGCGCTGTCGCCCTCGGTGACGGGCGGCGCCATCGAGGTCCAGGTGTACGACACCCTCGGCGGCACCCTCGGATACCGGACCATCTCCGTCGATCCGGGTGAGGAGAAGGAGGAGTCGGCGACGGCGAGCTTCGACGTGGGAGGTGCGTCGGTCACGCTGGCGACGACCGTGGTCTCGGGTGGGAAGGCAACGTCGAGTACCACCGACGCCTCCGGCAACATCACCTACGCCGAGGCCAGCCTCACCAACTGGCTCCGCATCTCGGTCGAGGTCGACATCGTGCTCGACGGCACCTCGCTCGCCGACTCCATGGTCGAGTTCGACTACGGGCGTCTGGCGGCCCGGGCGCAATGGGAGTCGGCATGACGGCGGGATGGCTCCGGCTGCGCCGCCGGCTGGCCTGCTCGGCCCGGGACGAGCGGGGCTTCAGCCTCGCCGAGGTGGTCATCGCCAGCAGCCTGATGGTCATCGCCGGAGCATCCCTGGGCTCGGTGCTCGTCACGAACTACCGCGCCACCGCCAACGTGACGTTTCAGTCCCGAGGGATCGACGAGCTCCGGGTGGCCGTGGCCCGCATCGAGCGGGAGTTCCGCTCCGCGGAGTGTGTGTACGAACCCGTCGTCACCACGAGCGGCGGCTCGGCAACCGGGTCGCGGGCGCGCTTCAAGACGCGGGTGGGGGGCGGCTCGGCCGAGGTCACCTACCGGGTGGAAGGTGGGACCCTCTACCGCACGGAGCTGGGCGTCGACGAGACGGTGGCGAGCGACCTCGTCGACGCCGCGTCCAGCTTCACCCTCACTGAGGAGACCCGCCGGCGACTCGACATCGTGCTCGCGGTCGAGCCCGGCGGGCACGACCGCCGGACGATCGAGACCAGCGTCACGGGGAGGAACGCATGGCGCGACTGCTGAACTGGCGCGCCCGCGTCGGAAGGGCCGTGCCCGGGCTCGTCGCTGACGAGCGCGGCGTCGGGGTGCCGACCGCCGTCTTCGTGTCGTCGATCGTGTTCCTCCTCGGGGCCACGTGGGCCCAGATCGGGGTCCACGACGTCCAGCTCTCCAGCTACGAGCGGTGCAGGGAGCAGACGCTCAACGCTGCCGAAGCGGGGATCAACGCTGCCATGAGCGAACTCACCATCGACTCGGCGTACGCGGGGGGGACCGGCACCCTGGCCGCCAAGACGGGCGAGTACGACATCGAGGTCACTCCGATCAACACCGGCGACCCCGACGACCTCCGCCGCCAGATCGTGGCCACGGGCTACGCCCCCAGCCGTACTTCACCCAATCCGTGCGTGCGCCGGCTCGAAGCCGAGGTCGACCTCGAGACGACCGACGGGTTCGACTTCGCGCTGTTCGCCGGGGCCGGAACCGTCACGGGCGACAACCATCTGACCGTCAACGGCGACCTGTACAGCACCGACGGCATCACCCTTTACAACAACTCCGACGTCCAGGGCGACGTGGTGAGCCCGAAGTTCGTGACCACCAACAACAACTCGCTCATCGCCGGCGACGTCCGCGCCGGCGAGAACGTGACGCTCAACAACTCGGCCACGACGGTGCAGGGGAGTGTGTTCGCCGGCGGTGCGTGCGCCGTGAATGCCCACGTGGTCGGGAACGTCCAGGCGGGCGGGTCGATCTCCGTTGGCAGCTCGGGCCGGGTCGACGGCAGCCTGGCGCCCAACTCGCCGCCACCACCGGTGCGGGTGGAGACCTTGCCCACCTTTACGTGGAACTCCTCGAACTACTCGCCCACCCCGTCGACCTGGTCGTCGACCACGGCCTTCTACACCGACTGGTCGGCCAAGGCGCTCACGGGCATCCCCTTCAACGGCCACCACCGGATCACCAGCTCGCTCCCCATGAGCTTCGACGTCAAATGGAAGATGGATGCCGACGTCACCATCGTGAGCGACGGCAAGATCAGCCTCAACAAGGAGGTAACCAACGCCGGGTCCGACACCCTGAACCTCGTCATCATCTCGACGTCCGAAGAGGGGATCGAGATGAGCGGCAACGTCACCATCGCCGACTCCATTCACGTGCTGCTCTTCGCCCCCAACGGGCCCGTGGTCTTCCGGAACCTGAAGCACTTCACGGGGGCCGTGTACGGCGAGTCGGTCGACGTCGACCAGAACTTCACCCTGACCTGGGCCCGGCCCGAGGCCCCGGGCTTCTCCTGGACCACCTCGACCGACGTCCACCATCGGGTGATCGTGCGGGTGCTCCGGGAGATGGTGGTTCCGGCGACCTGACGGGGAATCTCCGTTCTTGGGTTCTTCGTTGCGGCCCCGCCGGAAGATTTCGGGCCAGGAATGCGGGGCGGCGATCCCGACTCGGGTCACTCGGGCGAGGGGTACCGGGCCGCCTCTCGGTCGAACCGTTCGAGGCAGATTTCGGAGCAGAACGACAAGGGCTCGCCGTCCCGTTCTCGCCGGCCGGCTGCCCGGAGGGCGTTGATGACCATCCCGCACACTGGATCGCGCGCCAGCTCGGCTTCCTCCGGAGGGCGCTCCGAGAGGACGCCATCCTCCAGCCAGAGCATCAGGTCGGCGACGTCCTGGACCCGGTGGTCGTGGGTGACGGCGATCACGGTCTTGCCGTGCTCCTTGGCGAGCAGCTCCAGCATGTGCATGGCCTGGTAGCCCGTCTTCGAGTCGAGGTTGCCGGTGGGCTCGTCGGCGAGGATGAGCGGCGGGTCGTTGGCGAGGGCGCGCGCGATCGCCACCCGTTGCCTCTCCCCGCCGGAAAGCTGATCGGGCAACGCGTCGAGCCGGTGGGTCATCCGGAGCTGGCCGAGCAACTCTCGGGCCCGGGCGTCCGCCGCCGACCTCCGCACTCCGTTGGCCTCGATGACGATGCGGACGTTTTCCCTCGCGGTGAGGTTGGCGAGGAGGTTGAAGTTCTGGAACACGAACCCCATCCGCCGGAGGCGGAGGCCGGGAAGCTCGCGCTCGGTGAGGGCGGTGATATCCGTGCCGCCGACCCACACCTGCCCGGCCGTGGGCCGCAGGAGCGCTCCGCAGATCGACAGCAGAGTGGTCTTGCCTGACCCCGACGGGCCCATCACGATGACGAACTGGCCCGGGGTGACGACGAGGGAGGCGTCTCGGACCGCGGTCACCGCCGCCTCGCCCTCTCCGTAGACCTTGGTGATCGACCCCAGGCGGAGCGCGGCGTCGCTTCGAGCGCTCATGCCCGAAACACCTGGGCGGGGTCGACGCGGGCCACGGGCCGAACGGGGACGAACGACGACACGAGGGCCATGGCGAGGGCGGCGACGGCCGCCAGCCCCACGTCGCCGGCTCGGATGGAAGTGGCGAAGGAGGGGATGAGCCGTTCGACGCCCGAGGCCACCACGAGGCTGAGGACGGTACCGAGCAGGAAGCCCAGCGCCCCCGACGTCAGCGACTGCTGGAACACGATGCCGTAGAGCGTGCGGTTGGAGAAGCCCACGGCCTTCAGCACCCCGTACTCCCGCGACTTCTCGACCGTGGCGGTGTAGATGGTGAGCCCGATCACGGCGACACCGATGGCGAGGGCGATGACCACCAGCACCCAGAGGATGGGAAGGAACCCCTCCCGGAGGTCGGCGGTGTTCCTGTCCGTGAACTCGTCCTCGGTGAGGGCCTGGACCCCGGGGACGCCGGTCGTGATCCGGTCCCCGACCTCCTCCGGCGGGCCCCCGCCGGTTTGGACGACGAAGTAGTTGACTACTCCCTCGGCGCCGAGGAGCGGGCGCGTGTCGGGCAGGCTCGCCCAGGCGAACTGCGAGATCACTGCGTTCCCGCCTCGGGCGATCCCCACCACCCGCAGCGAGAGCCCGCGCACGTCCAGCACGTCACCGAGGTCCACGCCGTGGTTGTCGGCGAAGACCCGGTCCACCACGATCTCGCCCGGCCCGGGCGTCCGTCGCCCCGCCGAGACTCCCGGCGGCCCTCCCACGCCCGACACCGGGTCGACGCCCATGAGGCGGAAGTCGACCTCCTGCGAACCGAGGCGGAAGACGACTGGCAGGCTCAGGAGCGGGACGACCTCCTCGACACCGTCGACGGACTGGATCTGTTCTTCGGCGGTCTCGGGGATGATCGACACCGAGTGGAAGAAGTCGCCTGGCGTCCCGTCCTGTGCCACCCACAGGTCGGCGCCGACGCTGTGGATGTACCGGGTGGCCTGATCGGTGATCCCGACGTAGAGCCCCCGCAGGAGGAGGATGAGCATGACGGCGAGGGCCACGCCCCCGGCCGAGATGGCGAGCCGCGTCCGCTCGCGGGCCAGGTTGCGCCAGGCGATGCTGGTTCCGACGCCCACGCCCGTCCCCTTCCGTGGCCTCTACGAGAACCGGGCGGGGTCGGCGGCGAACTGGGCCGCGCAGTCGAGGGAGCAAAACCAGTAGTCGGCGTTCTGGTGGCGGAGCCGGCCCGCCGATTCCTCTCGCCACACCCGCATCCGGCACACCGGATCGACGCCGGCCTGGTCATGGGCGGGGGAGGCGAGCACCTCCCACAGGTGGACGGGTTCGGCGATGTTGCGGAGGTCGAACTCGCCGAGGTCGACGACCTCGATCCCGGCGTCGTGCGCGGCCGGGACGACCGTGTCGGTCACCAGCGTCTGGCCGGCGTGGGCCTGGGCGGCGACGCGGGCGGCGAGGTTGACGGAGGCTCCGAACCAGTCGCCGTTCCGCTCGACGGCGGGGCCGTGGTGGAGGCCGGCGCGAAGCACCGGAAAGTCGGGTTCGCCGTGACTGGCTTCGAACAGCCGCACCGTGAACGAGAGCCCGGAATCTGGAGACGGCGCCGCGACCATCACGGCGTCGCCGATCGTTTTCACGAGGATGTCGTCGTCACCCAACGAGGTGGCGACGAGCTTTTCGAACCGGGTCAGCAGGGCGACGGCGTCCTCGTCGCCGTGCGCCTCGGTGAGGGCGGTGAAGCCGGCGAGGTCGACGAATGCGAAGGTGTGTTCCCGCGTCGACGCCTCGGTCACACGGCCCCCGCGACCTCGTAGCCGGCCTCGTCGATGGCGGCAAAGACGTCGGCCTCGCTGGCCTCACCCTCGACCTCGACCGTCTTGGCGTCGATGTCGACCTCCACCCGGGTGACGCCGGCCACCTTGCCGACCTCGCCCTCGATGGACGACTTGCAGTGGCCGCAGGAGATCTCGGGGACGGAGTATTTCCTGGGTTCGCTCATGTCTTCACCAGCCTTTCCACGGCCTTGATGGCCTCGGTGATTTTGACGTCCCCCTCACGTTTCCCTTGCTTGACGGCGTCGGCCACGCAGTGCCGGACGTGCTCGTCCAGCAGGCCCATCGCCACCCCTTGCAGCGCCCGGGTGACCGACGCCACCTGCGTGAGCACGTCGATGCAGTACTGGTCCTCCTCGATCATCCGCTGGAGGCCGCGAACCTGGCCCTCGATTCTGCGGAGCCGGTTGTGGAAGTCCTGCTTGTTCATCGTGTACCCGGGCATTCCCCCTCCTAGTCTTCCATATAGGGTATAGGGGTATCCTAATCGTGGAGTGATCGACTGGCAAACCTCCCCGGGCTCGTCGCGAATTCGTCGCGGCACTCGGGGGAGCAGAAGCGCCAGACGTGGCCGTCCGCCCGCCAGTGCCAGCGGGCGTCCTCACGGACCTCCATCCCGCACACGGGGTCGGTGGACAACGCCGACAGCTGGACGAAGCGGCCGTCCTCGAGCCAGAAGGTCCGGTCGGCCACCTCGCGCAGGCGTTCGTCATGACTCACGATCACCACGCTGCGCCCGTCCTCGACCGCCAGGCGCCGGATCAGCCGCGCCACTTCCTGGCCGTGACTCGAGTCGAGGTTTGCCGTCGGCTCGTCGGCCAGGAGCAGGGCGGGATCGTTGACGAGGGCGCGTGCGACGGCGACGCGCTGCTTCTCGCCGCCCGACAGCTCGTCGGGATGGTGGCGGAGGCGGTGTCCAAGGTTGACCCGCTCGAGCAGCCCCTGCGCGCGCTGCCTGGCGTCCCGCCCCGTTGCCCCGGCGAGGTTGCAGGCCAGCTCGACGTTCTCGAGCGCGGAGAGCGCGGTCAACAGATTGAAGTCCTGAAAGATGAAGCCGAAGTGCCGCGCTCGCAGTCGAGGAAGGCTGCGCTCGGGAGCGGTGGCCAGATCGATGCCGGCGACCTCGATCGACCCCGACGTGGGTCGCAGCATCGCCCCCAGCATGAGGAGCAGCGTCGTCTTGCCGCTTCCCGAGGGGCCCATGACGAGGACGACCTCGCCCGGGGCCACGTCGAGGTCGACGCCCCGCACCGCATGGACGGCAAGTTCCCCTTCCCCGAAGGTCTTGGTCAGGGCTCGGACTCGGACGGCGGGCGCAGCGGATTCCTGCATGTCAACTCCCTCGGAACGCC
This sequence comes from Actinomycetota bacterium, assembly GCA_016179865.1. Lineage (GTDB taxonomy): Bacteria > Actinomycetota > Acidimicrobiia > IMCC26256 > JACPCJ01 > JACPCJ01. Next base: position 33,807 of record JACPCJ010000099.1, on the reverse strand, counting down.
GAAGCGGGATCGATGCGAAGGACCCGTCGCAGCGGCACGAGCGCGCCTGTCATCCCGATGAGGAGCAGGCGCACAAAGGTGCGCGCGATGGCCGGGAGCTCGTACGCGACGCGGACGTTGGGGGTGAAGCGGGCGAGCCCTTGACCCACGGCCAGCGCCAGGACCACGGCCAGGGCGAAGCCAACGACCACCGACCACCCGGCCTGGGCTATGACGCCGGCTGCGAGGCGCCCGGGCCCGGCGCCGAGCGCCCGAACGACGCCGTACTCACGCTGCTTGGCGAGCGTCAGCGCCAGGAGCGAGAGCCCCACGACCGCCAGACCGATCAGCAGTGCCACGACGGTCATGATCCGGATGATGTCTGTGGACATGTCTCGCACGATGCGGCGCTCCTGGCTGGTGAACTCGCTCCGCGTCTGCACCGTGGTGTCCGGGACGGCGGCGGCGATTCGCTTCGCGAGCTGGTCCGCCGCCGCCCCCTCCTCCGACCCCGCCAGCACGTAGCTGACGGCTTCCCCGTGGGCGGCGCGGAAGTCCCGGGCGGGAATGAACACGATGGTGTTGATGATGTTCGTGTTCCTCGCCGACACCCCGCTGATGCGGAGGTTCCGGCCCATGACCGAGACGCGATCCCCGACGCCAAGCGCCAACTCGTCGGCGGTGACGTCGTCGATCACGACCTCACCGGACCGCGGCCCTCGACCGCGAGTGATCTCGACGGGCCCGACCCGTCCGGGCTCGGGTTCGTAGCCGAACACGTAGGTGAGGCGACGAGTCCCGTCGGAGGCTTCGACCACGTTGGTCGTGTAGTAGAGCGGCTCGGCCCACGCCACGCCCTGGACGCCTCGGACGGCGTCCAGGGTTTCGGGCGGCAGGGCCGAGTTGGACATGTGCAGGGTTCGGACGCTGCGCTGCGAAACCCACACGTCGGCCGGAGACGACCGGATGTACGACGTCACCTGGCGCATCGATCCGGCGAAGATCCCGTCCAGCACGAGGACGAGCAACGCCGACACAGCGATCCCGAGCACCGTGAGGCCCACGCGGCGACGGTCCTGGAACAGGTTGCGGCGGGCGAGGGGCACGCGACCGACCATCATCCGCCCCGGTACGCCGTGGCGGGGTCGAGACGGGCCAGGCGCCGAGCGGGCACGGTCGCGGCGACGATCCCCATGAGGAGCGCGGCCCCAACCGCCCGGAGCGCCGTCGTAGGCGTGAGCACCACGGCGAACTGCGGACGGGTCCAGGCGATGAGCGCGCGCCCCGCCACGAAGAACGCCGCACCGGCGACGACACCACCGAGGGCCAGCATCATCGTCTGACCCAGCGCCACGAAGGTGAGCCGGCGCCAGCCCGCCCCCATTGCCTTGACGATGCCGTACTCGCGGCGCCGCTCCGCGATCGAGGTGTACGTGGTGAGGCCGATCACGGTGCTGCCGGCGAGGAAGGCCACGGCGAGGATGATCCGGATCGGGGCCTCGAACGCCCGGGTGGAGAGGGCCAGATCGTTCTCCCGCAGCTCGTCGATGTCGAGGACGGCGAAACCCTGGGCGGCGAGCCGGGCTCGTACCGCGTCGGGACGGTCCGTCCGCGTAATCACGTAGCTCGTCGTGCCGGGTGCCCGGAGGAGCTGGTCCGTGGCGGCGTGGGTCACGAACACGAACGACGTCATGTAGGTGTCGGCACCCCCGGCGGTGCCGACGATCCGGAACTCACGGCCCAGGATGGTGACGGGATCGCCGACTGCCAGGTGATGACGGCGGGCCAGCACGGCGCCGACCACCGCCTCCTCGTTCGAGCGGGGGAGACGACCAGACGCCAGATCCCAGGGCCCCCCCTCCCTTCCGGGCTCCGACCCGATGAGATAGGCGGGGACCTTCCGGCCGTGAAGGTCGAGGATCGAGAACAGCCCCCGAACCGGCGCCGCCCACTTCACGTCGGGATCCGCGGCGACGGTGTTGACGCTCTCGATCGGCACCACGCTCACGGCCCCGAGGAAGTTCCGGGTTCCGGGCTGGGCGACGAACAGGTCGGCCCCGGCGCTGTCTTCGTAGACCGTGACGCGAGCGCGCATGCCGGCCCACAGCCCGTCGATCAGGAGAATCAGCATGAGGGCCAGCCCGACCCCCGCCACCCCGGCGACCAGGCGGCGGGGCTCGGCCAGCAGGTTCCGGCGCGCCCAAGGAACGCGGTTCATACTTCAACTCTGTCGCCATATAGGGGGTGGGGGTAGAGACCTTTGACACACCCACCTGATCAGGCCACGGTCAGGGTTCCCTCCATCCCCGCCGTTCTGTGCCCAGGAACCGAGCAGTAGTACGTGTACGACCCCGCCGTGTCGGCGCGAACACCGCCCGTCTCGCCGGCGTCTTTGTCGGCCTGGACATGGACGCCGAGCTCGTCGATCACGAAGTCGTGGGTGATGTCGGCGGAGGTCAGGCTCACCGCCAGCTCTTCACCGACCTTGGCCTCGATCTCGGACGGCTCGAAGGCGAATGAGCGGGCGACCACCTGGATCTCGCGTGCACCCTCGGCCGGGGGCCGGGTGGACGGCGAGTTGTCGCGGCCCGACATGTCCATGTCGTGGCCCATCGACATGTCGCTCATCATGTTCGACCCCTCCCGATCGGAGCCGTCGTTCCCGCAGGCAGCGAGCAGGCCGACGAGCAGGCCGAGGGCGGTCACGGTGGCGATCAGGATGGGCAAGCGTTTGAACACAAAGTCCTCCATCTGGCTGCGAACGCGGACAGAACTGACGGGCGCGGTCGCCGGTCAGCAGCGCTGAACGCAGAGTCGGAGGGTGTCACCAGGAGCGGATGAGCTGCCCTTGGGGCCGGCTCGCCCTCGAGCCAGTCCGACGGGCCTGGGGCCGGTCGCACGCGGTGCGACGGCGCGGGTTGACAGGGAGGCGAGGATCGAGCCGAGCAGGGCGACGCCCAACCCCATCGTGAGGCTCGGGGCGATGCCGGGGCCGTCGCCTGGGGCGGAGGGGCGGGCGGCCGCGAGGGCGGCCGGGTTCACAAGCAGGTGGTCGTCGGCCTCGGCGTGGGGATCGACGCCGTGGGCGAGCACCACACCCCCGGCGATGAAGAGCGCCAGCCAGGTCAGCGTCAGCCGTCCCCGGCAGCTCCTCAGGACGCGCATGACGTCATCATACCCCGGTGGGGTACCTGATCCCACTTCGGGACCTAGGTCCGCGCCCCCCGTTCCTTGTGGCACTAGGCGCCCGGTTCCTCCCGTCCGATGCTCGGGTGGCGGCCGTGGAAGGGAGTGCTCATGCCGAAGGGTGTCGCCATGCACGTGCTCGCACCGGTCGTCATCGGACTTGCCTTGGTTGCGATCGGTGTGCCGTTCGGCTCGGCCCTGGTTATCGCCGCCATGAGCGGCTGCATGTTGATGATGTTCATGATGCTCATGGGTCACGGCGGTCACGGCGGTCACGGCGGTGGTCACGACTGCGGCGGTCACGCCGGCCACCGGGAGGAGATCGCAGGGCCTGATGCCACCGAAGGTCGGCCGTGAACCGGCGGAGCGTGCGCGTCGGGGGAACGGCCGCAGCAGGGCTCGTCGTCTTCTATGTCGCCGTCGTCGGCGGCTTCTCCGGCTCGCTCGGCCACCTGGTCGATCAGGCGCGCCGAGACTGGTACTACCTGGCCCCCATCATCGGCGGCTTCGGGCTCCAGGTCGCCCTGCTCGCCGAGCTTCGCCGGCGCCGCGCCCTCCACGGCCGGGCCGCGGTGGCGGGCGGCGCGGGCAGTGGCTCGTCGACGGTCGGGATGGTCGCCTGCTGCGCCCACCACATCGCCGACCTGGTCCCGTTCGTGGGGGCGACTGGAGTCGCCGCCCTTCTCCTCGACTACCGGGTTCCGTTCATGCTCCTCGGGATCGGCGTCAACGCGGTCGGGGTGACGGTGGCCGCCAGGCGGCTCGCCGGACTGCACCAACCCTCGGAGGCCCGCGAATGCGCGGTCGTCTGATCATCGCGCTCGCCATCGCTGCCCTCGCAGTCGCCGTGGCCCTGGTCGTCTCGGGCGGGGACGACCCGACGGTGGGGACGGCTCGCGGCCCGTCCGAGCGCCCACGATCGGGGGCGAGCTTTCCGTCGCGCGAGGTCCAGGCGGGCGAGGTCACCGTGATCGCCGAGTTGACAGGCATCGATGGCGCCGGGGCCGAGGTCGAGTTGACCTTCGACACCCACTCCGTCGAGCTCGACTTCGACGTCGTGGCCAGCACCGAGTTGACCGTCGACGGCAAGGCGTGGGACCCGCTCGCCTGGGATGGCGACGGCCCGAGCGGCCATCACCGCTCCGGCACCGTGCGCTTCTCCGCCACGGGCCCGGCGCAGGGGAGGGTGACGCTGCGCGTGACCGGGACCCCGGAGCCGGCCGAGGCGACGTGGACGATCCCGGCCGGGTAACCCCGAACGTCGAGGTTCTCGTCGTGCGAGCCGGCGGGTGCCACCTCTGCGACGACGCCCTCGAAGCTCTGGCTGAGCTGGCGGGCGACTTCCCCTTGGCGGTCCGGGAGGTGGCGGCCGATTCGCCGGAAGGCGCGGCGGTCATGCGTGACCACCGGCCTCCGATGCTGCCGGTCGTGCTCCTTGACGGCGCCGTGTTCAGTTGGGGCCGGCTCCCGCGCAAGAAGCTGCGTCGAGCGCTGGCGTCGGCCCAACCCGAGGCTGGCACGACGTGACCCAGATCCTCACCGGTGGGTCGGTCATCGCCGCCTTCTTCGCCGGGGCCGTGGCCCTCTTCAGCCCGTGCTGCATCGTCTTCCTGCTGCCCTCATATCTGGCGGCGGCGGTGAAGAACCGCCGTTGGCGCCTTCTCCCGTTGACCTTCCTCTTCGCCGCCGGCCTGGCCCTCGTGCTCGTCCCCGTCACCCTCGGGATCGGCCTCATCGCCTCGTGGCTCACCCGCTACCACCGGGCCCTTTACGTGGTCGGCGGGATGCTGCTCCTGACGTTGGCGTGGCTCTCGCTCGTGGGCCGCTCGTGGCACCTCCCGAAGTTCGTGCGCGCTCCGGGCCTGGAGGCCGCCGACGGCAGCGGCATGTTCGCCCTCGGCGTGTTTGCGGGAGTGGCGTCGTCGTGTTGCGCGCCGGTGTTGGCGGGAATCATGACGCTGTCGGCCCTGTCCTCGAACACCGTCGGCGCCGTCGGCCTCGGCCTCGCCTACGTCTTCGGAATGGCGTTCCCCCTCTTCCTCATGGCGTGGGCGCGGGACCGGTTCGGCCCGTCGGAGCGGACCCGGCTCGGCGATCGCCCGGTTCGGCTGCACCTCGGGTCCTGGCGCCTCCGGACCACCGTGATGAACGTCGCCGTGGCGGCGGTATTTGCGGCGATGGGTGTGGTCGTGCTCGTGCTCGGGGTCACGGGTGAGACCACCGCCGCGCCGCAGGCCCAACTCGCCATCGGCCGCTGGCTGGCCCGCACGACGGCGTCGATCAACCGGGTGCTCGATCCGGTGCCCGAGCCGGTGCTCGGCCTCGCCCTGCTCACCGTGGTCGCCTTCTTCGTGATGGCGGCCCTCCGTCCCCGGCCCACCGAACCCGCCGACCCGGTCGGCCGACTGACCAAGGACAGGTGTCACGATGACCCGACCTCGGACCAAGTCTGAGAAGGCCGCCCGCCGCTTCGAGCGGGCGCGTCAGCAGCAGCGCCGAAGCTACGTGCGCCTCGGCCTCTTCGCCGCCGGTCTCGCCGTGGTGATCTCGGCCTTCGTGATCTTCGAGCCCGAGGTCCCCTCCGACGAGGCGAAGCAAGGGAGTACGGCGCCCGCCTTCGAGCTCGCGTCGACCGAGGGCGACAGGGTGTCGCTCGGCGACTACGAGGGCCAAGACGTCCTCCTCTATTTCAGCGAGGGTGTGGGCTGCGACGCCTGTTGGTACCAGATGGTCGAGCTCGAGAAGCACGCTGCCCACCTAGAGCGCGACGAGCTCACGATGGTGCCCGTCGTTCCCAACCCGGTCGACGACGCCAAGGCCGAGATGGAGCGGTTCGGCATCATCACGCCGTTCCTCTCCGATCCCGACACGGCGGTGTCGGCCGCCTACGGCACCTTGGGCAAGGGCCACCACGCCAACCTTCCGGGGCACAGCTTTGTGCTCGTGGACGGCGACGGGAACATCGCCTGGCGGAAGGACTACTCGACCATGTTCGTCGAGCCCGCCGACCTCCTGGAAGAAGTTGACGAGGCTCGGGGTTGACCGCGGGGGCGTTTGAATTAGATAGGGGTAGGGGGTATAGTGACACGCATCATGTCGACACAGCCTGCCGTTCGTGACCGAATCGACCTCGACGTCGAGGGGATGACCTGCGCCTCGTGCGCCGGGCGGATCGAGAAGGGTCTGAGCCGCCTCGAAGGCGTGGAGCAAGCCGGGGTGAACTTCGCCGCCGCCCGGGCCACCATCATCTACGACCCCGCCGTCGCCTCCCGGGACGAATTCGTCGAGAAGATCGCCTCGCTTGGCTACTCGGTCCCCGAAGGCGACGAGGAGGCGGCCGACGACGACGCCGAGGTGGCGCGTCTGCGCCGCACTGTGTGGCTGGCCGCCATTCTGAGCGCGCCGCTGCTGGCGATGTCGATGATCCCGGCGCTCATGTTCGACGGCTGGGAGTGGCTGGCGTGGGGGCTGTCGACGCCGGTGATCCTGGGTGCGGGCTTCCGGTTCCACCGGGCGGCGGTGGTCAACCTGCGTCACGGCACGGCGACCATGGACACGCTCATCTCTCTCGGCACCCTCGCCGCGTACGCGTGGTCCGTGGCCGCTTTGCTGTTCCTCGGCGCTGCCGACCCGGAGATGGCCGGCGGCGACGACGCCCATGTCTACTTCGAGATCGGTTCCGCCATCGTGACGCTCATCCTGCTGGGGCGGTTCTTCGAGGCCCGGGCCCGGTCGCGCTCGAGCGCGGCTCTGCGGAAGTTGCTCGAAATGGGTGCCAAGACGGCCCGGCTCGAAAACGGTGACGAGATCCCCATTGCGAGCCTGGAGGTCGGCGACCGCTTCGTGGTGCGCCCGGGCGAGAAGATCGCCACCGACGGCCAGGTTGTCGAGGGCGCGTCCGCTGTCGACGTCTCGATGCTCACGGGTGAACCGGTGCCCGCCGAGGTGGCGGTGGGCGACGAGGTGTTCGGTGCCACCATCAACGTGTCGGGCCGCCTCGTCGTCGAGGCCACCAAGGTCGGCTCCGACACCGCGCTGGCGCAGATCGCACGCCTCGTCGAGGAGGCGCAGGGGTCGAAGGCGCCGATCCAGCGTTTGGCCGACCGGGTCTCGGCCGTCTTCGTCCCCGTCGTCCTGCTCATCGCCCTCGGGACGCTGGCCGGCTGGCTCTTCACCGGCCACAGCGCCGACGACACGCTCACGGCGGCGGTGGCCGTGCTGATCATCGCCTGCCCCTGTGCCCTCGGGCTGGCGACGCCCACGGCGATCATGGTCGGTACGGGCCGGGGCGCCCAGCTCGGGGTCGTCATCCGCGGTGGCGAGGTGTTGGAGGCCACCCGACGCGTCGACGCTGTCGTCCTCGACAAGACCGGCACGATCACCGAGGGGAAGATGCGCCTCGTCGGGGTCGAGTCGGCGGCGGGCGAGGACGAGCGGGAGATCCTCTTCTTGGCCGCCTCGGCCGAGAGTGCGTCGGAGCATCCCGTGGCGGCGGCCATCGTGGCTGGCGCACGTGAACGCGGGATCGAGCCGACTACGCCCTCCGAATTCGAGAACCTCCCCGGGCTGGGCGTCACGGCGACGGTGGATGGGCGTGCCATCCAGGTTGGGCGCCGGTCGCTCTTCGACGGCGTGCCCGACGACCTCGAAGCGGCGGCGACGCGGCTGGAAGCCGAGGGGCGAACGGTGGTGTTTGCGGGGAGCGATCGCGTGTTCGGGATCCTCGCCGTCGCCGACACCCTCAAGCCCACGGCGAAGGATGCCATCGGCCAGCTCCGCCGTCTGGGCCTTCAGGCCGTCCTCCTCACCGGCGACCGCGAGGCACCCGCCCGGCACATCGCCGACGAGGTCGGGATCGAGCGCGTGGTCGCCGAGGTCTTTCCCGACGAGAAGGTCAACGTCATCAAGGAGCTGCAAGGCGAGGGACTGCGCGTCGCAATGGTGGGCGACGGGGTAAACGACGCCCCCGCCCTGGCCCAAGCCGACCTCGGCATCGCCATCGGCACCGGTACCGACGTGGCGATCGAGGCCAGCGACCTGACCCTGGTGTCGGGCGACCCCCGGGGGGCGGCCACCGCCATCGCCCTGGCCCGCCGCACCCTCACCACCATCAAGGGCAACCTGTTCTGGGCCTTCGCCTACAACGTGGCCGCCATCCCTCTGGCCGCCGCCGGGGTGCTCGACCCGATCATCGCCGCCGGAGCCATGGCCTTCTCCAGTGTGTTCGTGGTGACGAACTCGCTGCGCCTGCGCCGGTTCACGCCGTAGGGAATTCCGCGTCTGTGTCGCGTTAAGAGCGCATGCGCGTCCTAACGCGACACAGACGGCCGGGCGGAGGGAGTGGGATTTGAACCCACGGTGGCTTGCGCCACAACGGTTTTCGAGACCGTCCGATTCGGCCGCTCTCGCATCCCTCCGGGGGTCAGTCTAGGAGTCCCGCTTCTGGGCGCCGGGCCCCGAAGAACTCTTTGAGGAGGCCGGCGGCGTCGTCGGCGAGGACGCCGGGCACGACGGCCATCTCGTGGTTCAGGCGGGGATCAGCGGCGAGGTTGTAGAGGCTTCCGACCGCTCCGGCCTTCGGATCGGGCGCGCCGAAGACGATGGTGTCGATCCGCGACCACAGCGCCGCCCCCGCGCACATCGGGCACGGCTCGACGGTCACCACGAGCACGTGGCCGTCGAGGTGCCAGGTGCCGGCCCGCGCGGCGGCGTCCCGCAGGGCCAGGACCTCCGCATGAGCCGTCGGGTCGCCCGTGAGTTCGCGCTCGTTGTGACGGCGAGAGACGACCGTGCCGTCGGGTCCGGCCACCACGGCACCGACGGGGACGTCGTCGTGCGTCAGTGCGGACAGCGCTTCTTCGAGCGCCATCCTCATGAGGTGGTGGTGATCTTCGGGGGAGAGGCCGGCAGCCATGACCGCGGCAGCGTACCGGCCTGCCGAAAGAAGCCAAGTTCGGCTGAAAACGGGCGAAGTCGCGGCTGAGCCAGGCAGGTGTAGACCGGCTCGGGAGCGAACCCACCTCGTGTGAGATTCCCCCGCGCCGGCCGGGTCCTCGGCACGGCGATTTCGCTGTTGCTGGGCACGGTTGGTCTCGCCGCCGTCATCGACCTCGGGACGGGAGCCGGGCCGGTCACGCAGGTGCTCGGAGCCCGGGTTGCGGCCTCGGGGGACGGCAGCGCGACCGCGCCTTCGGGCGCCAGCGGGAACGATGTCGGGAGAGCGCAGCCGCCGGGTGCGACGGCGAACGCACCAGAAGTCACGTCAACCACCGGAACGCCGAAAGCCGCGACGGGCACGGGGGTGTGGGCGATCACCATCGGCGTCGACGACTACGAGGGCGACGACCACGACCTCCGGGCCGGGGTGGCCGACGCCCGTGACATGGACGCCGCCCTGGCTGATCGCGGTGTTCCGGCGAGCCAGCGGCGCGTGCTCCTCGATCACGACGCGACGGGCGGCTCGGTCAGGGAGGCCTTCGACTGGCTGGCGGCCAATGCCGGGCCGGACGCCACGGCGGTCCTCTTCTTCTCGGGCCACGTTCGCGAGATCGCCGGCGACGAGGATGGCGACGGCGAGGAGGTCGACGAGGCAATGATCCTTGCCGACGGAGACGAGGTCTTCGACGCCGAAGTCGACGCCCTCCTCGATCGCACGCCGGCGCGCCGGGCATGGCTCAACATCGCCGGCTGCTACGCGGGCGGCTTCGACGACGCCCTGGCCCCGGGCAGGATCCTCACGGGCGCCGCCCCCGAGGGCGTCCTCGCCTTCGAGAATGACAAGTTCAACCGGACCTACCTCGTGCAATACATGATCCGAGGGGCATTGCTGGGCGGCCACGCCGACACCGTGCAGGATGCCTTCGGATGGGCAGTCGAGGCGATGCGCCGGGACTATCCGAATCGTCTGCCGGTCATGTTCGACCAGCTCGGTGAGCCCCTCGTACTGGGGCTGGCGCCGGCTGTGGTGCCGACTCGTCCGGCGCCCCCGAGCATTCCCGAACTTGGCCTCCCTGGCGGCCCATAGCGCGTCCCAAGAAGCCAAGTTCGAGCGGCCGGGGTTGGCGGAGAGAGGGGGATTCGAACCCCCGGAGGGTTGCCCCTCACACGCTTTCCAAGCGTGCCGGTTCGGCCGCTCCCGCATCTCTCCGGGAGGGGATGGTATCGGGGGCCGGTGCCCTTGATACCCTCCGGGAGTGCCGCCGGCGATGACGGTCGGGTCCTGCGCGACGGGGCCCCGTGAACCGAGTCAGGTCCGGGAGGAAGCAGCTCTCAGCGGGCCGTCTCGTGCGCCGCAGGGGCGCCTGGCCCGAGCCGGCGGTACTGCATGACCTTCCAGTCGCTGTACCGCAAGTACCGGCCCCAGCGCTTCTCCGAGATCGTGGGCCAAGAGCACGTCACCACGGCGCTGCGCAACGCCGTGCGGGAGGACCGGGTGGGCCATGCCTACCTCTTCTCGGGTCCCCGCGGCACGGGCAAGACGACGACCGCCCGCATCCTCGCTAAGGCCCTGAACTGCACCCGCCTCGGTGAAGATGGCTCCGGCGCCGACGGCGAGCCCTGCGCCGAATGTGACTCCTGCGTGGAGATCGCCCGAGCGCGCGAGTCGGCCACCGTCATCGAGCGAGACGCCGCCTCGGCCCGCGGCGTCGAAGACATGCGCGACCTCTTGCGGGGCGTCGACCTGTCCGTACCCGGCCGGCGGAAGGTGTACATCCTCGACGAGGTGCACATGCTCACCGACGCGGCGTCGAACACGCTGCTGAAGACCCTCGAAGAGCCGTTGCCCCACGTCGTCTTCGTGCTGGCGACCACCGAGCCGGAGAAGGTGCTCCCCACGATCCGGTCGCGCACGCAGCACTTCCAGTTCCACCTCCTCCCTACCGAGCAGCTTGTGGAGTTGGTGGGGGGCGTCGTCAAACAGGAAGGCCTCGACGCCGACGTCGACGTCCTCACCCTCGTCGCCCGTCGGGCCCAGGGCTCGGGGCGCGACGCCCTCTCGCTCCTCGACCAGGCCGTGGCCCTCAGCGAAGGGCGGCTCGACGCGGACCGAGTCCGGTCCCTCTTCGAGGGGACGCCCTTCGAGCGCCGTGCCGCGCTCGTGCAGACCATCGCCGACGAGGACCCGGCGGGTGCCCTCGATGCCCTCGGGGGCCTCCTCGAAGGCGGGGCCGACCCCCGCCAGGTCGCCGACGATCTGCTCCGCCACCTGCGGGACGCCTTCCTCGTGGCGGCCTCCCAAGGGCGGGTTCGGGTTGACGCCCCGGCGGAGGAGGAGGCTGCACTCGACGAGCAGGGCCGTGCCCTTGGCTACCAGCGTGTCGTACGGGCCATCGAGACGCTGGGAGAGGCCGCGGTCGATATGCGCCGGGCACCCGATCCCCGCCTCGTTCTCGAGGTTGCCCTCGTCCGCCTGGCCCGCCGGGAAGGGGGTGGCCGGCTCGAGGTGCTCGTGGATCGCGTAGAGCGCCTGGAACGCGCCCTCGACGAGCTGCGGGCGGGGGGGCCGGTGCACCCACCCGCCGCTTCCGAACCGACGTCGCCGACCCCCGATCGGTCGGGTCCGCGCCCGGCTCTCGGCGCAGTGCGCGACCAGAGCTCGGAGCCGATGCAAGAGGCTCCGCCCGAACCCGAGACGTCCCCCGAACCCGAGCCCCCTGCTGAGACCCCAGCCTCGGGCGCTCCGCTCGATCTCGACGAAGTTGTGCTGGCCTGGCCGTCGGCTCTGGAAGCGATGCGGCCGCGTCTGCGGGCCATGTCACGCGAGGCGCAGCCGATCCGGATCGAGGGCCGTACCGTCGTGCTCGGCCTGCCCGAGAACTTCGGCGCCGTGCACAAGAGCGAGATCGAGAAGGAGGCCGAAGGGGTGGCATCGGCGCTCGCCGGCGCCATGGGCGGGGGCGGCCTTTTGGTTCGCGTCGAGCTGCACGAGGGGTTCCTGGGAGGCGGTTCAAAGCCGACCGTACAGGAGGCGTCCCCCGAGGCCCAGGAAGACGAGACGGTTGATCTGGCCGACGCCGAGGCCGAGGCACCACGGGACTCGGTCGGGCGGCTGGTCGACGCCTTCGATGCGACGGTGGAGGTCACCGATGAGGGCGGCGGGTCGTGAACCGGGATGAACTCGATCAGATGATGAAGCAGGTTCAGCAGATGCAGGCCCAGATGCTCGAGGCCCAGGAAACGCTCGCCGAGGAGACGGTGGAGGGGACCGCCGGCGGCGGCGTGGTTCGCGCTGAGATGAGCGGCAGCGGTGACCTGCGGTCGATCTCCATCGCGCCCGACGTGGTCGATCCTGAAGAGGTCGAGATGCTGCAAGACCTCATCGTCGCCGCCATCAACGACGCCGCTCGCCGAGCGAGTGAGCTTCAGGCCCAACGCCTCGGGAATGTGGCCGGGGGGCTCGGCGACGTCGGCGGCCTCGGCGGCCTGCTCGGTCCCTGACGCCGGTGTACGAAGGCCCCGTACAAGACCTGATCGAAGAGCTGGGTCGCCTGCCCGGGATCGGCCCGAAGTCGGCCCAGCGGCTGGCGTTTCACATCCTGCGGGTCCCCGCCGAGGACGCCCGCCGCCTCGCCGCCGCCGTCGTGGAAGCTCGCGAGCGCATCGCGTGGTGCCGCGAGTGCTTCAACCTCGCCGAGGGCGACCAGTGCCGCATCTGCGCTGACGACCGGCGCGACCGATCGGTGGTGTGCGTGGTCGAGGACGCGCGCGACGTCGTGGCGATCGAGCGCACCGGTGGCTTTCGGGGTCGGTATCACGTGCTCCAGGGGGCCATCAGTCCCCTCGAAGGGGTCGGGCCGGAGCAGCTGCGGGTGAAGGAACTGCTGGAACGCCTCGGCCAGGGCGCGGTCGAGGAGGTCATCCTGGCCACCAACCCCAACATCGAGGGGGAGGCGACGGCCCTGTATCTCGTGAAGGTCCTCGGCCCGCTCGGGCTCCGGGTCACCAGGATCGCCAGCGGGCTTCCGGTCGGCGGAGAGTCGGCTTCCCGCTGTTCTGGAGCAAGTTCTCGACCCGGCCACGCATGCAGACTTGCTCCAGAACGACGAGGTCACTCTTCCGCGGAAGACAACTCCCGACAGCGAGGAACTGGGCCCTCCACGGCGCCGCCGTCCGGCTCCGCGCTCTCCCGAGCGCCTGCTGACCACGGGACGCGTTCTGGAGCAAGGCGCCGTGCGTCGCGAGGTGCAGAACTCGCTCGAGAAGCCGCCGACAGCCTTCGTCACGCCCCTCGGCCGCTCAGATCGGTGGATCGAGGCTTAGGAAGTCGAGGCGGCGACGGCGATGAGAATGACGATGGTCAGGGTGCCCACGCCGACCCACCCGAGGACGATTCCGGCGACGGCCATGCCCCGGCCCCCCTGGGTCCCCCGCGACTGGTCGATCTGGCTCTTGGCCACGTAGCCGAAGATCAGGGCCAGGATCGACCCCAGCCAGTACAGCCACAGGATCCCGAGCACCATGGACGCCACCGCCATGCCGTTGGTGCGGGGGGCGTAGTGCGGCTGCTGTTGCGGCGGCACCCACCCGCCGGGAGCGGGCTGGGGATAGCCGACAGTGCCGGCGAGCGGCGGGCCGGCTCGGGCCACGAGATAGGCGGCGCTGACCCATCCCCGCCAGCCGTTGGAGGCGGCGACGCTTGCCCACGCCCCCCTTTGTTCCACGAGCTGGAGCTCGGTACCCGGGGCGAGGGTGGCCGCCGGTGGATGCGAGCCATCCGGCGTGTTCCACGCGGGGAGCCCTCCTTGGGGCACGACGTGGGTCGGTTGGAAGGTCACTGGGGCTTCGTCACCGGCTGCGCAGCACCACGGTCGAGGCGACCATGTCGTGCCATCCGCGGCGGTTCTGACCCCACGTGGCCGAGAGGTAGACGAGGATCGACACGAGGAATCCGGCGTAGGGAAGGAGGTTGGCGACCCACGGGATGAGCCAGCGCAGGAAGGCCTTGCCGAACGTGGGGTTTCCGGCGGTCTCGATGGCGGCCACTCGGATCCCGACCATCATCTTTCCGGGCGTTGCTCCCTTGGCGCTGACAAACAGCGCCTCGTAGAGGATGCCGCCGGCGAGACCGACGATACCGGTGAGAATGAAGAACCAAACACCGGCGCCAAAGGCGTCGCTGTCGCCCGACCCCAGGCCGCCCAGGAAAAGCGCGGCACCGATGAACACGAAGACCATGGTGGCGGCGAAGATGATGATCGTGTCGAGGACGCGGGCCCCGATGCGTTGGCCGATCGAGGCCAGCGGCCAGACCTGCCCGCCGAGCACCACGGCGTCGGGCTGTCCGGAGATGAGCGCCGGCGGCGCAGCGCCGGGAGGGCCGGCGGTCATGATGGCGCCCGCGGCTACCAGCCCCGATCCGTCGACCCAGCCCGACCACCCGCTCTCAGCCGTCACGAACATCCACTCCCCCCGCACCTCGCCGGCCGCGAGCTCGGTGCCGGGTTCGAGATTGGTCGCGGGTGGCAGGGACCCGTCGGGCGACGCCCACGCGGGCAGGCCTCCCTGGGGCACCACGTGCGTCGGTTGAAAGGCCACGAAACGGACGCTAGTCGCCCTCAGCCGACCCGGTGAGCGTCCTAAAGCGTCTGGAGCAGGACGGCGTCGCCCTGCCCGCCGCCGCCGCAGAGGGCGGCGGCGCCGAGGCCGCCGCCGCGACGGCGCAGTTCATGCAGCAGGGTCAGCGCGACCCGCGTGCCCGACATCCCGACCGGGTGGCCGAGGGCGATGGCCCCGCCGTTGACGTTGGCCACCTCGTCGGTCACGCCCAGCTCGTCCATCGACGCCAGCCCGACGGCGGCGAAGGCCTCGTTGATCTCGAACAGGTCGACGTCGCCGACCTGCTTGCCGGCGCGCTCGAGGGCCTGGGCGATGGCCCGGCTGGGCTGGGTCATGAGCGACGGGTCGGGGCCGGCGACCATGCCGAAGGACACCAGCTCGGCGAGGGGCTCGGCGCCGAGCTGCTCGGCCTTCTCCTTGCTCGTCACGACGACGGCGGCGCCGCCGTCGGAGATTTGGGACGCGTTCCCCGCCGTGATGGTGCCCCCTTCGCCGAAGGCGGGGCGAAGGCCGGCGAGCGACTCGACGGTCGTCTCCGGGCGCACGCCCTCGTCGGTGTCGACGACGATGGGATCGCCCTTGCGCTGGGGCACCTCGACCGGCGCGATCTCGGTCTCGAAGCGGCCTTCCTTGATGGCGTTGGCCGCCCGCTCGTGGCTCTTGGCCGCCATCTCGTCCTGGCGCTCCCGAGGAACGGCGTACTGGGCGGCGTACTTCTCCGTGCCCGACCCCGCACGCAGTCGAAGGCGCACCACAGACCGTCATTGACCATTGAGTCGATGAGCTCCCCGTTCCCCATCCGGTACCCGGCGCGGGCCTTGTCGAGGATGTAGGGGGCGTTGGTCATCGATTCCATGCCCCCGGCCACCACGATGTCGGCCTCACCCGCCTGGATCATCTGGTCGGCGAGGTAGATGGCGTTGAGCCCCGACAGGCACACCTTGTTGATGGTGATCGACGGCACGCTCATGGGAATGCCGGCCTTCACGGCCGCCTGGCGGGCGGTGATCTGCCCCTGCCCGGCCTGGAGCACCTGGCCCATGATCACGTAGTTCACGGCATCGGGCGCCACGCCCGCCCGCTCGAGGGCGGCCTTGACCGCGACCCCGCCCAGGTCCATGGCGGAGAAGTCGGAGAACGCTCCCGACAGCTTGCCGATGGGGGTACGGGCTGTGCCGATGATCACGGAACCGGGCATGGTGCTCCTCCTGACGGAACCGGACCCTGCGCGGGGCCGGGGCCGTCAGTGTATGAGTTCGCCTTGGCCCGCTCCCAGGCCGGCTCCAGTGCGGGTCGGGGCTGGCTCCGACGGGCTTGGCGTTCGACGAGGCTCGTCCACCGGGCGAGCAGCTCGTGGACGTTGGAGGGGCTCATCACGAGTCGATGCCCAACGGCGCCTCTCCGTCGTCGCCGCCGCCCTCGCCCCGCCGCGCCCCCGACAGCAGGAAGGCGAAGCCGAGGCCGAGGAGAAGCGAGGGCCACACCCAGCGCACCTGGAGGTTGAAGCCCGTGACGGCGTCGGACAGGAAGGCGGCGCCGAGGCCGACGAACACGAGTCCTGCAATCAGCGACGTCACGTCGAGGCCATGCCGGTTCACCGTTCACCTCCGCTGGTGACGTGGATCTCGCCGCCACCGACTCGAAGTTCGAGCACGAGCCGCCCCGATCCCGCGGGCCCATCGACCCGTCGCCGGGCCCGGGCGTCGAGGCCGTCGTCTCGCTCGCCCAGCACCCGCACCTGACCGGCGTCGACGTGGGCGTCAGCCACCACGGTCACGCCCTCGGGGATTTCGACCCACAGCTCGCCGAAGCCCACGCTGGCCTCGATCCGGGTGGTGCGGGCCGGGAAGTCGACCCGGCTGAAGTCGAGGCGAAGCTCGCCGGCGAAGAGCCGGTATTCGGGGCGCACCTCGCTCAAGTCGTCGGGAACCGAGCGTCGCTCGCCGAATCCGCCTTCCAGGGGGACGTCGAACGTGGAAGCGCCGCCGAGGACGAGCGTGAGGATGACACCCACGATGATGAGCCACTTGGCCCGACCCCAGAACGCACCGACGACCAGGCCGAGCCCGGTGATGATCAGGGCGCCGGCGACCACTCCGTCAGCGCTGACGTCGGCGACCTCGGCGGCGTCAGCCAGGCCGGCCAGCCCCCCCATGATGAGGATCACGGCCAGCGTGGCCCGCCCGAGGGGCGATCGCCGCGGCCTCCGCGGCGGCGTCGAGGGAGGCGGCGGGCTGGGGACAGGGGGAACAGGAGGGGCCGGAGGGATCTCGGGCGGCACCTCGGGCGGCGTCGGGGCTACCCGGGAAGGGGGCACCCGCGGAGAGGGAGGCGCCGACGCGATGTCGTCGCCCCTAGCGTCGGCTCGCCACCAGAGCAGCGCCGCGCCCGACCCGATCAGGGCCAGCGACAGGAGGGGGCGCCCCGCGCCCCAATGAAAGGTGTCGTGGGCGAGGAAGAGGATCGCCAGCCCGATGAGGAGGGCGCCGATGACCGTGGGGGCCGAGCCGCGCCGGACCAGATCACTACCGACCGACCGACCCCCGTCACCTTTTGGGAGGACCAGCCACCCCACCAGGTAGAGCAGGATTCCCGACCCCCCGAGGAGTGTGACGGCCACGAAGCCGATGCGGAAGACGACGGGGTCAACGCCGAAGTACTCGCCCAGGCCCCCGGCGACGCCGGCCACGACCTTGTCGTCGACACTCCGGGTGAGGCGGCGGGGCCGGGCGACCGCAGGCTGGGTAGGCGTGGGCTGAGGGGTCTCGTTCGCCTGGTCGTTCATGCGCTCATCGTGCGCCTGAACCGTGCGTGGCGTGAATGAGGGGAGACCCTGAACGATCCCTGAGGCACCCCGATGGTTCTCAGGGGTGCCCCTCATAGAGGAGCCCTGCCGAGCGCGCGATCATCGGGGTACGGAAGGCACTTCCTCGACCCCCACACCAGCCCGCAGCGCCCGCTCCATCGCCCGGAGTTCGGACGAGCGCATCGTCGCGGGCGTGTGCGCGGGGCTCGCCCGCTGGCTCGGGATTGACCCCGTGATCGTGCGCGTTGCCTTCGTGGTCCTCGGGCTGAGCGGCGGCTTCGGCGCGGTGCTCTATGGCGCCCTGTGGGTGGGGATGCCCGACGACAACGGCCGCTCGGTCGCCGCCAAGATGGGGACGGGCAGCGCCCGCGACCGGTCGCAGCGCGTGCTGGCGATCGTCCTCTTGTCGCTCGGCACGCTGCTCCTGCTCCGGGAGACCGGACTCTGGATCGGCGACAAGTTCATCTGGCCCCTCGTGCTCGCGGCCGGCGGGCTGGCCCTCGTGTGGCCCGAGTCGACGGGCCTGGCTCTGCGCCGGGGGCTCGGCGTCCACGAGAACCGGCGGGCGCTCCTGCGCATTGGCGTCGGGATCGTGGCGGTGACGGTCGGGATCGTCGTCTTCGGCATCGCCAACACCGAGTGGCACGAGATCGGCGACGTGGGGCTTGCCGTGGGCCTCACCATCACCGGCCTGCTCCTCATCTTCGGCCCCTGGTGGCTGCGTTTGGGGCGCGACCTCGTTGAGGAGCGCCGGCGCCGGATCCGGTCCGAGGAGCGCGCCGAGGTCGCCGCTCGCATCCACGACTCCGTGCTCCAGACCCTGGCGCTGATCCAACAGAAGGCGGGCGACGCCACCGAGACGGCGCGCCTGGCCCGCCGTCAGGAGCGTGAACTCAGGGACTGGCTGTTCGGCGTGGCGCCCGCGACCGACGGCGTCACGCTGAAGGCCGCCATGAGCCGAGCCGCAGCCGAGGTGGAAGACCTCTTCGGCGTCGTCGTGGACGTCGTGACGGTGGGTGACGCCGGTCTCGACGAGCGCCTCGAAGCGCTGGTGAGTGCCGCCAAGGAGGCGATGGTCAACGCGGCGAAGTTCTCGGGCGCGCCCACCGTCTCGGTCTACGTCGAGGTGACGGGCGGGGGCGTGACCGCCTACGTACGGGATCGGGGGGCCGGCTTCATTCCCGAGACGGTGCCGCCTGACCGCCAGGGCATCGCCGAGTCGATCCGGGGCCGCATGCAGCGTCACGGGGGCAGCGCCAACGTGCGCAGCACCCTCGGCGAGGGCGCCGAAGTCGAACTGATGATGCCCGGGGCCCGAGCGGCCCCGCAGAGCGGGGAGCAGGCCCCCTCCAATGCCTGAAACCAGGCCGAAGGTGTTCCTCGTCGACGACCACCAGCTCTTCCGTTCGGGCGTCAAGGCCGAGCTGGGCGACGCCGTGGAGCTGGTGGGCGAGGCCGACGAGGTGGCGGCCGCCGTCGAGCTGGTCCTGGAGCGCCAACCCGAGGTGGTGCTCGTCGACGTTCATATGCCGGGCGGCGGCGGCCGGGCCGTGATCGAGGAGGTGCTGGCGAAGAATGGCGACGTCCGTTTCCTCGCCCTGTCGGTCTCCGACGCCCCCGAGGACGTCATCGGCGTGATCCGGGCCGGGGCTCGCGGATACGTCACCAAGACCATCACCGGGCCCGAACTGGTCGCCGCCATCGAGCGGGTGCGCGACGGCGACGCCGTTTTCTCACCCCGGCTGGCCGGGTTCGTGCTCGACGCCTTTGCCGACCCACTCTCGGGTGACGGGCCCGCGACCGGTGACGCCGACCTCGACCAGCTCACGGCCCGCGAGCGCGACGTGCTCCGCTACCTCGCCCGGGGCTACACGTACAAGGAGATCGCCGGCCAGCTCTCGATCTCGGTGAAGACGGTCGAGACCCACGCCTCGGCGGTGCTGCGGAAGCTCCAGCTCTCCAACCGCCACGAGCTGTCGCGCTGGGCCAGCGACCGCCGCATCGTCTGACCCCTCCTCTCCGTTCTCGGGCAAGTTTCCCACCCGGGACGTGGGTAACTTGCCCGAGAACGGCGTGAAGGCGTCTGGGCAGGCGAAGCCTGCCCAGGAAGTCGTTTCGCACGACCAGCGTGACCTATCCGCGCAGCCTGTACGGGCGCGCGTTCATCGAAGACTCCCCGCGGGCTCCGTCGCGGCGTCCTGCACCGGGTCGGTGGCGGCCCCCGTGCGTACCAGCGTGGCTCCGAGCCAGATGAACCAGACGGGCAGCAGCACGAACAGCGGGAACTGGGTCGGGGGGATGGCGACGTTGAGCGACATCAATGCGCCGGCCGCCACCCCCAGCCATCCCATTCCGCGAGGCAGGCCACCCTGGCGGAGTGCGACGGCGCCGATCACGAGCACCCACAGGCCCCCGAAGACGTGCCCCGCCAATCGAAGTCCGGTCGTGAGGTGGCCGACGAGCACCAGTTGCGGGCCGGACACGGCCGAAGTGGCGTGGGAGACGATCTCATGGGAGGCGTAGAGGCCGGTGCCGTTCTGGGCGACGTCGAGCACCATCCACGCCAGTCCACCGATGGTGGCGGGCATCACCCACGGCGACCGATCGGCCAAGCGCCGGTATACGGCGATCACCGCGACCAACCCGGCGACGTGCAGGATCAGTCCGTCGAGGTAGGGCAGGGTGAAGAGGGCCCAGTGGTGGCGTACGAAGGCATCGAGTTCGGTCGGATCGCTGAGATTGGCCTGGGTCAGCCCGGCCGCCGGAAGCACCGCGGTGAACAGGGGCAGGAAGAGGGCAAGCCCGATTCCCGTGATGACGGCGGCCCGCCCGCCTGCGACTGGTTTCATGGTGACGCTCTCCTCTCGTCGCCTTCGACGGTAAGACGGCGTCATCGATTCTGCCACTACATAGATCGCATGAGTTTGCTTCTTTACAGATAGTATTTGGATCGTGGAGTTACGCCAGCTCGAGTACTTTTCGGCCGTTGCGCGCGAAGGCACCTATACGGCGGCCGCACGGCGGCTCCACATCGCCCAACCGGCGATGTGGAAGCAGGTGCACGAACTCGAGCGCGAGCTGGGCGTCGCGCTGTTCGAGCGGGTGGGGCGCCGGGTGCGGATCACCGCCGCGGGGCTGCTCCTCCTGGACCGGGCCGACCAACTCCTCGGCGGGGCCGGCCGCATCCGAACGCTCGCCCACGAGTTGCGCTTGGGACAGACGGGCCGGGTCCGGGTCGGCTGCTTCGCGCCACACATCGTGGTCTTCCTCGCTCCCGTGATCGCCGCCTTCCGGGAGAGCCATCCAAAGATCGCCATCGAAATCAGTGAGTACGGGCTCGAGGGTTCCGGGGCCGTCGACCCGTCGACCTCGCTTGTCGGGTTCCTTCGCGCTGGGGCCACCGATGTGATCACCAGCCCGCCGGTCGAGGACGCCACCGACCTCGACGGCTTCGCCGCCTATCAGGTCACCGTCGTCGCCGTTCCCCCGTTGCGCGACGCGAAGGAGCCCACCGCGCGACGTTCCCGCGTAGCCGTCACCGCGCTGCGCGATGTGCCGCTCGTTGTGAGCCCTCCGGGGTACTTCTCCCGGCAGCGGCTGGAGGCGGCGTGTCGCGTTGCCGGCTTCGAGCCCCGAATCGAGGTCGAGAGCAGCAGTCCGGCTGCCCTCCTCGCTCTGGCCGACCACGGAGTGGGAACCGCCATCGTCGCCAACGACGCCATCCCGACCCGACCGGTGCGCACGCTCACCTTTGAGGGCAGGGCGATGACCGAGACCGTCTGGCTCTACCGGGAGTCCCGACGGCGCGACCCGGCCGTCGAGGCCTTCTTTGCTGCCGCCCGCTCGGCAGCGTCAACGGGTGGTCGATGAGCCCAGTTGCCGAGGGCGCCGAGTGGTCTCCCACACCGTGTCTCCGGTGTCTCGCGACATCACGCGACGCGGCTGTAGCGAAATGCTACGTTATGTAGCAGATAGCTACTCCCGTCGGAGGGGACCCCATGAAGCACAGCACGACGCCCATCCGCATCGACGCCGAGTTGCTGGGCACTGCGAAGCTCGCCGGGAGTCGCCAGTCGCGCAGTGCCGCTCAACAGATCGCCCACTGGGCGCGCGTCGGCCGGGAGGTGGAGGCGTCACGCCACATCTCGGCGCACGCAATCGCCGCCGTGCTTGCCGGTCACGAGTCCTACGACTCGCTGAACGCAGAGGACCAGGCCGTCGTGCGGGCTGAGTGGACGAACCGGCTCGATGCCGTGGCCGGCGGGATCGACCTCGCTTCCGAGTTCGCCGCCACGGGCCGACGCACCTGGATCGACATCGCGCCCGACGGCACGCTTGTCCGCCGGGAGACGGTCAGCCGCGCATAGGTGACAGAGGATCCCGTCCTTCACGTCGTCGCCGGGCCCAACGGCGCAGGAAAGACCACCTTCTACAACCGGGTGCTGTACCCGAGGACTCATCTGCCCTTCGTCAACGCAGACCTCATCGCCGCCGAGCACTGGCCCGATGACGCAGCCGCACATGCCTACGAGGCGGCGCAGCTCGCCGAGCAGGCTCGGGATCAGCTCGTTGCCAGACGCGAGTCATTCGTTGCCGAGACGGTGTTTTCTCAGCCTTCCAAGGTCGACTTCGTGCAGCGTGCCCAAGAAGCTGGCTACCACGTGACGCTTCACGTTCTGGCCGTACCCGAGGACGGCGCCGTAGCTCGCGTTGCCGACCGGGTTGCCAACGAGGACGGTCACGATGTGCCCGAAGACAAGATCCGTAGCCGATATCAGCGCCTCTGGGACTTGGTCGCGGCCGCTATCGCCATCGCCGACACCTCGTATGTGTACGACAACACTTCCTCTGACAAGGCGTTCAGGCGCATCGCGACGTACGCCTGCGGTGACCTCGTCGGCGATGCAGACTGGCCCGCCTGGACTCCGGTCGCTCTCCGGGGCTCCTGATTTCGCGAGTGCTTCGGACGAACCTCCCCTTCGTGTCCACTAGCCTGCCGCCTCGTGCAGCGAGCGTTTCGCGTCGTGATGTGTGCGACGTTCGGATTCGTCCTGATCCAGTGTTCGTCCGACGGCGAAAAGACCTCAGCGTCGACTACGGCGGGTGTGACGGCCTCGACGGGAGGTGACGCGGCGCCCGTCGCGCCCCCGACGAGCCGGGCGTCCGACACCACGACCACGACGGAGCCCGAGCTTCCCTGCCGACCCACGACGGCACCGGAGGGCCCCTCGGTCGAGATCGCCGCCGCCGACTTCCGGTTCGAGCCGTCCTGCATCTCGATGTCGGCCGACCAGGGACTCAACGTCACCAACGGGGGCACCGTGACGCACAACGTCACCCTTCAGCGGGTCGCCAACCCGGCCGAGGAGTACCTCGACGCCGACCTCGACCCCGGTGCCAACAACGCCACCGAGGCTCTCAACAACCAGGGGCCCGGACCCGGCGTGTACCGCCTGTACTGCAAGTTCCACGAGGCCCAGGGCATGGAGGCCTATCTCCAGGCCACCTGACCGGGTCAACAGGCCTCCTGATCCCGCCGCTTCCTGTCATGACGCGCTGCTCCACGACCTTCGCTGACACATAGCGGGGGTTCGGGCCCGTATGCACGCGGCCGGGGGGCGCCGCTACGGTGCGCGGCATGGCTCACCAACTGACCGACGTTCCTCGCCTGCTGGCCGACGGCGCCCCAGCCGAGGAGTTCGGCGCCGTCGAGATTCCCGAGTCCTACCGGGCGGCGGTGGTGCTCAAAGACGAGTCCGAGATGTTCGCCGGCATGCCGTCGGACGAGAAGGATCCCCGCAAGTCGGTGCACGTGCAGGACGTCCCGACTCCAGAGCTGGCACCCGACGAGGTGTTCCTCGCCGTCATGGCGTCCGCCATCAACTTCAACACCGTCTGGACGTCGATCTTCGAGCCCCTCCCGACGTTCGGCTTTCTCGAGCGTTTGGGCCGGGAGAGCGCCTGGGGGGCCCGGCACGACCAGCCTTTCCACGTCATCGGGTCCGACGCCGCCGGGGTGGTCCTGAAGGTGGGATCGGCCGTGCGCACCTTCACACCCGGCGACAAGGTCACCGTGCACTGCAACTACGTGGACGACCAGGACCCGTCGTCGCACGACGATTCGATGCTGGCGACCAACCAGCGCATCTGGGGCTTCGAGTCGAACTACGGCGGCCTCGCTGACCTTGCCGTAGTCAAGGCCAACCAGGTCATGCCCAAGCCCACCCACCTGTCCTGGGAGGAGGCGGCCTGCAACGGGCTCACCAACTCCACGAGCTACCGGATGCTGGTGTCGCCCAACGGCAGCCAGATCACCCAGGGCCAGACGGTCCTAGTGTGGGGTGCTTCCGGCGGCCTCGGCGGCTACGCCTGCCAGTACGTGCTCAACGCCGGGGCCACGCCCGTTGCCGTCGTCTCCTCACCTGAGAAGGTCGAGCTGCTCCACGAGCTGGGCGTCGAATGCGTGATCGACCGTTTGGCCGAGGGGTACCACTTCTGGTCCGACGAGCACACGCAGGACCCGAAGGAGTGGCTGCGGCTCGGAAAGAAGATCCGGGAGCTGGCGGGGGCCGACGCCGACGTCGTGTTCGAGCACCCCGGCCGCCAGACCATGGGTGCCTCGGTGTTCGTGTGCAAGCGGGGCGGGACGATCGTTACCTGCGCCGCCACCAGCGGGTTCATGATCGAGTACGACAACCGGTATCTCTGGATGCACCTCAAGACCATCAAGGGGTCGCATTTCGCCAACTACCGCGAGGCCTGGGACGCCAACCGGCTCGTGTGCGAGGGCAAGGTCCAGCCCATCCTCTCCGCCGTCTACCCGCTCACCGACACGGGGGAGGCGGCGGCCCAGATCCACCACAACCTGCACGAGGGCAAGCTCGGTGTGCTCTGCCTCGCCCCCGAGGAGGGGCTGGGGATCGATGACCCCGAGCTTCGGGCCCGGGTTGGCGAGGACAAGATCACCCTCTTCCGCCACCACGGCACATGAGCAGCGGCCATTCCCAGGCTGACGCGAGCTCAGGCGTGCTCACGGAGCTCGACCACGTCGGCATCGCCGTTGCCGACCTCCACGCCGCCGTCGAGTGGTACGAGGAGATGTTCGGCGCCACCGTCCTCCACTGGGAGCGGATCGAGAGCGACGGCGTCGACGAGGCCCTCATCAAGGTGGCCGACTCCTACATCCAGCTCCTGACGCCCTTCCGGGACGACTCGCCCCTGGCCAAGTACATGGATCGCAACGGCGAGGGCATCCATCACGTCGGCTACCGCGTTGACGACTGCGATCAGGTGCTGGAGCACGTGAAGGCGCAGGGGGCCCGGGTCGTCGACGAGCACCCGCGGACGGGCTCGCGGGGCACCACCGTGGCCTTCCTCCACCCCAAGACCGCCTTCGGCACTCTCGTCGAACTCGTCCAGGAATAACCGCCCCCGTTTTCCTGACCTTTTGCCGGATCCATGGGCGCTGAGCGCCGAATATCCGGCACAAGGCCCAAGCGTCGTGGGCGTGCTCGAGCTCGACCGACTTGAGGTAGCGCGTGTAGCCGCCGATGTCGGCGATCACCATGCACCCCTCATGCACGCGAGCCACGCCCGGAATCATGACGCCGAGATCGCCTCGATGCACCCCGCCGTCGGGCGACGCTGGACGCCGTAAGGGTCACGAACCGGTGCTGGGACGGGGGTAGATGACCTTTCGGCGGCGGCGTCCTGGGCGGCTGCCGATCTCCCGGGGACCGCGAGCTGGGCTCCGGTCGCGGTAGGTTCCAGGACCGCGATCGGACTCAGCGGAGGTGCGTGCGGTGGCCTACAGCCCGACTCATGACGTCCCCCAGGGCGGCCTGCCTGCCTGGGCGGACCCCGACCCCAGCCAGGCCCCAGCGGCCAACCTGACCGAGGGGCTCGACGTCCAGCTCATGGAACAGCGGGGCCAGTGGGGACAGGTGCTGTGCTCGAACGGCTGGATGGGATGGGTCGACGCCTCGCGTCTGGTGGCGAGGGCGGCACCCCAGCCCGCCCCGGCACCGGAACCGGTTGCCCAGCCCGCGCCCGCCCCGACTCCCGCGCCCGAGCCGCTTCCGACGGCCCAGCCCGTCAACCAGCCCGCCCCGGCACCGACTCCTGCTCCGACTCCCGCGCCCGAGCCGGCACCTGCTCCGACGCCGGCCCCGACTCCCGAGCCCGCACCCCAGCCAGCCCCGGCCCCTGCGCCTGCACCGGCGCCCGCTCCGGTCTTTGCCGCCACCCACGTGGCTCCCGACGGGGGCATGTACGCCTGGGCCGACCCCGACCCTGCGCCGGCGCCTGTGGCCACACTGGCGGCGGGAACGGAGCTTCGCCTCGTCGAACAGCGGGGAGGTTGGGCTCACGTGGAGGCCTCGAACGGCTGGGCGGGCTGGGTCGACGCCGGTCGTTTGGTTCCCCGAGGCTGACCCATGGCGCATGCCGCCCCGCCGGGAGGGATCCAGGCGTGGGCCACCCCTGACCCATCGCAGCCGCCGGTCGCCACGCTCGCCGCCGGGACCCCTTTGCAGATCGCAGAACAGCGCGGCGGCTGGGCCCGGGTCGAGGCGTCCAACGGCTGGTCGGGCTGGGTCGACGCCAGCCGGCTGATCGTCCAACCCGCACCCGCACCGCCTCCGCCGGTCGCCACCCCTCCCTCGGGCGCCACGGCGGTGATTCCCGTCCCGCCCCCGGGAACGCCACCAGCGCAGGCGGTAGGGCAGGCGCCACCCGCTGGTCTGGCCGCCTCGGTTCCCGCGTGGTCGACCTCTCCCGCCGTCCAGAGCGGTGGCTCCCAGGCCGGGCTCGTGCTGGCCATCATCGGGTCCGCCCTGACCATCCTCTCGATCGTGCTGCCCTGGCTCGACTTCCTCGGTGAGACGGAGAACGCCTTCAAGCCCGGGGCGGCGTTGCTCTTCGATTACGAGAGCACGGCCGAGGGCGGCTTCAGTGTGGGAGTCCTGGTGCTCCTGCTGGGCGCGGCCACGCTCGCCCTCTCCTTCTCGCCCGCGCTGCACGTGCTTCGCCGCATCGCGGGCGCCGCCGCCGCCGTTGCGGCGCTCCTCTTCATGATCCAGGTTGCCCGCATCCTCGACTCCGTGGGCGACTTCGGCCCCGCCCCCGGCCTGTTCGAGACCCTCGGCGTCGGCGTGTACGCGGCGCTGGTGGGAGGCGCACTGGCCTTGTTCGCCCCGAAGCCCGCGGCGCGCGCACGGACGGGGTAGCCCGGTAGGATCGCGAGAGTTTCCGAGCGTGATGAAGGCGATGACGATGCTCGAACTCTCGAAGGTTGATCTGTCTGCTGTTGCCGAGGCCCTCGAGGACAACTCAGGCGACTCCTCGTGGTGGCTCGACCCCCAGACCGGCGAGGTCGTGCTCTGGAACGACTACTTCCGGGAACAGGGGGAGGAGGAGCCCGACGAGCGAGGGCTGGCGTTCATCGACCCAATCGGTTCGCACGAGGCCTACCAGGACCTCGCTGACTTCACAGCCCGGGTCAGCGATCCGCGCGCCCGTGACCTGCTCCAGCGTGCCATCGAGGGCCGGGGGGCCTTCCGGCGCTTCAAGGACACGCTCTTCGAGTTCCCTGAGCTGCGGGAAGCATGGTTCGCATTCCACGACACGCGGATGGAACGCCGGGCGATCGAATGGCTGCTGAAAGAGGAGCTCATCGACCCCGTGGAAGGTGAGGCGGCCTTGGCCCAACTCACCGACCCCGAACCCGAGGAACTGTCGGGCCATTTCGACCCCGTCGCCATCGCCGAGGCGGCGGCGGCCGACTTGAAGAAGCTGTACGGCGCCCGCCTGCGCCAGGTGATCCTGTTCGGCTCCTGGGCGCGAGGCGACGCCCACCCCGAATCCGACATCGACCTTCTCGTCGTGTTGGACACGGTGACCTCTCCGTTCGAGGAGACCAGGCGGATGGACGAGGTGCTCTGGAACCACTCCGTCGCCAACAGGACCGTTCTCTCGGCGCTCGCCGTGGCTGAGGAGGAAACGGAGCACCCCGCGAGGCCCGTCGTGATCAATGTCCTCCGCGAGGGGCGGCGGGTGGCGTGACCATCGAACGCGCGCGTCAGAGCCTGGCCGCGGCGCGACTGCTGCACGACGAAGGCTTCTACGGTCAGGCGGTATCGCAGGCGTACTACGCAGCGTTCTATGCGGGCCGGCATGCCCTCGAGACACTTGGCGAGTTCCCGAGCAAACACTCAGGGGTCATCCAGAAGTTCGGACAGCGACTCGTGGTCGAGGGCGGGATCGACCCTGCTCAGGGCCGAAGGCTTCGCATCCTCTTCGATGACCGCCTGAAGGCCGACTGCGGGGAAGCAGACGTCACGAGCGCGGAGGCCGAAGCAGATATCGCCGACGCCAAGGCCGTCGTGGACGCGGTCGACGCCTGGCTGGCCGAGCGGAGCGGCGGCTGATCCGGTCAGTAGATCTCGACGCGCGCCGTGTGACCGGGAGCACGTGCGATGCGTCTGTCACAGGTGACGAGCGGGGCTTCGAGGGCCTCGGCGAGAGCGACGAAGGCGGCGTCGTGCGCAGTCAGGTTTCGCCGCAGCTCCCACATGCGCCCCGCGAGGCCGGTGTGCGGGTATCGGGTGATGGCGAGGAGGTCGTAGCTCCGGCGCACCTGGTCGGCCTGATCGTCACGGAGTGACCCGTTCCGCACCAGCTTCGCCAAGGCGTGCTGAACCTCGACGTCGATGAGGTGGGGTGCTCGCAGATCGCCATCGGAGACGAGTCGATCCGAGAGGTCCGGGTTGACCGGGAGGCGCGCCAGGGCTTCGATGACTGCCGACGTATCGATGACCAGCATCGCTCAGCGCTCGTCACGAAGCTCCCGGACAACCCGGCCCGCCTCGCCGGGCGGGATCCCCCAGTCGCGTTCACTCGCCCGCAGGAGGACGTCGGCGATTGGCGGCCGTCGTGCGACCCGTTCGATCTCCTCGAGGAGGTAGTCGGAGAGCGACCGGCCCGCAGCCGCGGCACGGCTTCGCAGGGTTGCGTGGACGTCGTCGGGCACGTTGCGGATCTGGACCGTCTTCGTCATGGCCACGAGTGTACACCCAAGTTGCATGCAACACATGCGAATTGGGTGTAAAGGTCCCGCCGACCCCTCGTCGCGACCCCCTGCTACGCTGTAGTAGTCGTAGTGAATGGGAGCGTGGCGTGATGAAGGGTCAGCCGTTCAGCGTGCGTCTCGAGGAGGAGACCGAGAAGCTGGTCGACGCCGAGGCGCGCCGGACACGCCGGTCCAAGAGCGCAGTGGTGGAGGTATTCACCGAGGAGGCGGCGCGTGCCCGCCGGTTCCCGGGGATCGCGTTTCGCGGGGATGCCGCGCGACGTCGCCCGTGGGTGATCGGCCCAGGTCTGGACGTGTGGGAGGACCTCCAGATGGTCGAGGAGTTCAGCTCGGTGGAGACGCTGGTGGCAGAGACCCAGCTGACACCGCCACAAGTGCGACTCGCTCTCGCCTACCGACAGGCCTACCCGGAGGAAGTGGAGCAGGCCATCGCTGACAACCGGCGACCGCTCGACGAACTGCGGACCTTGTTCCCGTTCATCGAGGTCGTGGACGCCTGACCATTGCGTCTACTCCTCGACGCCAACCTGTCGCCCAAGCGCGTCGGAGGCCCGCTCAGCAAACGCGGCCACGACGTGCTGAGCCTCGCCTCCGATGCCGTGCTCGGCGCGTTGGACGACCCGCAGGTGCTTGAGGTGGCGGCGGAGCAGGCGCGCATCCTGGTGACCCGCAACGCCCGCGACTTCGCACCCCTGCTGCGGGAGTGGGCCGAGGCCGGCCGCGAGCATGCCGGCTGCATTCTGATCTGGACGCTCGCCCACCACGACTTCGGGGCGATCATCCGCGGTGTCGTCGCCCTGTTGGACGATCGGCCCGACCCCAAGCAGTGGCAGGACCTCGCCATCGCGCTGTGACGTCCACGAAACGGCTGAGGATGGCGTCCGCCTATAGCCGCACGCCGCGGCAGTGGGAGCAGTAGCGGCTGATTGCGGATGCCACGGTGTCGTCGGCCAGGAGCGCGCCGACCCGTGCGAGGAGGGCCTCGGTGGCGACGGGGGCGCCGCACGACTCACAGGAGGTCACCGCCCCCTCCCACACCACCTCTCGGCCCCGCGCCAGGCGCGCGGTCTCTACGGCGGCCGTGAGGCGGATGGCGCCGGCCTCCGACTCGGGGCACCGCCCCGTGCAGACCCCGCAGGCGATGCAGCGGGCGTGGTCGAAGGTGATCGATCGGGTGCCGTTGGCGCCGCCCACCGAGAGGGCCCCGGCCGGGCAACTCTGCGCACACGTCGCGCAGCCCGTGCAGGCAACGGGATCGATGTCGATGATCCCCAGGGGGCTGCCGGCACGGGCTACGCGAACGTCCTGGTCCGAGGCCTGCGACAGCGCCGCCAGCACGGCCGCGGCCCCGAGGGGAGCAAACGGATTCGCGGGGGCGGGGATGCTGAGGGGCTCGGCGGGGAGGGCGTCGGGTACCAGGCTCACCCGGCCTGCGTCGCCACCGGCGCCGTCGAGGAACTCCTGACACCAGTCCACACGTTCGACCACGAGTTCGTCGTGGGCCAGCGGACAGCCGACGGCGTCGCACGGGCGGACGGCCACGGCGGCGGCGCCGAGCGCCAGCGGGGCCAGGATCCAGGCGGGGGTCAGCATGCCCGTGCACGGCACGGACACCGGCAACCACCCGGGATCGGTCTCGGGGTGGTTGCCCCGGCGACATCGAAAGACGATGCCTCGGGGGCCGGCGGCGCCCACGGCGGGGTCGAGGAGCGCACGGATCTGGGCCGCCACGGCAGACGGGTCGACGCCCGGGTTGGCCACCGCACCGGTGGGGCAGGCGGTGACGCAGCGACCGCAGGGCTCGCACACGCTGCGGTTGTGGAGCACCCGCCCGCCGGAGAGGGAGAGCGCTTCTTGCGGACAGGCGTCCACGCAGGCGCGGCAGCCCCGCTCCGCCGCGCACGGGCCGTCGTCTACGGCGGGGGCGGCGTGGTACTCGGGCAGGGCCAAGGTGAGGAGAGCCCGGCGATTGGCGGTCTGGCCCATGACGAGCTTGGCGTGCTCCGGCCCGCTGCCCGGGAAGGCCTCAGCCCGAGCCGCCGCTCCGGCCAGCAGCGTCTCCAGACGGCCGACGTCGCCGTCGGCGTCGCGCAGGTCAACGAACTCGACCCCGAGGGGGTCGAGGCCTGCCTTGCGGACCTCCCGCTGGACGGCGCCGAGCGAGTGCCGGCGATCGCACAGGCCCAGCACGACAGCCGTGGCACCGGCGGCCAGCTCGCGGACGGGCTCGGGGCGCGTGCAGAGGCCCGCGACCAGACGCGCCTCGCCGACCCGGAGATCGGGGGGCAGCCCGTCACCGCACAAGAGCACGGCGGTCGTCATGGTGCCGGTTGGGTCAGGCGGGCCTTCGTGATCATCGTGATCAGTTCCACGTCGTGGAGCACGAAGGCGGACGTGGCGTCGACCAGGGTTGGGTACAGGCCCGGTGACGCCACCGCTCGGAGTCGGGATGCGAAGGGGGGCAACCACCGGGCGAGGTGGTGGTCCAGGAAGGTCCACTCCTGACGCACCACGGCCACCGCCCCGCCGGGGTCGTCGCCATCCCAGGCGTGGGCCTCCCGGTGGCACAGCGTGGCCATCGCCTCGAGCTCGATGGCGACGTGATCGGACGCGTATGCCAGACCGGGCTTGACCGAGTACCCGAGGGCGGCGTAGTCGCCGTCGAGCTTGGCGACGATGGTGGCGGCTGATCCCCCGTCGGAGGCGACGTACTCCGATTCGTTCGGGGGGACGAGGGCACCCCCGGCACCGGCCATGAAGAGGCGGACGTAGTCGCCCTCCATCTCGTCGACTGGCAGCGCTTCGTGGAGGGCGACGACGGCCAGCCGCCACGCGGGTGCAAAGGCGTAGTCGTCGATGTCCCACTCTTCAAGGACGTCGGTCGCGGCCACGAGCGCGGCGAGCCGCTCCTCGTCGGGGGCCAGCAGCGCGCCGCCGAAGAACCGATACAGCCCCTGGCGGAGCTGGGCCAGCGCCCCCCAGTCGCCGGCGCCGGCCCCCTCCGTCACTTGTGCCGCCGGTCCGGAAGGAGTTCGTAGACGACGGCAGAGAGAAACGCCGACATGACGCCGACGACGAACAGCGTCGGTGCGAACCCGAACTTGGGGTCGCTGTGCTCCACACTGTCGGCTCCCCAAGGCGCGGCGAGGAAGAAGTAGCTCACGACCATGAGGACGAGCCCTCCGAGAATCATCAGCGTGGTGAGCGTCTTACGCATGGGCCAGCACCTCCGTTTGGGCCTTGGCGCCGTCGGGATGCGCCTCGGACTCCCCTCTCGGCTCGTCGAGCGACATGATCGGGAAGGCCTTGGCGAAGAGACCGATCAGGAGCGCGCCCAGGGCGAACAGACCGGCCACGACTGCGATCTCCACTGCCGTCGGCGAGTACGTGCCCGGCGTGTACGGCATGAGGGTGCCCGTGGTTTGTGACGGGACCACGATGAGGAACCGCTTGCCGATGGCGGCGAGGTTGACGGCGACGCCGCAGGCGACGAGGAGGCTCACGCTCCAGCGCTTCGTGAGCGACTGCCACAGGAGGGCGCCGGCCGGGACCACGAGCAGGAACACCGACGACCAGTAGATCCAGGCGTACTGGCCTGTCAGCACGGCGTCGGTGACGCGGCCTTCGTGCTCTCCCGCCGCGTAGCTCGTGGTCAGGAGGTCGACGGCCATGAAGTACAGGTACGCCAGCAGGAGGATCATCGTGAAGCGACCGAGCGTGGCGAAGGCGTCCTGGTTGAGGCGCGCTTCCTGGTGGAGCGAGCGTCGCATCAGGGCCGCCAGCACGATGAGGAGCCCGAGCCCCGACACGCCGGCCAGCACCACGAAGGCCGGGGCCTGGAGGGCGCTGTACCACCCCGGTCGGCCGACCTGGAGGCCGAAGATGAAGCCCAGGGTCGAGTGGGCGGTGATCAGCAACGGAATGATGGCGATGGCCAGCCAGAAGCTCGTCCGCCGGTGCCGCGCCCGTTCGGCCTCGGTGTCTTGATAGCCGGCGGCCCACATCCGGTGCAGCCACTGGAGACGGCTCGGCACCTTCGCCAGGCGGGCGGCGTCGCGCCGTCCGTCCAGGTACAGGTAGACGAGGCTGGCGAACAGATAGCCCGCGATCACCAGCGAGAACGTGCCGAAGAACGGTGACTGGGGCCGGGCGTAACGGAACAGGTTCACGATGCCTCGGAGTGGCTGCCCCAGGTCGGCGATCACCGAGAGCGAGGCCAGGATCAGCGCCACGACCGTGAGCACCTCGGCCATCCGGGCCACGGGCTTCAGACGCTCGAGGTCGAGCAACCGGATGAGGGCGGCGATGGTGATGCCGGCGAAGCTCACCCCCACGAAGTAGACGTCGAAGGTGATGTAGAAGGCCCAGGCCGAGCCGCCCATGGCGCCGATGTCGCGCATCCCGGTGACGACCAGGCCCTGCGAGAGCTGGCGCGAGTACTGCGCGATCGCGTACACGACCACGAGGCCCGTCACGGCCAGGAAGATCCCCCAGCCCCGGCTGATGCGCCCGACGCCGAGCGGGAGGGCCTCGCCGGTCGTCCCTGCGTGTGCACTCATGCCGACACCTCCACCCTGATGCGCTCGATTTCCTTGACTTCTGCTTCCGGTTCGTTCCCGCCGACGTAGAAGACGCTGGGCTCGGTGCCCGCGTCTTCCAGCAGGCGGAAATGGTCCCGTTTCAGGTACTGGCTCACCGGGCTCTCCGGGTCGTCGCGGTCCCCGAAGATGAGGGCGTTCAGCGGGCAGCCG
The DNA here is from genome assembly GCA_016179865.1 of Actinomycetota bacterium. GTDB lineage: Bacteria > Actinomycetota > Acidimicrobiia > IMCC26256 > JACPCJ01 > JACPCJ01. Next base: position 440 of record JACPCJ010000099.1, on the reverse strand, counting down.
GCGACGCACGCCGGGTCGAGACCCTTGTCGACTCGCTGGACGCAGAAGGTGCACTTCTCGACCACGCCCTTGTAGTGGCCTCCCCCGGCCGTGAGGCGCTGCTCCTCACCTTGGACGATCTGGAGGTCGGGGTTGCGCCACGGCGGGATGGCGCCCCCGGTGACGTTCTGGACGGCCGGGTCCTTCCAGTCGCCGTAGTAGCTCTCGCTGGGGTCCTTCCAGTTGAAGTTGTTGACCCCGTAGGGGCACGCCACCTCGCAGTACCGGCAGCCGATGCAACGCTGGAAGTCGGTGAGGACGATGCCGTCCTCCCGCTTGAACCGGGCACCGACCGGGCAGACCTTCACGCACGGGGCGTTGTCGCAGTGCTGGCACGGCCGGGCGAGGAAGGAGACCTGCGTCTTGGGGTACTCCTCCTCTTCGAGCCGGAAGACGTACAT
>JACPCJ010000015.1 GCA_016179865.1 Actinomycetota bacterium | reverse complement strand
GCCGTGAGCGAGGGCGTGAGCCCGTCGAGTACGTCGTGGGCCCACTCCGTGCGGCCGCGAGTCCGGGCGCCCAACGTGATCGACCCGCCGAGCTCCGTGGCTTGGTGCACGTGCATCTGGGCGGTGCGCGTGAGTTCGGCCATCACGTCGGCCTCGGCGGCGTCGGTCGGGGGCTCGGCCTCACCCTGGTTGGCAACCCAGGTGGCGACCTGCTGGGCGACCTCGACGTTGAGTGGGCCCTCGCTCTGGAGCAGCCGGAACACTTCGCTGATGTCGAAGTTGCCGAAGCCGAATGGCAGCCCGGGTTGAGGCGGGTCGCTCAACGGGTCGCCTGTCCCTCGTTCGCTCGCATTCGCTCGCTCACTCGGCCAGTCTATGGAGCATGACCACGGTGGCCGTCACGGGTGTATCAGGGCGAACCGGCCAGCGCGTGCTGCGCCGGCTCGACTCCGACGGCGACGTCCGGCGGGTGGTGGGCATCGACATCAAGGAGCCGCAGTTCCGGCCCCGCAAGCTCGAGTTCCATCACCTCGACGTCGGGGCCGCCGAGCTGAAGCCGGTGTTCGAGGGCGTCGACACGGTCGTGCACCTTGCGTCGCTGCTCGAGCCCCTGCCCGACGAAGCGGTCATGGCCCGGGTCAACGTCGAGGGCACCCGGAGGGTGCTGGATGCCGCCGCCGCCATGGGCGTCGCCAAGGTCGTCCACGTATCGAGCGCCTTCGTATACGGCGCCTGGCCTGACAACCCGGTCCCGCTCACCGAGGACCAGCCCTTGCGCCCCAACCAGGCGTTCTCGTTTGCCGTCCACAAGGCCGAAACCGAGCGCCTGCTCGCGGAATGGCACGACGAGCATCCCGGTGTGACCGCCATCGTGCTCCGCCCGCCCCTCGTGTTAGGGGGCGGCACGCCGGCCTCGGTCCGGGCCCTCGTGCGGGGACGGCTGCCGGTGCGGGTGCGTGACGCGACGCCCGAGTGTCAGTTCCTTCACGTCGACGACCTGGCGGCGGCGATCGCTTTCGCCGTGGCGAGCGACATCGACGGGGTGTTCAACGTGGCCCCCAACGGCTGGCTGACGCATGACGCCGCTGCCGATCTCGCCGGGTGGGTTCCCCGGGTTTCTGTTTCCCCCGACGTCGCCGAGCGAATGACCCGACGCCTCTGGCAGGCAGGGGTTGGCGACGTCCCGCCCGGAATGATCCCGCTCGTCGTTCACCCCGTCGTGGTGGCGAGCGACCGGCTTCGGGCCGCCGGGTGGGAAGCGGCACACAGCAACGAGGAGGCGCTCCTGGCGTGTGTCGAGGAGGAGGGCGGCGCGGGGGGTCGGAGGGGTCTCGCCGTGGCCACCCTCGTGGGCGGAGGGCTCGCCGCCGGCGCGGCAGCGGCGGCGTGGGTGCTCCTCCGCCGCCGAAGTCGCTAGATCAAGTACTTCTCGATCCAGGCGTTCCAGTCGTTGGTGAAGTACTTGACCCGCGTCTTCTTGTACTCCTTGACGGACCAGAGCAGGCAGTACTCCTCGACGCCCGTCTCGGCGCGGATCGCCTCGACCGTCTCCTCGCATTCGCGAGCGGACCGGCCGTGGATCATGGTGAAGACGGAGTACGGCCAGTCCGGATAGGTGGGGCGCCGGTAGCAGTGGCTCACGGCGGCGAAGCCCGCCATGGCGGGCCCGATGCTGTCGAGTTCAGCCTCCGGGACCGCCCACACGCCCATGGCGTTGGCCTTGAAGCCCGCCTTCTTGTGGTTCATCACGGCGGCGAAACGGCGCATCAGCTTTCTTTCCCGGAACGACTCGAGGAGTTCGAGCACCTTGTCCTCGTCGATGGCAGCGCCGTCGAGCACATCGGCGCCACATTCATCGGCAATTGCCGCCGCCGCCAGGGCAAAGGGTCGTTCGACGAGCGCCAGGTCTTCCTGCACCACCCGAATGGCGGCGGTCTCCAGCGGCGACAGCTCGGGTGCGGTCATCTCGGGGTGCCGCTCGGGGCGCTCGTGGTCGAGCACCTCGGCCTTGGCCGTCGCGCCCGTCCGGCCCGTCATGTCGAGCTTGACCCCGATCTTGAAGAGCGTGAGCGTCGGCAAGGGGCGCGTGACCTCCGCCCCCGACTCCCCGTGGAGCACGTCGACGTGCCCCTTCAGCTCGTGCCCAGGCGGGACGGCGATCGTGTACCAGAGGTTGAAGGTGTGGTTGCGCTTGTAGTTGTGGCTGACACCCGGGTGCCGGCTGATGACGCCGGCCGCCTCGTCGACTCGATCGGGGTCGACCCGCGCCGCCACCAGGCTCGATCCGTAGCCGAGGGCTCGGGTGTCGAAGATGGCCGACAGCTGGCGGAGGACGCCGGCGTCCTTGACCCGCTGGACCCGGGCCATGACCTCGGCTTCGGTCATGCCCAGGCGTTCCCCGAGGGCGGAATACGGGCACGCGACGAGAGGGAAGTCCCACTGGACGGCGTTCAGGAGCTCCTGGTCAGCCGCATCCAAGTCGGTGTGCTCGCGAGCCATGGCGCCATGGTCGCGCGATGGCGGAACGAGCGCGCCACTGGCCGGGATCAGGCGTCAGGGCCGGGGGGCGAGGGTGACGGTCAGCTCCAGTTCCTCTCCATCCCGGACGATCCCCACGTTCACCGTCTCGCCGATCTCGTGGCGCCGGACCTCTCGCATGAGGCTGACCATTCCCCGGACCGCCTCTCGGCCCAGGCGCACGACCACGTCGTCGGGCTGGATCCCCGCCCCGGCGGCTGGCCCCGACTGAGCAACTTCTCTCACCAGCGCCCCGCGGACTGGATCCGTGGCGTCGGCGGTCGCCAGGCCGAGCCAGGCGTGGCGCGCCCGGCCGCTGTCGAGGATCTGCTCGACGGAGCGGCGCGCCTGCGACGCGGGGACGACGAGGACTCCGTTGCTCCCCGCACCCGCCCGCGCGCTGGTGAGGATTCCGAGCAGTTCGCCGTCGGGGGCGAGGAGCGCCCCTCCCGGCGCGCTCTGTTCGAGCACGCCCTGGACCTCGATGACGTCGATCATCCAGTGGCCCCCGGCCTCGACCACACGCCCGGTGGCGGCGATCACGCCGGCCGCCGCCCACCGACCGTGATGGGTGTCGTCGCCGGCGCCCACGAGCACGCAGGAGTCGCCCGGGCGGGGAGAGGCCCGCGGGGCAGCGAACTCCAGCTCGTTCAACCCAGTGGCTTCGGTCTCGAGAAGGGCCAGGTCGTACTCGGAATCAACCCCAGTGACGATGGCCTCGACAACTTGTCCGTCGGCGATCTCGACCTCGATCGTGGTGGCCCCGCCGACGACGGCGGCCGACGTCACGAGCACGCCGTCACTCCGGAACACGACCGCAGATCCGCTCCGGAGCTTGGAGCCTGACCACGCCGACACCGGGAGCACGGCGGCCGAGGCCCGTACCGCCTGTGCGGCCGCCGTGTCGCTGCTCCCGGCCAGCGGCGCCAGCGTCCGCATGGTCGACGCCACGGTCGCGCGCGCCTCCCGATCCGGGTTCGATGGCTCGTTGTCGGTGAGGACGACGGTCATCCCGAACCCGCCCAACGCGCCGATCAGGCCCGCCCCGATGGCGACGCCGGCCCACGGCCGGGGGGCGCGGGCCGGTCTGGGTGCCACAGGGTCAGCCGGAAGCTCGGACGGGTGAAACCAGTTGCGCTCGCCCGGCCCCTCGTCCTGCTCGCCTCCCAAGCCGGTCACGGAAGTGAGCGTACCGAGGGGGTTCCGGACTGGGGGGTCGCCCCTCGGGGTCCTGCCTCGGGCAAGTGTGCGATCATCCTTGTGTGCTCGCCGCGTTTCGCCGGCGCGGGATCTGGATGCTCGGGGCCGAGCCCGATGTGCGTCTGCGCGAGCGCGAGGCGCTCTTCCTGCCCGTCCGCTGGATGTTCGTAGCCTTCGGCGTCATCGCCGCGTCCATGGACGAGGGCGCGTCGGCGGCGTTGGCGTGGAGCACGCCGGTGGCCTTGGCGCTGGTCAACGTGGCGGCGTGGCAGCTTCCGCGCCGGCTGGGAACGCCGCGGTCACTGGCCCTTCTCGCCGTGATCGTCAACGTGATCGACGGGGCCCTGGCCGCCGAGGCGATGTTCAACTACGCCGAATATCCCGACACGGCCACCAACCTGCTGTTCCTGCTCGTGGTGCTGGAGGCGGCGATGCGCTGGGCGTATCGGGGCGGCCTGATCGCGGGCGGCGCCAGTGCGGTCGTGAACGTCATCTGGATGATCCACCGAGAGGCTGAGTACGGCATTGCATTTACGGGGTCGACCGCTCTGGCCCGGGCCGCCGCCTTCCTCCTGAGCGGGCTCATGCTCGGCATGGTCATCCGCCAGCTCGAGCGTGCCAGCATCGAGATCCGGCGCAGCGTGAAGCGAACCGACGTCGTGTCGAGGTTCGCCATCGAATCGCCGAGGCTGTCGGTCGACGACGCCGCGCGCCTCCTTGCCGAGATCTTGCACGACGACCTCGGGTTCGAGTTCGCAGCCGTCGTGGTGGCCGATGAGGACGACCCGGGTCAGTTCCGCCTCGTCGCCACCGCCGGGTACGAGGAGACGGACGTGGCGCCCTACCAGCGCTTCCCCGTCACGGTCGGCATCGTCGGGCGCTGCTTCCGAACGGGTGAGACGCAGCTCCTCCCCGACGTCACCCTCGACCCCGACTACCTGGAGGTCGATGCGCGGACGCAGTCAGAGATGACCGTGCCCCTCCGAGCCCGGGGCGCCGTGTTTGGCGCCATCGATGTCGGGTCCTCCAGCGTCGCCGCCTTCGACCAAGACGACCTGATGCTGCTCGAGGCCGTTGCCACCCAGCTCGCTCGCGCCTTCGACAACGCCCGCTTGGCGGAGATCGAGCGGCGGACGATCGCCGAGCTCGAGGAGATCTCGGCGATGAAGGACGACTTCATTGCCATCGCCAATCACGAGCTGCGGACGCCGGTGACCTCGATCGCGGGCTTCGCCCAGAGCCTGCTGCGCCAGCGCGACGTGCTGACCGAGGACGAGCTTGACGACGCCATCGAGCGCATCGCCCGCCAGAGCGCCCACCTCCGGCTGCTCATCGAAGACCTCCTGACCGTCCCCGGATCTCGCGAGCGCCGCGGCCTCGACCAGGAGGTGGTCTGCATCGCCGAGCTGGCCCGCGACGTCACACGCGACCTCGACCCCCACAACGGGGCCCACCACCTCGCGGTCGATTTCGACGACCACGTTCCCGCGGTTTACGGCGATCGGAGCGCGGTGCGGCGGGTGCTCACGAACCTCGTCTCGAACGCCCTCAAGTACTCCGCCGGGGGGCCCGTGGTGGTCCGCGGGCGCCGGGACGGGCCGATGGTCCACGTCGAGGTCACCGACGAAGGTCCCGGACTCCACCCGTCCAACGTCGCCGTGTTGTTCACCAAGTTCGGCCGACCGACGGACCGCGAGGTCGTCGGCGGGATGGGTCTCGGCTTGTTCATTGTGAAGGAGCTGGTCGAGAGCATGGGCGGGACGGTTGGGGTCCGAAGCGAACCGGGTGCGGGGTCGTGCTTCTGGTTCCGTCTCCTTGCCGCCACCGAGGTTGGGGCAGAGGAGGCACACGGGGCTTGATCCAAGACCCCGCCCACCCCGGAACCGGGGAGGGTCGGAGGCGGGTCCTAACATTGGCCCATGTCCTTTTCTGCCCCGGATCGCGGTGACGACTGGGTCCAACTGGGCAACGGTCCCCTGCCCGTAGAGCAGGCCCGCGTCTGGGCTTCCCAGCCGAACTGCGGGGCAGTCGTGGTGTTCACCGGCATCGTTCGCGACAGCTCCGACGGCCGCGAGGGCGTGAAGGCCTTGTCGTACGAGGCGTGGGAGGACACTGCCCGCCAGCGCCTCCTCGAAGTCGTCGCCTCCGCTCGGCAGCAGTGGCCGGGCCTCGCTCGGGTCGCGGCGATCCACCGGCTCGGCGAGGTGCCGCTTGGCGAACCGACGGTGGTGATCGTCTGCTCGACGCCCCACCGTCACGACGCCTTTGACGCCGCCCGCTACTGCATCGACACCCTCAAGGAGACGGTGCCGGTGTGGAAGCGCGAGCACTGGGAGGGCGGCGAGGGCTGGGCGTCGGCCGATCACCAACTGCGCGGCGTGGGTAGCTGAGTGGCCTACCTGCTCGGAGCGATCCTGCTCGCAGCCGCTCTCGCCTGGTTGGTGGTCTGGTGGCACCGTCGGCCGAAGTCCATGGCCCGCGGGATCGACGAGTTCGAGCGCGCCCGCCAGGCCCTGGCGCCGCCTGCTGCGGGCCGGGAGCATCCGAACGCGGGTTCTCCAAGCCCGCGGAATGGTGACGCCGGCTCCGTCGACCGGAGGTAGGCGACCTGCCTCGCGACCTCGCCATCGACCTCGGCACGGCGAACACGCTCGTCTACGAGCGCGGGCGCGGCATCATCCTCAACGAGCCCAGCGTCATCGCCCTCAACAGCCGGTCCAACGAAGTGCTGGCCATGGGCCACGAGGCTTGGCAGATGATCGGAAGGACGCCGGGCTACATCGTCGCCGTGCGCCCGCTCCGCCAGGGCGCCATCACCGACTTTGACGTCACCCAGCGCATGATCCGGCTCCTCCTCCAGCGGGTCGGGGTGAGCCGGTTCACGCGCCCGCGCTGTCTCATCTGCGTTCCCTCGGCCATCACCGAGGTCGAACAGCGCGCCGTCCTCGAAGCGGCTCGCCGCGCCGGGGCCCAGGCCACCTACCTCATCGAGCAACCCATGGCGGCTGCCATCGGCGCCTCGCTCCCCATCCACGAGCCCCTCGGCAACATGGTGGTCGACGTCGGCGGCGGCACGTCAGAGGTCGCCATGATCTCGCTCGGCGGGATCGTGACCATCGAGGCGGTCCGCATCGGATCGTTTGACATCGACGCCGCCATCCAGAACTACGTGCGCCGCGAGTATGGGGTCGCCATCGGCGAGCGGACGGCCGAAGACGTCAAGCTCGCCATCGGCTCCGCCTTCCCCGTCGCCGACGACTACAAGGCCGAGGTGCGGGGCCGCGACCTCATGAGCGGGCTGCCGAAGACCGTGATCCTGTCGCCGGAAGAGATCCGCGACGGCATCCGGGAGCCCGTCGACGCCGTCGTCGACGCCGTGAAGACGTGCCTCGCTCAGGCCCCGCCAGAGTTGGCGCAGGACCTCATCACCGAGGGGATCCACCTCGTGGGCGGGGGCGCCCTCTTGGCTGGGCTCGACGACCGCCTCGCCGCCGAGACCGACCTGCCGATCGTCGTCGACGAGCACCCGCTCGAGGTGGTCGTGCTGGGCGCGGGCCGCTGCCTGGAGTCCTTCGAGCGCCTCCAGGGCATCTTCCTCGGCTCTAGCGGCTAACCCCGCTCGCAAACTTTGGATCTTCGCGTGTCCTACGGCGCGGCAGACACCCAAAGTTTGGGCGGCTAGCGGCGACGCAGGTCTTCGGCGGCTTGGCGGACCTGCCAGTCGCGATCAGCGAGGGCTCGCTGCAGGGCCGCCTCGACCTCCGGACCCTCGAAGGCGGCGAGGGCGAGGACGGCCCGGCGTCGGACGGGCGGACGGTCACCGAGGGCGGCGAGGACGGCGGGAAGACCACCGTCGTCGCCGAGGGCGCCGAGCGCGGCCACCGCCGATTCCCGGACGAGCGGGTCGTGGTGCGCGGTGGCCCCGCGTGACAGGGCGGCGACGGCTCCGGCGTCGAGGGCGTCGTCGCCGAGTTCGCCCAGCGCGAACGCCGCCGCCTCGGCCACCAGCGGATCGGAGTCGCCAAGCAGGGCGATCAGCCCGGCCGCGGTGGGGGCGGGGATCTCGGGGGCCAGTTCAGCGGCGCGCCGGCGAACTGCTCCGTCGCCGTCGGTGGTGGCGGCCGCCCAGGCGGTTTCGAGCACCCGGCCTTCGGTGTCGGCGCGAGCGAGCGCGCCGAGGGCGGCCTCCCGAACGCGGGCGTCGGGGTCTCCCTGCACGGCCTCGGCAAGTTGCTCGGCGACATTCCGATCGACGGCGCCCGTCACGCCGGCCTCGGCCGCAGCAGCGGCGCGTTCGATGGGATCGGGCGAGTCCGGGTTGGGCGGCGGGCCCGATGACGGGTTCGGGGAGGGGCTCACGCCCTCATCCTCTCGCGCCAGTGACGTTTCGCGGGGTGGCGTGCATGGCACGCTGTCCGCACCGATACGTCATGACCCAAGAGCCCCCCTCCTTCCCAGCCTCGTCACCTCCTCCGCCGCCGCCCGCGCCTGCGGGCCCGGTGGGGCTCAGCGATCACGCCATCCTGCGGCTCGCGGGGGGCATCGTGCTGATCCTCTACTCGGTGGCCATGGCGAGCCTGTACCGGATCCCCCTGATCCGGGTTGAGCCCGGCCGGGCCACGAACGTCGTCGACCTGATCAGCGTCGAGGGGACGCCGTCGCACCGGCCTGAGGGTCAGCTCCTCTTTCTGACCGTGTCGCTTTCCGAACGACTCACCCCGTTCCAGGCGCTGCTGGCCCGCTTCGACGACGAGGTCGAGTTGGTGCCCGAGCAGGATTACACCGGCAACCTCAGCCGCGAGGAGCTGACGCGCGTCAACCTCGCCGTGATGCAGGAGTCCGAGCTCGTGGCCATCAAGGTGGCGCTTGATCACCTCGGCTACGACGTGAAGATGATCGGTGGAGGCGCCCTCATCACCGACGTGTTTCCCGACATGCCCGCCGGCGCACACCTTCGCCCCGGTGACCTGGTCATCGAGGTCGACGGGAAGCCGGTCACGTTCCGCCGCGACGTGGCGGGGGGGGTCCAGGCCCACCCCCCGGGCGAGAACGTCGCCATCACCGTGGAGCGAGACGGGAAGCGGCAGGTGTTTGACGTGGGGACGGTGAAGGGCGCAAGAGGCGCAGCCCAGATCGGCGTGCAGCTCCGGGACACCTTCGAGTTCGAGTTTCCCATCGAGGTGGACATCAACACCGGGCAAGTCGGCGGGCCCTCGGCGGGGCTGGCGTTCGCGCTGGCGATCATCGACGACCTCACGGAGGGCGAGCTGACTGGTGGCCACAGGGTGGCGGTGACGGGTGAGATTGACGCCGACGGCAAGGTGGGCGTCGTCGGGGGGGTCGAACAGAAGGCCGTCGCCGCCCGCAAGGCGGGTGCCCAGCTCATGCTCGTGCCTGACGGGGAGGACGAGGCGGCCCGGCGCGTGGCCGGGCGGCGGATGCAGGTGGTCGCCGTGAAGACCCTGGGGGACGCCCTGTCGGCCTTGGCGGCGCTGGGCGGGAACGCCCTGGCCCTGCCGACGTCCCCGCCCGCGTAGTGCTCCAGTTCGGGCTCATGACCAAAAGATTCGCCGGGAATGTCCCCCGGTGTCCCCGAGAGCGGGTGATGGGCTCCGGTAGCCTTTGTGTGACGGCGCCGCCCGTTCTCCGCTCTCAGCGGCTGCTCGGGCCGGGCCTCGATGACCTCCGGTGGAAGTGCAGGGCCCGTCGATGAGCACGGCATCCGCCATCGTCAACCTGGGAGCCGAACTCGTCGTCTTCGTCGCTGCGGCGAGCCTGTTCCTGGTTGCCGCCGTCCGCCCTGACTTTCTCGGCACCCGTGCCGGAAGTGCTCGCTGGACGCGTGGCGTCGTCCAGGCGGCCGCCGT
>JACPCJ010000123.1 GCA_016179865.1 Actinomycetota bacterium | reverse complement strand
CTCGCCGACCTTGGCCTCGACGTCCATCTGGCCAAGATCAACACCGTGGGCGACCGGGTCGTCGACGCCTTCTACGTACGCGACGCGACGGGCGAGAAGCTCCGAGACGAGGCGGAGATCGAACGCGTCCGGCACACCCTCCTCGGCCGTCTCCGCCGGGGGTAGCTACCCTGCCCGCCATGTCCGGCACGGAAGGCGTCCATCCGCAGGTGAGCACGCGCGACCTCGTCCGGTGGGCCGAGGCGCTGGCCGGAGTCGCCCGCACGGGCCTCGGCTTCACCGAAAACCTGTACGAGCAGGAGCGGTTCCAGGAGGTACTGAAGATCGCGGCCGACATTCGCGCCGCGGCCGAGGAAGAGCGGGAGGCAGAGCATCAGTTCGAGGAGTGGCTTCGTTCGGTGGGGATGGGGGTCGCCGGCTACGTCACCCCGAAGGTGGCCGTCGCCGCCGTGGTCGGGGACGACGAGGGGCGGATGCTGCTCACCCAGCGGTCGGACTCCGGGGTCTGGCTCTACCCGGTGGGCTGGGCCGACGTCGGGTACTCGCCCTCCGAGGTGGCCGTGAAGGAGGTCTACGAGGAGACGGGGATCGAGGTCGAACCCGTCCGCCTCGTCGCCGTCTTCGACGGCCTGCGGCTTGGCTTCGCCCTCCTGCCCCTGTACTCGATCGTGTTCCAGTGCCGGGTGATCGGGGGCGAGCTGAAGGGGCACCCGCTCGAGACCCGCGACGTGGGCTTCTTCGCCCGTGACGCGTTGCCCCAACCCCTGGCGGGCGGTGGATTCTGGGTCGAGGTGGCCTTCCGGGCGATTGCCGGTGAGGAAGGGCCGACGTTCTTCGACCCGCCCCGGGAGCCCCCCTGGAAGGGCGATCCCGACGCGATCTGATCGTCCCCCGTTCTTGGGTCCTTGGTTGCGCCCCCGCCGGAAATCCGAGGGCCAAGTACGCGGGGATCAGCCCGAGCGGAACTTGGCGACGTAGGCGTCGAAGTCCCAGGAGTCGAGGAACTTGCGGGCCGCATCGCGCCCGCTCTGGTAGAGCCGGTCTTTGGTCTCGTCGTCGAGGTCGAAGTCGGTGGCGCGGACCTTGAAGGTGTCGACGAAGATCGTGCGAGCGGTCACGGCCGGGTCGTCCAGGTGCATCTGGTCGTGGAAGTTCATCATCGTCGACACCAGAGCCCGGGCGAAGTCAAAGGTGTTGCCGATGTCTTGGGGTCGTTGCGCGGCTTCAGGTCGAGCCGAAAGTTTGATCCCGAAGGTGGGCCAGCGCGGCGCGCGCCCGTCGGTGCGGTCGAAGGTGTCGACGGGGAAGTTGGACAGCATCCCCCCGTCGACGAGGACGTGCTCGTATCCCTTCCCGCCGGTGAGGCGAACGGGCTCGTAGTAGAAGGGGATCGAGGTGGAGGCCCGGACGGCCTCGGCCACCGGCCGCGTATCGGCGGCGAGCCCGAAGTCCGGGTAGTCCCAGGGCAGGCGAACGAGGCGGCCGCGCGTAACGTCGGACGCCATCACGACGAGGCGGTAGCGGCGCTCGTCGGGCAGGGTGCTGTCGGGGTCGTCGGGGAGCCGCATGTTCGCGAACGTCTCGCGGCCCTGTTCGGCCAGCCGCTCGGCGGTCCAGCGTTCGACGGCGTGCCCCTCGTAGACGCCCTGCTCGAACACCACCGACAGGGCTTTGCCCACCGGCCCGAGGCGGTCGAGGGCGCCCTTGTCGGCGAACTCGGCGAAGTCCACCTTTCGTAGCCACCCCGCGAGCTCGCTGGCCGGGTAGTCGGCGGCGAGGAGGGCGGCGACCAGGGCCCCGGCCGACGTGCCGGCAACGCGAGGGAACTCGTAACCCTCCTCTTGGAGCACCGACACGGCGCCCACGAGGGCGATGCCCTTGACGCCTCCGCCTTCCAGGACAAGGTCAGCTCGCATGGGCCACCATGGTGCCGTGATTCGGCGCTTCCTGCCCGCGCTTGTGGTTCTGACGGTGCTCGCGGCTTCGTGTGCGGGGGACGGCGACGATGCCGGCCGCCCGACGACCGAAGCCGACCAGCAGCCGTCAGCGGAACCGGCCGACCTCCCAACCCCGCGCACCGAGGTCGCCGGGGCCGCATGGCAGGGAGCGATCGTCGTGCTGGGGGGCCTGAACGCCGACGGGAGCCCGTCGGTGCTGGCCCACGTGTTCGACCCCGACGGCAACGACTGGGCGCCGCTGCCCGACCTTCCCGTGGCGCTTCACCACACCGCGGTGGTGGTGCTCGAGGGACGTGTCTGGGTCATCGGTGGCTACACCGGCGACCTCTCGACGTCATCGGCCTCGGCGCGGGTGTTC
>JACPCJ010000014.1 GCA_016179865.1 Actinomycetota bacterium | reverse complement strand
GCGTGGGGTCGATCGCCGTCGCCGGGCGCGCCACCCGCTCGCCGGAAGGGGCCGGCCGCATCACCAACAGCAGGATCCCGGCCCCGACCATCCAGGCGGCGAAGAGTGCGGCCGCGATCCGCCGCACCCGTACGTCGCGCAGGACTTCGTTCCAGACCACTCCCCGGGGGGGATGGGCAGCGACGGGGGCCTCGACCTGCGGGAGATCCCAGCGAGGGTCCCAGACCGGAGCGGCCTCGACCCTGTCGACCCTGTCCTGCCTGTCCTGGACGGTCGCCCGCACGGCCAGCCTTGCACCCCCTACTCGCCCTGCCTGGGTGGGTCATGCGATTGTGACCCCCGCCCCACTGGGAGTGGTGGATGCCCGCCGCGCGTATCGTGTGCCCGCATGTCTTATGAACGGATCGCTCTCGGTGTTGTCCAGATCGACACCCTGCTCGGTGACTGGGAGCGGGTGACCGCCGGGTTCCTGATCGAGGGCCCCGACCCGGTGCTCGTCGAGACGGGAAGCCAGACCTCCGTGCCCGCCGTCCAGGCCGCCCTCGCCGAACTGGGCGTCGGCCCCGACGACCTCGCCGGGCTCGCCGTGACCCACATCCACCTCGACCACGCCGGCGGGGTCGGCGATCTCGCCCGGGCCTTTCCCCGGGCGACCGTGTACGTCCACGAGAAGGGCGCCCGCCACCTCAACGACCCCACGCGGCTCGTCGATTCCGCCGCCCGGGTGTACGGGCCCCTCCTCGATCGGCTCTACGGCCGGCTCGAGCCGACCGAGGCCGACCGCCTCAAGGTGCTGGCCGACGGCGAGCAGGTTGCGATCTCGCCGACGCGCACCCTGACCGCGATCGACTCCCCCGGGCACGCCAAGCACCACCTGGGCTTTCACGACAGCGACAGCGGCATCCTCTTCGTGGGCGACGCCGTCGGCGTGCGGCTCCCCGACGCCGGCGTGCTGCGCCCGGCCACGCCACCGCCCGACTTCGACCTCGACCAGGCGCTGGATTCCCTACGCAAGTTCGCGCAGCTGGGTCCGACCGAGGTTGCCCTCGCGCACTACGGCTGCGTGCCCGACCCGACCACGATCCTGGGAGAGGCCGAGGAGACGCTGACCCGCTGGTATGAGGTGGCGCTGGCGGCCTGGCGGGAGGGGCGCGACATCGCCGAGGCGTTCGAGCAGACCTTCAGCGGGTCGCTGGCCGCGGTGGCGCCCGAGCATCGCGAGAAGCTCGAGACCCTGAACGGCGTCCACTCCAACGCCGCCGGGTTCCGTCGCTATCTCGGGAGCGCCCAGCGAGAGAGCGAGTCATGACCGAAGAGATCGCCGACGGCATGCACGCGTCCGAGGCGCGCCTCGATGCCGCCGACGCACTCCGGCGACTGGGGCACTCCATCGTCGCCCACGACGCCGGCGACGAGTTCTTCGTCCGGGTCGCCGAGGCCATCGACCGAGTGCTTCCCGACATCGAGGCCAGCCCGCCGCGCCGCCGCCTGCCGGAGCACATGAAGCGGGGGCTGTTCGAGGGCCCCCCGCCCGACGGCGAGCGGATCGACCACTTTCCCGACTGCGTCATCTCGGGGCACGCCAACCCCCTCGGCGTGGCCATCGTCGTGCACCGCGAGGGCGAGGAAGCCGTGGCCCGGGTCACGCTCGGCCCGGCCTTCGAAGGAGCGCCGGGCCGGGCCCACGGCGGGACCGTGGCGGGCATTTTCGACGACGTACTCGGGAACGTGCTGACGATCATCGAACAGCCTGCCTTCACCGCCGAGCTCACCGTGCGCTATCTGGCTCCCACGCCCCTCGGCGTCGAGTTGGAATACCGGGGCCGGCTCGTTCGGCGCGAGGGGCGCAAGCTGTGGATCGAGGGCGAGTGCAGCGACCCGGAGGGCGCACGGATCGCCGAGGCTTCGGGCCTGTTCATCGCCATCGACTTCACCCGGATGGGGAGCAAATGACTCCTCCACCCGCCGACCTCGACCTTGGCGCCTTTTCGAGCGACCCGCCCTGGACGGTCGACCCCGATGGCATGGAATGGCTTCGGGGCCTCGACGCCGTGCGGGCGCGCGTGGCGGCCGAAGTCCCCACCCTCGTACGTCCGCGGGTGCTCCCACCCGCCGGCCGGTTCGCCAAGGTCAGTCGGCTCGTCGGATCGGCGACGGCGGCGTGGTACCTGAAGGAACGCAGGCGCAGCCGCGACGAGAGCCGGGCGGGCCTGGCCCGCCGCTACCGGGTGGCCTTCGAAGGCCTCGGCACCACCTACATCAAACTGGGGCAGATCCTGTCGTCGGGAGAGGGCATCTTCCCCGAGGAGGTGGTTCGGGAGTTCCGGCTCTGCCGCGACCAGGTGCCGCCGGAGCCTCTGTCCGCCGTGAAACAGGTGGTCGAGGAGGACCTCGGGGGGCCCGTGGGGCAGTTCTTCGCTCGCTTCGACCCGTCGCCCTTGGCGGCGGCGTCGATCGCCCAGGTGCACGCCGCCACGCTGCACTCCGGCGAGCAGGTCGTGGTCAAGGTGCAGCGCCCCCACGTCGCCTCGCTCGTCCGCCGCGACATCCAGGCCATGAGCTGGCTCGCCGAGCGCCTCGTCGGCCGCATCAAGCTGGCTGCCCTCGCCAACCCTCCCGCCATCGTCGAGCTGTTCGCGGAGACGATCCTCGAGGAGCTCGACTTCCGCCTCGAAGCCGAGAGCATGCTCGATATCGCCCGGGTGCTGGCCGACACCAACCAGCGGGCCATCGTCGTGCCCCGCCCGCACCCTGAACTGGTGACGCGCCGGGTGTTGGTGATGGAGCGCCTCGACGGCTTCTCGTTCGAAGACGTCACCGGCATGCGCCAGGCCGGCATCGACACCCATGGCGTCGTCCGCGCCGGGCTCATCTCGGTGATGGAGGGCTCGCTCCTCCACGGCATCTTCCACGGCGACCTGCACGGGGGGAACATGTTCGTGCAGCCCGACGGCCGGGTGGCCCTCCTCGACTACGGGATCACCGGGCGGTTGACCGAGGAGCAGCGGGTGGCGCTCCTTCGACTCCTGGTGGCCGCCATCTCCAACGACATCCGTACCCAGATCGTGGCCCTCGTCGACTTCGGCGCCCTCCCCGCCGACACCGACGTCGACGAGGTGATCCGGGAACTGCACCTCGACCGCCCCGTCGTCGACCCGACGCAGATGTCGGCCGACGAGCTGGTGGGCGAGATCCGCGACGTGGTGAAGGGGCTGCTGTCCCTTGGTGCGCGCATGCCGAAGGAGCTGATGCTCTTCCTGAAGAACCTGATCTTTCTCGACGCCGCCATCGCCACCCTGGCCCCCGACCTCGACCTCCTGGCCGAGATCGCGCACGTCTACGGCTACTTCGTCGAGCGCCACGGCGACCGGATCGCCGCCGACCTCGGCACGGATCCGGGCCATGTCGACCTGACCGGCGTGAAGGCGTCGTTCGGCCTCACCGCCGACGTCGAGCGGCTCACCTACCGCGAGATCCAGGACCGCCGCGACATCATCCGCAAGCGGCTCAAGGAAGCGCCCACCCGCAAGCTCCTCCGCGACTAGGGAGCAACGACGGTGAGGGTGCCTTCCATCCCGGCGTCGCGGTGCCCGGGGACGTCGCAGAAGAAGGTGTACGTGCCGGGGCCGAGCTCGATCACCTCGGTGTCGGTGTCGCCCGGAGGCGTCACCTCGAGCAGGAACTGGTAGCCGATCTGGTCGAAGAGGAAGGTGTGGGGGAGCTCACCCTCCTGCTTCACCGTGATCTCGATGGCCTTTCCTTCGACGGTGATGGCCGTCTTGCTCCACGAGATGTCCCGCGCCGCGATCTCGACCTGGGCGTCGGGGGTGGGCGGAGACGCGTCGTCGTCGGAGCCCGAGTTACAGGCTCCGACGACGACGGCCACGGCGAGCACGAGGGGGTGTGCCCACCGGGTTCTCAGGAATCGGAGGTTCATTGGACGATGATGGCGGTCGCCATGCCGAACACGCCGTGCTCGCTCTCGACGTGGCTGAGGACGTGGCAGTGCCACACCCACGCCCCCTTGTCGCGGCCCTCGATGAGTACCGAGTAGCGCTCACCGGGGGCGACCGTGAGGGTGTCGGTCCAGTACGGGCTGTCGAGGGGGATTCCATCCCTGGCCACCACGAGCTGGGGCGCGCCGTGGGGGTGCATGGGGTGGATCTGGAGCCCCTCGTTGATGTAGTGGACGAGGATCCACTCGCCCTGCTTCATGGCGATGGGCGCCGTGGCGGGGAAGGACTTGCCGTTGAGCGAGTACCCGATTTCGCCGGCGTCGTTGAGCACCATCGGGAATTCCTGGGCCGGCGTCAGGTCGGCGGGCACCGCCTTCCCGCCGATGGTCTGACCGGGCTGGATGAGCTCTTGGGTCAGGGGCGCCACGCCGTCCTGATCGTTGGGAACGCGTACCCCGTGCCAGTGGATGTCGGTCCCCATGGGCAGTTCGTTCTTCAGGACGACCTTCAGTGTGTCGCCCACGTCGACCTTGATGGTGGGGGCGGGGACGGTGCCGTTGTAGGTCCAGGCCTTGACCGTCTTCCCGGGCTCGACCTCCCAGTCCACGATCTTTGCCGTGAGCCTGAATTCCTTGGTGCCGTCGTCGAGCACCTTGGGCTCGAGGAGCTGGGCGCCCACGCCCTCCGTCTCGGCGGGGAACTTCTTGAGCGAGTCCCCCATGGCCTTGTCGAGGGCGGCGTAGTCAACGTCGTCGCCCATGGCCGAAGGGGCCGCGGCGGCCGCGGCTTCGGTGACCTTCAGAGATGCCTTCATGCCCGCGGCCTCGTGGCCGGGGACGTCGCAGAACAGCTTGTAGGTCCCGGGCTCGAGCTCGCCGAGGTCGAGGGTCGCCGACTCGCCCCCCGCCAGCTCGCTGGTGACGGGGTCGCCGCGTTCTCCGGCGAGCGTGTGGGGGACGGCGCCTTCGTTGGCGACCTTGATCATCACGTGTCCCGCCGGCGCCTCCAGCTCGGAGGGTTCGATCTTGAACTCCGAGAGCGTGGCGTCGAGCGTCGTCTCCGAGGGGCCGGCAGCCGCCGCCGGGGATGCCGCCTCGGAACTGCCGCCGCCGCCACCCTCGTCGTCACCGGCCTTGGCGACGGCGATGGAGGCGATGATCAGTGCGGCGACGGCGGCAACCGCGGCGAGCGCGTTCCAGAGACTGGGGCGTTGTGGCTCCACGACAGGACCCTCCTCGGGCATTCGGCAGGTGAGGCGATCGTGAAACGAAGCACGAACTGGGTGGGAGGGCCGATCGATGCCGCCCGATGGGACCTTGGTCCCTTCGGGCCCTCTCAGAGGGTGCGGCGGGCCCGGATCAGGGCGTCGATCGCCGCCCGCTCGCCTTCCTGCTTGTCCTCCCGAGGCGGGCGTAGCACGGTCTCGGCCTTCTCGATCGTGGCGCCGAGATCCGAAAGTTCAGCCGCCACCACCTCGGGGACGAGGAGGATCTCGGGATACGGCGGACCGCCCCACCCGTGCTCGAGGTTGTCGAGGTGGTGGGCGACGATGAGGATCGTGCCGCCGGGTGCCAGCGCCGCAACGGCTCGGCCCAGGATCGCCCGCCGCACCTCCGGCGACGGGTGGAAATACATCCAGGCGACGAGGTCGAAGCCGGGTGGTTCCGGTTCCCACCCACCGTCACCTTGGGTCAGGTCGGCGAGCACCCAGTCGATCTGCGACGCAGCGACCCCCCGAGCCCGGGCCAGCGCCTTGGCCTTGTTGAGGCCGACCGGTGAGAAGTCGACGCCGACGACCTGCCAGCCTCGCTCCGCCAGCCAGACGGCGTTGCGCCCCTCCCCGCACGCGAGGTCGAGCGCCCGCCCCGGCGGAAGGTCGGCCACCTCGGCAACCAGGAACCGGTTCGGCTCCGCCGTCCACAGGAGCTCGGCACCCTCGTAGCGTCGGTCCCAGTCGGCGGCGTCCATCAGCCGACCCGCTCCATCAGCCGGCGGCCACCTCGCGGAAGGGCACGTCGGCGGTGACGTCGGGGTCGCGGGGGAGCCCGAGCACCCGTTCGCCGATGATGCCCTTCTGCACCTCGGTGGTGCCGCCGCCAACGGTGAGGGCGGGCGAAAAGAAGAAGCCTCGGGTCCACAGCGCCGGGTCCTGGTTGTAGGGGCCGGCGTCCCACAGCAGCCCCCACGCCCCGGCGAGGTCGCGGGCGACGTCGAACAGATGCTTGCCGTGCTCGTCGGCCATGACCTTGCGGATCGAGGCCTCAGGGCCGGGTTGCTTGCCGCTCAGAGCCGACGCCACGAGCCGGGCCCGGAGCATCTGGAGTACCTGGCCCTCCATCCACACGTCCACCACCCGCTGGCGGTGAAGGGTGTCGCTGACCGGCCCCGCCTTCTTGATGGAGTCGATGAGGTCGTCGGCTGTCGGGCCCTGACCCCAGATTGCCCCACCCGAGGAGAGGCTCACCCGCTCGTTGGCCAGGGTGACCTTGGCGAGGTCCCAGCCCCGGTTCACCTCGCCGATGACGTTGGCGGCCGGGATCCGCACCTCCTCGAGGAACACCTCGTTGAACGTGTGGTCGCGGGTCATCTCGATGATGGGCCGGATCTCGATGCCCTCGGCGTTCATCGGGCACACGAAGTAGGTGATGCCCCGATGCTTGGGAGCGTCCCAATCGGTGCGGGCGATGAGGATGCCCCAGGTGGCGAAGTGGGCGAGCGAGGTCCAGATCTTCTGACCGGTGATGACCCACTCGTCTCCGTCGAGCACGGCCCGGGTGCGCAGGCTGGCGAGGTCGGACCCGGACCCGGGCTCCGAAAAGAGCTGGCACCAGATCTCGCGTCCCTCCACGATGCCGGGGAGAAACTCCTCCTGCTGCTCGGGCGTGCCCGCGTGCAGGATCGTCGGCCCGGCCCAGCCCAATCCGATGGGGTTGATGGGGCGGTTGACCCCGTGTTCCCGAAGCACCTCGTCGATGGCGAGCTGCTCCAGGGGTGAGGCGTCACGGCCCCAGGGTCGGGGCCAGTGCGGCACGGTGTAGCCGGCGTCGGCGAGGTCGGCGAACGAAGGGCTCGGGTGATCCCCGAGCCAGGTGCGTACCGCCTCGCGGAACTGCTCGGCCTCGGGGGGCAGATCGAGGGTGATCACGGCCGTATCATTGCTGATCCCCGAGTCAATAAGGAAAGCGAGCTCAGTGGCAAGGAGCGCGGGCGAGCTGCGCCGGGCCGTCTCCGACGAGGAGAAGGAGGTCCGGCGCCAGACCATCCTGTCGGCGGCGAAGCGCGTCTTTTCCGAGAAGGGCTACGCCGCCACCACGGTGGCCGACGTCGCCCGCGCCGCCAACGTCTCCTACGGCACCATCTACTGGTACTTCGACTCCAAGGAGGAGTTGTTCGACGCCCTCATGGACGCCGGGGAGGCGCGCCTGCGCACCCGCATCCTCGCCGCCCTCGACGCCGCCGGCCCCGCCGATCTCGAGGGGGCACTGCGCACCTCGGTGCGGGCCACCTTCGAGCACTTTGAGGACGACCGCGAGGCGACGCGGCTCCTCTTTCGCGATTCGTACGCCCTCGGCGGTCGGTTCGAGCGGCACCTCGTGCGGATCTACGAGGGGTTCATCGACGACTTGGAAGCGACGATCGCCACGGGCCAGCGCGAGGGCGTGCTCCGCCACACCCCACCCCGGGTGGTGGCCTTCTCGCTGGCGGCCCTGATCGGCCAGTTCGCCTACCGCCGCCTGACGACCGACGACCACCTCTCGGCGCACGACCTGGCCGAGTTCGTCGTGTCGCTGGTCATGGACGGCCTCCGCCCTCGATGATGGATCCGTCCCGCACCCCTGTGATCGTGTCCGTCGGCCAGGCCGTCGGCCGCAGCGACCCGGCGTCCCCCATCACCCTCATGGAGCGGGCCGTCCGGGCGGCGCTCGACGAGGCCACGGGCATCGAGGAGAAGATTGGGCGCGTCTCGGTCGTCAACATCCTGAACGGCGGGGGGAGGGCACCCGCCACCCTTCTCGCCGAGCGCCTGAAGCTCGACCCCCTCCGCTGCGAGACGACCACCATCGGGGGCAACACGCCCCAATGGCTCGTCACCCGGGCCGCAGCCGGGATCGCCGATGGCCAGGGCACCACGACCCTCATCGCCGGCGCCGAGGCCGTGCACTCGCAGCGGATCAAACCCGAGCTGGGCAACGAGGCCGACAAGACCGAAGCTGTCGACCCCATCGTGGGTGACGACCGGCCGGGGCTGAGTCCGGCCGAGCTGGTCGCCGGCATGATGGTTCCGGCCCACGTGTATCCCATGTTCGAGAGTGTGTGGGTGCACCGAGCGGGCCGGTCGTTCGCCGAGCACCGCGCCGCCCTCGGGTGGCTGCTGGCCCGCTTCACCCGCCGGGCGGCCGAGCACCAGTTCTCGTGGTTCCGCGACGAGCTGACCGCCGACGACATCTCGACGCCCACCGCCGACAACCGCCTCGTGGCCGAGCCGTACACGAAGCGGAGGAACGCCTTCATCTCCGTGGACCAGGCGGCGACGGTGACCGTGACCTCGCTCGAGATCGCGCGGGAGATCGGTGCCGCCGGTGACGTGGTCTTCGTGCACTCCGGCGCCGACGCCAACGACGTCTGGTTTCCCGTCCAGCGCCCGGACCCCGGCGCCTCCCCCGGGATACGTGCTGCGGGGAGGGCGGCCCTGAGCTCAGCCGGCATCGGGGTCGACGACGTCACCGCCTTCGACCTGTACTCCTGTTTTCCGTGTGCGGTCGAGATGGCGTGCGAGGCGCTCGGCATCTCGGAAGACGACCACCGCGACCTCACGGTCACCGGCGGCCTGCCCTATTTCGGCGGCCCAGGCAACAACTACAGCACCCACGGCATCGCCTCGATGGTCGACGAGCTGCGCGAGCAGGGAGGCCGGGGCCTCGTCACCGCCCTCGGGTGGTTCGCGACCAAGCACTCGATCGGGATCTACGGGATCGCGCCGCCTCCGCATGGGTTCCGGGTCGGTGACACCAGCGCCGCCCAGCGCGAGATCGACGCTTCCACCGAGCCCGTGGCCGCCGACGTGTCGGGCCCGGTGGCCGCCACCGTCGTGGCGGGCACGGTCGTGTACGACCGGGACGGCGCAGTACCGAGCGCGCCCGTCATCGCCGCCCTCGATGATGGCCGGCGGGTAGCGGCCATGGCCGACCGGGCCGAGCTGGGCCGGCTCGCCGGGCAGAACCTCGTGGGTTCTCTCGTCCGGGTCGAGGGCTCGCCGCCTCGCTACCGCGTCGAGAAGGGCTCGGTGTAGGGGCTTCATGCACAGGCGCATGATACGATGCGTTTATGCCGAAGACAGTGCAGATTCGCGACATTGATGACGACGTCTATGCGGCGCTGGTGCGGCGCGCATCCGAGGTCGGGCTGACGGTTCCGGAGCTCTTGCGAAGAGAAGCGGCGCGCCTGGCCAGCCGGCCGACCATGAAGGAATGGCTGGCCCGCACCCGCCGGCGCCCGTCGAACATTTCGCGCGACGAGGTGATCGAGGCGCTCGACGAGGTCCGGGGGCCGTGGCCGGATGCTGATCGTTGACGCGTCCTGCCTCTTCGAGGTGGTCGCTGACATGCCCTTGGCGGAGAGTGTTCGACGGCGCTTGGCGAGCGACGACCTCGCCGCTCCGCACCTGATCGATGTGGAAACCCTGACCGTCATCCAGCGGGAGCACCGCCTGGGTCGCCTCGACGACACCGCGGCCGCTCAAGCGGTTGCGGACCTGCGTGACTGGCCCGGCGAGCGGTACGTGCACGCGCCCTTCTTGGAGCGGGCCTGGGAACTGCGGGCCAACGTGCGTGCCTACGACGCGATGTACGTGGCACTGGCCGAGGCCCTCGACGCCACCCTCGTGACCCTCGACCGACGTCTTGCCTCCGCCCCCGGGCCCCGCTGCCGGATCGACGTGGTCGTGTAGCCCTCAGACCACCACGAACTCGAAGATGGCCGGGCCCCCGGCCAGCCGCCCGGTGGCGCCGAGCCGGGGCTTCAAGGTCTCGGTGTGGGGGCCGATGAGGGTCAGGTCCTCGGGCGACGAGAAATGGAACTTGAAGCGGCCGTCCTCGCCCGGGAGCACCGGCGCCGTCGGATTTCGGGGGTCGCTCACGTTGACGTCGAGCCATGAGGCGAGGGTGCAGTCGGCCCAGTCGCTGCCCCGGAACGTGCTGCACCGGGCGCTGGAGCCGGCGGCGGCCGCCACGGTGACCGTCTCGTCGATGAACCACGGCATGTCGCCGTCGTTGCGCACCTCGACCCACACCTCCGTGGTCTCGGCCCCCTGAACCACGACCGGCACCTGGGCGACCCCGCGAACGGTGGGCGCGAAGTTGCCGACGGGCAGGCCGGCGGCGATCGACGGGCCGCCGAACGGGGCGCCGAGCGGGGCGCCCAGCGCCAGGTCGAAGACGTCGGTGGACGCGTCTTCGCCCTCCAGGCTTGTCGGGATCTTCACGTTGAAGGTGTAGCGCCCGGCCTCGCCCCGGATGACGGTGGCGTCGTCATTGCGGATCCGGCCCCCGCTCGTGCTGTCACGGGTCAGGTCCTCGTCGAGGTGGGTCGCGGCGGTGGCGCTCAGCCAGTCGGACCCCTGCTGCTCGCTCGGCGCGCCCGTCGTCAGCGTGGGCCCGCCGTCGCCCGTCGACCACGGGGCGAGGCCCGCGTTCTTGAGGTCGACGTTGACCGTGTACTCGTGCCCGGGGGTCAGGCGGTCCGGCGCGTAGGGGTTCACCAGGTCGACCCCCACGATCTCGTAGTCGTGCTCGGCCGGGTACAGGGCCTCGGCCCCCGCCACGTCGCCGGCGCTCAGGGTGCGGTTGGTGGTGTCGTTCCCGGAGAGGAAGGGGAACATCACCGCCGCCTGGGCGTTCGTGTCGTCGCACGAGGGCAGGTCGCTCTCGCCGCAGGTGTGGCCCAGGCCGAGGTAGTGCCCCCACTCGTGGGCGGCGACCGAGCGCAGGTCGTAGCCGTCGGCGCACAGCCCGTCACACCACTTCATGTCGGAGTTGAAGAGGATGTCGCCCTCATGGATCCAGCCGCCGCTCGACCACACGCAGGCGTAGGCGAGCAGGCCGTCGTTGTTGAAGGACAGCCAACCGACGGTGTTCGCGTTGTCGCGCATGGCCGTGCAGTTGAGGGAGAGGGCCGCCGCTGAGTCGGGCCCGACGCCTGGGGTGATCCAGCCCACCGAGTCGGGGACGTCGCAGTCGTTGGCGCCGGTCTCCCACACGTCGCTCCCGCCCAGGATCTCGCTGCGCCAGTCGAAGCTGACGGGTGCGTCGTCGCCCTGGAATCGGATGTCTTCTGGCGCCCGCCAGGGCCGGGCCTCGCGGACGCCACCCCAGGCGATGTTGGAGTGCGCGCCGTCGTTGGCGCACCGCGCACCACCACCGCCCGACCCGCTGCCGGCTCCGCCACCCGCTGCGCGCCGGGCCCGCCCGGCCAGGCCTCCGGTGGGGGCGTCGGTTTGGCCGTCAGTTTGGCCGTCAGTCGGGACGTACTCCTTGAACACCGTCACCACCTCGGTGCGGGCCGCGGCCCGCTCCTCGGCCGCCTCTTGGGCGGGGGTGACGCCCGTCGGGCCCTGGGGCCCATCGTCAGCGGCACCTTCTGCGCTTGCGTCGCTGCTGCCTGGGGTGGTGGGTGCCGGCGCTCCGCTCGCACTGGTGGATCCGCTGGTGATTCCGGCGCCGAGTGGCGCGGGCATTCCGGTGGCGGCTGCGGTTTCGACGGCCCGTGAGCGGGAGGCGGGCTGGATGCTGTCGCTGCTCCCACCGGCGGCGGCGAGGGCGCCGGTCGTGGCGGCGAGGGCGGTGACGGTGGCGAGGAGTCTGCGCATGGGTCATCTGCGCCACCAGCCCTGAATCACCCCGAATGCTGGTTTCGGCCCATCACCCGCCCAACTTCACCCCAACGGCCCCTGCGAACCCTGGCAAACCGGGCAACCCTTCCGTGAAGGGCTCGCCCAGCCGGGCCGGTCAACGCGACGGCGCAGGTGCAGCGGTCGCCCGCTTCCGGGGGCGGCCGGGCCGGCGCCGCCACTGCTGCACGAATCGGCGCACGCTCGGCGCGGTCCACACGGGTCCCATGGCGAGCTCGGCGACCGGGGCCGGGAACGCCCCGGTGCGGGCAACCTGAGAGGCGCGCTGACGGTTCACGCTGAGGAGATCGGCGATCTCGGCAATGCCGACGAGGGCGGGGAAGTTCGGTCCGGCGAGATCGAGCTCGAGGGCGCTCGCCTCCATCGCCTCGATCTTCATGGCCGCGGGAGTGCCGAGCCCGACCCTCTCGGCCGCCTTGCACACGAGTTCGAGCGTGCGGGCCACGGCATCTGCTGGCGATTCGGCGGCGACCGTGAGGCGAGCATCGAGGCGGTTGCCCTGACCGCCGACAACGGCGGCGTGCGCGTGCAGCAGGTCGAGCAGGTCGGTCAGCGCTGCAGGAGTCACCCCTTCGCCGTTGGTCACGAGGGACTCGATGCCGACGCTCCACTCGGAGTCGCGCGTCACTTCGGCGGCCATACGAAACCTCGCTTTCGCATTTCGGCGACCGTGTTGGCGAGCGCCCGCCGGTCTCCTGGCGTCCCGTGAATCGCCACTGGGCTCTTGGTCGTGTCGGGCGGGTAGAGCATGTGGCCGTTGCGGGTCGGCTCCACTCGCCACCCTTGGCGCTCCGCCTCTTTCACGAGCTTTCGGAAGTCGTTCTTCATGGCCACCCTACCACAAACCGTTGATGACATCTAGCCTTTTCCGGCTCGCGCGCAGGCTCTTCGAGCGTCGGGTGCCGGTCAGCCGGGGACTGTGCGGCGCTGGGGGAAGTGTCCGGCGATGGAGGGCTTCTCGACCGCCAGGATGACGCTACGCCCCGACTGTGACGGTTATGGGGCCGCCGCGTCCCGGATCGCGGATCGGGCTTCTGGCTCAGGCCTCGACAAGCCCAACGCCGGCCCAGTCGGAGTCGAGGGGATCGGTGTCGCAATCCGTGGGCAGGCCACCCCCGCTCCAGTAGCTGGTGCCTGCGTTGGGCCCAACGCCGACTTCCTTTGCCATGAGAAGCAGGCCGCTTGGCGAGAGGGTCGAAAGGCATACGGC
This sequence comes from Actinomycetota bacterium, assembly GCA_016179865.1. Lineage (GTDB taxonomy): Bacteria > Actinomycetota > Acidimicrobiia > IMCC26256 > JACPCJ01 > JACPCJ01. The sequence goes on along the minus strand of JACPCJ010000014.1, from coordinate 2,746 downwards.
CTGCCCGCCCCCGCCCACTAGAACGTGGATGTCGCCGGGGGCCGCGGCCGTCGTCGCCACGCCGGCCGCGAAGACGAGGGTGGGGTCGTGGCGGTTGAGTTGCTCGATGTCGTCGCTGTATCGCCCCAACTCGCCGTGAAGCGAGCGTTCGACATCGAGCGCCAACTCCAGCCCATCGGCGGCCCACGCGTCGTTGGCCAAGATCTCCATGGCGTACAGGTCCTCGCTGAGGTCGATCCGCCACGTCCCGTCTTCGCGAACGACGGAGAATTCGGCAAGCCCGGCCTCGGCGGTGTCGACGGTGACGACGCCGAACCCGCCGGTGGTTTCGCCGGCGTCGATCGTGACCGGCCCGCCCGAGATCGCCTCGGCGATGCCCTGGCACAGGGCGAGGAGGAAGCCGCTGCGATCCCCCGACCATTCCGCGAGGTCGTTGATCCGGGTCGAGGAGTCCTGCGTCAGCAGCTCGGGGATCTCCGAGCACCTCGACCGCGCGGCGTCAAGAAATGCGCGGACGGCGTCCTCGGGCGTGTCGATGCTCGACGTGAGCATGGCGCGGGCCCGTTCGACCGGCGCCGCCGTTGGTGCCGGCGAGCCGGGATCGCGGCTGGAGAGAACGACCGCGCCGCTCACCCCCGCCCCCGTGAGGCCGACGATGGCCGCGCCCAACGCGAGAACCGCCACACGCCGCCGCATCGGGACCTTTCGTTCGAAGTGGACAGACTCCGTATCGGTCTCGACGACCAAGGTCTTGATCGCGGCGGCTCCGGAAGCGGTCGTACTCCAGCGTGGTGATGTTCCCCTCGGGGTCGGTCCGGGTCACCCACCACCGGCGAACTTGGGTTCCTTGTTGCGGTCAGGCCGCAACAAGCCGGTCCAAGAATCCTTCACCCGGTGAAGCGAGGGGTTCCGGCCACCGGCTTCGGGGCGGGCTTGGGCCGAACCGGGCGCGCCGGCGGAGCGGGGGGAGGCGCTGGTACCGGCCGGGGCGCCGGACGCGGCGCCGCGGGTCGAGGTGCTCACCGGCGAAGTCAGACGCAAACAAGTCGACATGGCCGTTGGCATCCACAGAAGAGGCTACGTCTCCGAGCGTTCGGCGTCACCGGAGACGCGGCCCGAGGTCAGCGAACGGATGGCTGGGAAACGCGTCGAGAGTGCCTACAGCACGACGAGTTGGAACGCCGCCGACGTGCCCTCCACCGTGCCGCCGTCCCGGCGGGTTTCCAGCGTCACGGTGTGCAGGCCCGTGAGCGCGGGGTTGACCGGGGCCGCCCAGTGGAACCGGAAACGGCCCATCTCACCCGGGAGGACTGGGCTCGTCGGTGCCTGCAGCTTGGTCAGGTTCTCGTCGATGAACGACGCGGTCTGGCAGTCCCTCCAGTTCGACGCCGCGAAGGCGCTGCACGTGCCACCGGCCGGCTGCACCATCAGGGTCTCCCCGATCCACCACGGCGCCGTGCCGTCGTTCTTCACGTCGATCCAGCTCTCGACCGCGGTGGTCGATCCCTGGGTGAGGACGGGCTGTCCGGCGTTGGTCAGCAGGGTCGTGTCGAACGTCCCGACGTCGAAGCTTCTGTTGACGTCCGGGCCGGTGACGAACGACGACCCGTTCAGGAGCCCGAGGGCGTCGAGGGCGGCGGCCGGGTTCCCCTCGCTGGTCAGCGGGATCTTGACCTTGAAGGTGAACCGACCGACCTCGTCGCGCACGACCGTGTCGGTGGGGTTGGTCGAGTTCTCCGTGCGGTCGTCGTCGACACGTGATGGGCGCGAGGTCGTGACCCAGTCGGAGCCGGCGAAGTCGCTCGGGCTCTGGGTACGAGTGGAGAGGACAAAGGGATCGTTGGCGTCGATCTTCCACGCCCGCATGCCCGTGTTCTTAAGGTCGACGTGCAGCGTGTATTCGTGGCCGGGCGTCAGCTTCTGTGTGCTCCCGGCCGGGTTCTCGAGGGTCGTCCCCTGGACCGTGTATCCGGTTTCGTTGGGGTACAGGGTCTTGGCTCCCTCGATGTCGCCCCGGGACAGGGTGGTGTGCCCGACGAGGCTTGGGAACATGGCCGCCGCCTCTTCTGCCGCGGTGTCACAGTCGTCCGAGCCGCCGAACGAGCACGGGTGGCCGAGCCCGAGGATGTGGCCCCACTCGTGCAGGGCCGTAGCTCGCATGTCGTAGCCCGAGCACGGGTTGTGACAGAGGTCGGTGAGGGTGTTGAAGCCCACGTCGCCCTCGATCACCCACGTCCCACTCCGGAACACGCAGGCCCAGGCGACGAAGCTGTCGTTGTCGAACTGCCGCCAGCCGAAGGTGTTCTTTCCGTCTTGAGGGTGCCCGACACAGGTGTTCTTCGGCACAGTGGCGGTCGTGTCGTCGGTCCAGGTTGTGGGTGTGATCCACCCGATGGTGTCGGAGATCCCGCACGGGTTGGTGCTGTTTTGCCACGCGTTGCTGGCGGCGACGATCTCGCTGCGCCAGTTGGGGGCCGACGAATCGGCGTTGGTGGGGTTGTAGGTCCAGGCCTCGACGGCGTGCCAGTACCGGTCCACACCTCCACCGCTCACGTACGTGAACTCGGCCGCGTTGGCGTCGCTGCACCGGTCCGCCGGCGTGAACGACTGGGTGCCGACGTCGCCTCCGCCTGCACCCTCGTCCCGGTGAGCCCGGCCCTCGCCGTGCGAGTCCGAGACCACGCGCCGCCGGCCGGTCTTGAGGTCGATGACCTCAACCCGCGCACCCCCGTCCGCGTACTCGCCG
>JACPCJ010000125.1 GCA_016179865.1 Actinomycetota bacterium | reverse complement strand
TGGATCTCCCGCAGCCGCTCAGGTGACATGTCGAGGCGGTCCGCCAACTCGTCATCCGTCGGCTCCCGCCCCATCTCCTGCACCATGAGCCGCTGGGTGCGCGACACCTTGTTCATGGTCTCGACCATGTGCACGGGAATCCGAATGGTCCGGGCTTGGTCGGCGATGGCGCGGGTGATGGCCTGGCGGATCCACCAGGTGGCGTAGGTGGAGAACTTGAACCCCTTGGTGTAGTCGAACTTCTCGACCGCCCGCATCAGGCCGAGATTCCCCTCCTGGATGAGATCGAGGAGCGACATCCCCCGGCCCACGTACCGCTTGGCGATCGACACCACCAGGCGCAGGTTGGCCTCCATCAGGTGCTTCTTCGCTTCCAGCCCGTCGACGAACGACTCCTCCAGGCGCTCCCGCACCTCCCCTTGGAGGGCTCCTTCGGCGGCCCGCTGGGTGATCTCCTGAGCCGCGATGTTCCCCGACTCGATCCTCTTGGCGAGGGCGACCTCCTCCTCGGCGGTCAGGAGCGGCACCTTGCCGATCTCACGCAGGTACATGCGGACGGGGTCGGCGCTCGACGTCGACCCCTCCCCCGGCTTCGGCTTCGGGCCCTTCAGCCAGCTCCGGGGCTTGCGAGTGCGACGCCGCCGCGCCAGCAGCGAGTCTTCCCCGACGCCGAATCCCTCGGTCAGCGCCACCAGCTCACCCGTGTCGAACTCGCCGTTGGTGTCGGTGTCGCTCACCACTTCGAGCCCGGCGCCACGAACCTGCGCCGCCAGCGCAGCGAACTGGTCGACCGACGGCTCGGTGTCACCAAACAGCTCCAGAAGGTCGTGGGTCGTCACCCGCCCGCTGGCCCGGCCGCGCTCGACCAGCGCCTCGACCGCGTCCTCGGACACCGGGGAGGGCTGCTCGTGCACCTGGCTGCCTGAATCGGCCACTCGGCTACCTCTCGCGCCCTTCGTCGAGCCACGTTACCAACTGGCTTGCGATCCGTTTCCCGGTCACCCGGTCGTCCTCGGCCATCGCCAGATGCAGGGACTCGAGCAGCCGCTTTCCCTCATCGGCTCGCACGTCGTCCGCGCGGGCCAGCGCACCATGCTCACGCTTCGCCGCCGCCTCCACGACGTACACGACGACGTCGGTCCCGAACGCCGCCAGGTCGTCACCGGCGACGGGCTCTTCGACCGCCACCCGCTGGAGAAGCTGCGCAACGCGTTCCGGAGCCTGGTCGACCGCCTCGCTCAAGGTTCGGGCACCCGCCAGCGCCTCGAACGCCCCCTGGGCGACCGGCGTGGCCAGCACCTCGGCGTGGAACCACGCCGGGACAAGCTCTGGGTGGTGGACGGCGAGACGGATCATTTCGAGATCTCGCCGGTCGAGCACCTCTTCAATGTCGTCGGGCGGCGGGGGCGCCCCCTCGTCGTCGGGTGGTGCCTCATCTCCGGTTGCGCGCCGCTGGCCCCGGCCCCGGCGGGCCCGCTCGACCGACTCGCGCAGGCGGTCGATGTCGATGCCCAGCTCGTCGGCCAGGCGCACGACGTATTGATCGCGCACCAGTGGGTCGGGGTGCTCGGCCACGAGCTCGATGGCGCCGTTGGCGGCCCGCGCCCTTCCCTCCGCGCTCGATCGATCGGCCCGCTCCATCAGCCGGTCGAGCCGGAACCGGAGGAAGGGCCGAGCCCCATCGAGCGCCTTCACCAGCAGCTCGGGGTCGTCGGCCCAGGCCTCGGCCGGATCCCGTCCGGCGGGCATTGCCGCCACCGCCACCTCGAGTTCGTACTGATGCTCCCATTCGTAGAAACGCTCGGCCGCCGCCTGACCGGCGGCATCGGCGTCGTAGGCCAGCACCACCCGCGACGCGAACCGCTTCAGGAGCCGGACGTGGTCCTCGGTCAGCGCCGTCCCGCACGTGGCAACCGCCCGCGGGGCCCCGGCCAGGTGACACGCCATGACGTCGGTGTAGCCCTCGCACACCACGACCTCCCCCTGGGCGACGACGTCGGCCTTGGCCCAGTTCAGGCCGTACAACACCCGGCTCTTGTGATACAGGGCGCCTTCCGGCGAGTTCTTGTATTTCGGGCTCTGGTCGCCCAGGGCCCGCCCCCCCAGGGCCACCGGGTCGCCGGCGGGATCGAAGATCGGAAAGATCACCCGCCCGCGGAACTGATCTTGAAGGCGGTTGGCCTTGTTGACAAAGGCCAGGCCCGCCTCGGTGACGTCTTCGCGCGAGAAGCGCTGGCGCTGGAGGTGCCGGCTCAGGTCGTCCCACCCCTCGGGCGCCCACCCCACCTGGAAGCGCCGGGCCGCCTCACCGTCGAACCCCCGATCTCGCAGGTGGCGACGGGCGGCGCCGGCGTCAGGAGCCTCGA
>JACPCJ010000013.1 GCA_016179865.1 Actinomycetota bacterium | reverse complement strand
GCCTCTCGACGACGAACCGGGGCCTGCTACCGGGCGCTCCGACGCCTACCCGGACGGGACTTGCACCCGCTGGCCGTGTCCAGCTTCCAGGACGCAACACGGGCCCCGACCGTAACGGCCCGTGAGAGCATGGGGGTGATGCCGCGTGACCAGCCCCGCCTGATCCCCGACGGCCCCGACCGCTGGAGGGTCGAGCCGGTCGGCGGGATGCGCGTGCCGGGGGTGGTCTTCGCCTCGGCTGCGCTCCTCCCGGACATCGCCGGAGACGAGGCCCTACAGCAGCTGGTGAACGTGGCCTCGCTCCCCGGCATCGTCGCCGCCTCCTTCGCCATGCCCGACGTCCATTGGGGGTACGGGTTTCCGATCGGCGGCGTGGCCGCCACCGACGTCGACCACGGCGGCGTCATCTCACCGGGTGGCGTGGGTTTCGACATCTCGTGCGGCGTGCGCCTCCTCGCCTCCGCGGTTCCTGCCGCCGACGTCGACGCCCGCATGGATCTCCTGATGGACGCCCTGGCCCGGGCCGCCCCCCATGGCCTCGGCCCCGGGGGGGTGTGGTCGCAGGTCGATGACGCCACCCTCGACGCCGTGCTCACCGAAGGCTCCCGGGTCGCCGTTGACCGAGGCTTCGGCGAGGCCCGTGACCTCGATCGATGTGAGGACCACGGCGCGCTGGCGGGGGCCGCGCCCGGCGAGGTGGGCGAGCGGGCACGGGATCGAGGGCGGGTCCAACTCGGCAGCCTCGGCGCGGGCAACCACTTCCTCGAGGTCCAAGCGGTCGACCGGGTCGACGAGCCCGAGGTGGCCGAGGCGTTCGGCCTGGTCGAGGGGCAGGTGTGCGTGATGATCCATTGCGGGTCACGCGGCCTCGGGCATCAGGTGTGCACGGATCAGGTGAAGGTGATGGAGCGTTCGATGGGCCGATTCGGCATCACCGTGCCCGACCGCCAGCTGGCCTGCGTGCCCGTGCGCTCGCCCGAGGGCGAGTCGTACCTCGGGGCCATGGCGGCGTCTGCCAACTACGGACGCGCCAACCGCCAGCTCCTGGCCCACGTCACCCGCCAAGCGTTCGCCGAGGTCTTCGGGGACGCGGACCTCCCCCTCGTGTACGACGTGTCGCACAACCTCGCCAAGCTCGAACGGCACCAGTTGGACGACGGCGCCGAGCGCCTCCTGTGCGTACACCGCAAGGGGGCCACTCGAGCGTTTCCAGCCGGGCACGCGGAGCTCAGTGGTGCCCTCTCGGCGGTGGGCCAGCCCGTGATCGTCCCCGGGTCGATGGGCACCGCCTCCTGGGTGCTCGTCGGTACCGGCGAGGGGGCGGCGTTCCATTCCACCTGCCACGGGGCGGGGCGGACGATGAGCCGCGCTGCGGCACGCAAACGGGTCCACGGGCGCGACCTGGCCCGGGAACTCGAGGCCCAGCACATCGCCGTCCGCGCCGGGTCGTGGAAGGGCCTCGCCGAAGAGGCCCCGTTCTCCTACAAGGACGTCGACGAGGTCGTGGCCACGTGTGCCCGGGCCGGCCTCGCCCGCCCCGTCGCCCGATTGCGCCCGTTGGGGGTGCTGAAGGGCTGACGGGCGGCCCCTCGCCCAAATCACACGTCGATGGTCGCCCGGGCACGCCAGGTGCCCTCGTCGTCGGGTGCACAGGCGAGGCCAGAGAGCGCCACGGCCTTGGGCTCGGGGCCCACGACCTCGACGGCGGCGAGCGGAGTGGTGTCGAAGCGGGCGCGGTCGGCGGCGACGCTGGCGCGGACGACCACGGCGCCGTGCACGTCGAGCAGGTAGATGACCTGCTCGAGCAGCTCGACGAGCAGGTCGTCGGGGTCGGGCCCGAGCAGGTCGAGGTCGGCCCGCTCCGAGGGCACGGCACCGGCGACGTCCGCGAACCCCTCGACCAACCCCAGCACCGCCTCTTCCAGACACTCCCCGAGCGTCGGACCCCAGGCCTCGATGATGGTGTCGGCGGTGTGGGGCGCGGCGCGGTGCCCCCTCGGCGCCGTCACCGCTGCGGGAGCAGCTCGGCGAGGAATTTGCCCGTGTAGGACCCCGGGGTGTCGGCGACCGTTTCCGGCGACCCCTCGGCCACGATGCGGCCGCCCTCGTCGCCGCCCTCGGGGCCCAGGTCGATGATCCAGTCAGCGGTCTTGATCACGTCGAGGTTGTGCTCGATGACGAGCACCGTGTTCCCGGCCTCGACCAGCCGCCCCAGCACTCCGAGCAGCCGCCGCACGTCTTCAAAATGGAGGCCGGTGGTGGGCTCGTCGAGGATGTAGAAGGTGCGGCCCGTGGACTGCTTGCCGAGCTCGAGGCTGAGCTTCACCCGCTGGGCCTCGCCGCCCGAGAGTTGCGGCGCCGGCTGACCGAGGCGGATGTAGCCGAGCCCCACGTCGTGGAGCGTCTGCAGACGGCGGGCGATGGTGGGCTGGTTGGCGAAGAACTCCAGCGCCTCCTCGACGGGTGTGTCGAGCACCTCGGCGATGTTCTTCCCCTTCCAGGTGACGTCGAGGGTGTCGCGGTTGTAGCGGGCGCCCTTGCACACTTCGCAGGGCACGTAGACGTCGGGCAGGAAGTGCATCTCGATGCGGATGGTGCCGTCGCCAGAGCACGCCTCGCACCGCCCGCCCTTCACGTTGAAGGAGAACCGGCCTGGCTTGTAGCCCCGCACGTTGGCTTCCGGGGTGGCGGCGAACAGGGAACGGATGTGGTCGAAGAGCCCGGTGTAGGTGGCCGGGTTCGACCGGGGCGTCCGGCCGATCGGGCTCTGGTCGACGTTGATGACCTTGTCGATGTGCTCGAGGCCGTCGACGGTCTTGTGGCGGCCGGGCACGTCCTTCGACTTGTAGATGGCCCGCATGAGCGCCGGCGCCAGCGTCTCTCCGACCAGCGTCGACTTCCCGCTCCCCGACACACCGGTGACGCAGATGAAGAGGCCGAGGGGCAGCTCGACGTCGAGGTCCTTCAGGTTGTGCTCCCGGGCGCCCCGGACGACGAGCCGCCGGTCGGGATCGGGGGATCGACGGCCCTCGGGAACCGGGATGACCCGGCGGCCGGTGAGGTAGTCGCCGGTGACGGACCGGGGCTCGGAGAGCACGTCGGCGAGCGAGCCGGAGGCGACGATCTCACCGCCGTGCTCGCCGGCGCCGGGCCCGATGTCGACCACGTGGTCGGCGTGCCGGATCGTCTCTTCGTCGTGCTCGACCACGATGACGGTGTTGCCCAGGTCACGCAGCCGCAGCAGCGTCTCGAGGAGGCGGCGGTTGTCGCGCTGGTGGAGGCCGATCGACGGTTCGTCGAGCACGTAGAGCACCCCGACCAAGCCGCTCCCGATCTGGCTGGCGAGGCGGATGCGCTGGGCCTCGCCACCGGCGAGCGTGCCCGAGGTGCGATGGAGGGTGAGGTAATCGAGACCCACGTCGACAAGGAATTGGAGCCGCTCGTTGACCTCCTTCAGCACCCGCTCGGCGATGAGCTTCTCGCGTTCGGTGAGGGTGACGGTGCGGAAGAAGTCGAGGGTGTCCCGGATCGAGAGGTTGCAGACGGTGTAGATGTTCGACCCCCCGACCGTGACCGCCAGCGACTCGGGCCGCAGCCGTGCGCCCTCGCACGCCGGGCAGGGCACGAGGCGCATGTAGCCCTCCATCTCGTCGCGCGTGCGCTCGCTCTCCGACTCGTTGTGCTTGCGCTTCACCCACGGCACCACGCCCTCGTAGCGGGTGGCGAAGGACCGCCGCTGGCCCCGGCGGTTGCGGTAGCGGACCTGGATGCGCTCGCCCCCCGACCCGTGGAGGACCAGCTTGCGGTCGGCGGCCCGGAGGCGCTTCCACGGCGTCTCGGTGCTGAACCCCTCCTCCTCCGACAGCGAGTCGAGGAGGAGGTTGAAGTACTTGCCCCGAAAGCCGGCCCACGGGGCGAGGGCCCCCTCGGCGATGCTCTTGTCGGGATCGGGGACGATGAGCTCCTCGTCGACCTCGAACTGGGTGCCGAGGCCGTCGCAGCGGCTGCACGCGCCGTAGGGCGAGTTGAAGGAGAAGTTGCGCGGGGCCAGCTCGTCGAAGCTCAGGCCGCAGTGCTCACAGGCCAGGTGCTCGGAGAACGTGATCTTCTCGGCGCCACCGTTGCCGTCGGGCTCGGCCGCCGCGCCGGCGTCGCGGGGGAACAGCTCGATCTCGGCGACGCCCTCGGCGAGCTCCAGCGCCGTCTCAATGGAGTCGGTCAGGCGGCGCTCGATCCCCTTGCGGAGTACGAGCCGGTCGACGACGACCTCGATGGTGTGCTGTTCGTAGCGCTCGAGGCGCGACCCCTCGCCCTTGCCGGACGACGCCAGCTCCACCAGCTCGCCGTCGACCAGGGCCCGGGCGTAACCCTGCTTCGCCAACTCGGTGAGGAGCGTCTCGTAGTCGCCCTTGCGGCCCCGCACCACGGGGGCCAGCACCTGGAAGCGGGTGCCCTCTTCGAGCTGGAGGACGCGGTCGACGATCTGCTGGGGGGTCTGGCGGTGGATCTCGCGGCCGCACTTCGGGCAGTGCGGGACCCCGATGCGGGCGTAGAGCAGCCGGAGGTAGTCGTAGACCTCGGTGATGGTGCCCACCGTCGAGCGGGGGTTGTGCGACGCCGACTTCTGGTCGATCGAGATGGCGGGCGACAGGCCCTCAATGAAGTCGACGTCGGGCTTGTCCATCTGGCCCAGGAACTGCCTTGCGTACGCGGAGAGCGACTCGACGTAGCGGCGCTGGCCCTCGGCGTAGATGGTGTCGAAGGCGAGGGACGACTTCCCCGACCCCGAGAGGCCGGTGAACACGATGAGTCGGTCGCGGGGCAGCTCGACGTCGACCGAGCGGAGGTTGTGCTCGCGCGCCCCGCGGACCACGAGGGCCCCGGCGTCGGGGGCGCTCGGCGCCGCCCGGGTCGCGGCCCGAGGCTTGCCGGGGGCGCGTTTTCGGGGCGGCGGCGTGCCAGCTTGCGCCATCCGCTCACCCGCTCCCGGCCGGCTGGAGCTCGGCCCGCAGCTCGTCGATCTCGTCGCGGATGCGGGCGGCGTCTTCGTAGCGCAGCTCGCGGGCGGCCTCGCGCATGTCTTCCTGTAGCAGGCGCACCAAACGCTGCACGTCGTCGCGGTCCATGCCGGCGAGCTGGGAGCGAACCCGGCGGTGCCGCTCGGCCTCGGCCTCGACGACCTCCCGGCGGGCGTGAACCATCTCGAGGATGTCGGTGACCTTCTTGCGGATGGTCTGGGGGTCGATGCCCTGGTCGCGGTTGAAGTCGATCTGGCGCTGGCGGCGACGGTTGGTTTCGGAGAGAGCCCGGCGCATCGACTCCGTGATCTGGTCGGCGTACATGATGACCTGGCCCTCGACGTTGCGGGCGGCCCGGCCGATGGTCTGGATGAGCGACGTCTCGGAGCGGAGGAAGCCCTCCTTGTCGGCATCGAGGATGGCGACCAGCGAGACCTCGGGAAGGTCGAGGCCCTCGCGCAGGAGATTGATGCCGACCAGGACGTCAAACTCGCCCAGGCGGAGCTGGCGCAGGATGTCGACCCGCTCCAGGGTGTCGATGTCGGAGTGGAGGTAGCGCACCTTCACCCCCAGCTCGAGGAGGTAGTCGGTGAGGTCTTCGGCCATCTTCTTGGTGAGGGTGGTGACGAGCACCCGCTGGTCGGCCTCGGCCCGCCCCCGGATCTCTTCCACCAGGTCGTCGATCTGGCCCTTGGTCGGCCGCACCATGACCTCGGGGTCGACGAGGCCGGTGGGGCGGACGATCTGCTCGACCACCCGACCCGACTCCTCCAGCTCGTAGGGCCCGGGGGTAGCGCTCATGAAGACGACCTGGTTCACCCGCTCCATGACCTCGGTGAAGGTGAGCGGCCGGTTGTCGAGGGCCGACGGCAGCCGGAAGCCGTGGTCGACGAGCACGTCCTTGCGAGAGCGGTCGCCCTCGTACTGGCCCCGGAGCTGGGGCACGCCCACGTGGCTCTCGTCGAGCACCAAGAGGAAGTCGTCGGGGAAGTAGTCGAGGAGGGTGTAGGGCGGCTGCTCGGCGGCCCGGCCGTCGAGGTGGCGGGAGTAGTTCTCGATGCCGTTGCAGATGCCGACCTCGCGGAGCATCTCGATGTCGTGCTCGGTTCGCATCCGCAGGCGCTGGGCCTCGAGGAGCTTGCCCCGCTTGTTGAGCCAGGCCAGGCGCCCGTCGAGCTCGTCGCGGATGGTTTCGAGGGCCCGCTCGAGGCGGTCGCGCCCGGTCACGTAGTGCGACGCGGGCCACAGGACGAGGCGGTCGAGCTCGGCGGTGACCTCGCCCGTCGTGGGATCGACCTCGGTGATGCGCTCCACCTCGTCGCCGAACAGCTCGACCCGGACCGCCCGCTCCTCGTAGGCGGGGAGCACTTCGAGGGTGTCGCCCCGCACCCGGAACTTGTTGCGCTCGAAGGCGTAGTCGTTGCGCTCGTAGGCCATGTCGACCAGGCGGCGGAGGATGTCGCGCTGCTCGTATTCCTGACCCTGCTCGACGACGAGAAGGTGGCGCTCGTACTCCTCGGGCGACCCCAGGCCGTAGATGGCCGAGACCGAGGCCACGATGATCACGTCGCGCCGGGACAGGAGGGCGCTGGTGGCCGAGTGGCGGAGCCGGTCGAGCTCGTCGTTCCGGGACGAGTCCTTCTCGATGTAGGTGTCGCTGGCCGGGAGGTAGGCCTCGGGCTGGTAGTAGTCGTAGTAGGAGACGAAGTACTCGACGCGGTTGTAGGGGAAGAACTCCCGGAACTCGCTGGCGAGCTGGGCGGCGAGACTCTTGTTGGGGGCCATCACGAGGGTCGGCCGGTTGACCCGGGCGACGACGTTGGCCATGGTGAAGCTCTTGCCCGAGCCGGTGATGCCGAGGAGGGTCTGAAACCGCTCCCCCGCCAGGAGGCCGTCGACGAGCGCGTCGATGGCCTGCGGCTGGTCACCCGCAGGGTCGTATTCCGAGACGAGCTTGAAATCCGGCACCCGTTCCCTTCCTGGCCGCCCACTCTACCGACGCACTGTGACAATTACACCTGCGTGATTCGTGCCCCATTCCTCCCGGCTGTTACTGCCGGTAAGTCGCGGTATACGGTCGCTTTTGGCAAGAAGCACGGCGGCTCCGGGAGGGGGATGCATGTCGGTGTACGACGTCGAGATCGCCACGCTGGAGGGTGACGCCGGCCAGCTCATGGGCTCGCTCGCCGGGAAGGCGGCTCTGGTCGTCAACGTGGCCTCGAAGTGCGGGTTCACCTATCAATACGAGGGTCTCCAGCGGCTCCACGACAAGTACGCCGACCGGGGCTTCACGGTGGTGGGCGTCCCGTGCAACCAGTTCCTCGAGCAGGAGCCGGGTGGGGCCGACGAAATCCGGGAGTTCTGCACGCTCAACTACGGCGTGGCCTTCCCCATCACCGAGAAGATCGAGGTGAACGGCGACGGCCGCCACCCGCTCTTCGAGACGCTGACCCCCGCCGCCGACACCGTCGACGGGCACACCGGCGACGTGCGCTGGAACTTCGAGAAGTGGTTGGTCAACGGCGACGGCTCGGTCGTCGCCCGGTTCGGCACCGGCGTCGAGCCCGAGGACCCCCAGATCCTCGAGCAGATCGAGGCGACCCTCAGCGAGTGAGCAGGTCGGCCCAGAGCGAGTCGATCTGGGCTTCGAGGTCGGCGCGGGTGCCGGAGTTGTCGATGACGTGGGTGGCGATCTCCCGGCGTTCCGCGTCGGACGCCTGGCGCGCCATCCGGGCCTCGGCGTCGCCGCGGTTCATCCCCCGAGCGACGAGTCGTTCCAGCCGCACCTCGGCGGGCGCCTCGACGACGACCACGGCGGCGTAGCCGGAAGCACGATCCTTCCCGCCCTCGGCGAGCAGCGGGACGTCCATGATGACGACGGCGTCAGCGGGGGCCTCGGCCACCTGACGCATCATCTCCTCACCGACCCGCGGATGGGTGATGGCGTTGAGGGATTCCCGGGCGCCTTCGTCGGCGAAGACGATGTCGGCCAGGCGGCCCCGGTCGAGGGCCCCGTCAGGGCCGACGACCTCGGGCCCGAACCGCTCGACGACAGCATCAAACCCGGGCGTTCCCGGCTCCACCACCTGGCGCGCCACGACGTCGGCGTCAACGAGGACCGCGCCCCGCTCGACGAGCATCTCGGCGACGGTGGACTTGCCGGAGCCGATGCCACCGGTCAGCCCGACGAGAACCATGCCGAAGGGCTTAGGCCGAAGCCCCTTCTTCTTCCGGCGCGGGTTCGGGCACGACTTCAGCCTCCGGCGCCGGGGCCTCTTCACTCACGACTGGAGTTGACTCGGCGGCTTCCGCCGCCTCGTCTTCCGAGTCCTCGGCCTCGGGAACCGAGCCCGAGGACTCGGACTGCTGTTCCCCGGACTCCGGGCTCCGCCCGTCGTCCTTCTCGGCGGGCGGAGGTGGCGGCTCAGATTCGCCCTCGCCGATGGGCGGGCCGATGTAGTTGCCCTCGTCGTCGTAGGCGTGCTCGCCGTAGACGTCGCGGTACTCCTCGGCCACCTGGCCGCCCTCGGCCGCCTGCTTGATGGAGAGGGAGATGCGCCGGCGGTCGAGGTCGAGGTCGACGATCTTGACCCACAGTTCCTCGCCCACCGTCACCACCTGGTCGGCCGTCTCGACGTGGTGCTCGGCCATCTCGGAAATGTGCACCAGGCCCTCGATGCCCTCGCCCACCTGCACGAAGGCCCCGAAGGGCACCAGCTTGGTAACCCGGCCGTAGACCAGCTCGTCGACCCGGTGGCCGTTGGCGAACTCGAGCCACGGGTCCTGCTGGGTGGCCTTGAGCGAGAGGGAAATGCGCTCCCGGTCGAGGTCGACGTCGAGCACCTCGACCTCGACCTCGTCGCCGACCGTGACCACCGACGACGGGTGGTCGACGTGCTTCCACGACAGCTCGGACACGTGAATGAGCCCGTCCATGCCGCCGAGGTCGACGAAGGCGCCGAAGTTGACGACCGACGAGACGACGCCCTTACGGCGCTCGCCCGGCTTGAGGTTGGTGAGGAAGTCTTCCCGCTGCTCCTTCTGGGTCTCCTCCAGGAAGGCGCGGCGGGACAGCACGACGTTGTTGCGGTTGCGCTCGAGCTCGATGATCTTGCAGGTGAGCTCGCGGCCGACGTAGGGCTGGAGGTCGCGGACCCGGCGCAGCTCGACCAGAGACGCAGGGAGGAAGCCCCGCAGGCCGATGTCGATGATGAGGCCGCCCTTGACGACCTCGATGACCGAACCGGTGATGACTCCCTCGTCCTGCTTGATCTTTTCGATGTTGCCCCAGGCCCGCTCGTACTGGGCCCGCTTCTTGGAGAGGATGAGCCGACCGTCGGCGTCTTCCTTCTGGAGGACGAGCGCCTCGATCTCGTCGCCCACGGTGACGACCTCGTTGGGGTCGACGTCGCTGCGGATCGAGAGCTCCTTGATGGGGATGACGCCCTCCGACTTGTAGCCGATGTCGAGGAGCACTTCGTCCTTGTCGACCTTGACGACGTGGCCGGTGACGATGTCGCCGTCGTCGAACTCGACCATGGTCTGTTCGATGAAGGAGGCGAAGTCGCCGTCGAGGTCGTCGTGGACGACGATCTCTTTGGCTTCGTAGTTCTCGCCCGGCGCCGGGGGGGTGATGGAGGATTCCCCGGGTGCTCGGGAGGCGGGCGCCGCCGGTGCCGGCTCCTCGGAAGGGGCGGGCTCCTCGGAAGCGGCGGGCTCCGGGGGTTCCGGAGCGGCGGGCTCCGGGGGTTCCGGAGCGGCGGGCTCCGGGGGTTCCGAAGCGGCGGGCGGCGGTTCCGGAGCGGCGGGCGGCGGTTCCGGAGCGGCGGGCTCCGGGGGTTCCGGAGC
>JACPCJ010000098.1 GCA_016179865.1 Actinomycetota bacterium | reverse complement strand
CCTTGCTCCCTCGGCCGTTCTGGCCTCGGTCGCCTGGCACCGGGCACCCCTGAGGGGTCCCCGCCCGGCGCCATGGGGCCGCAGGCTACTTGACCCGCGGGTCAATCCCGCCCGGGGATTTCACCGCGTGGCGGCCGTCACGCCCGATCAGAGGTCGAGGGGCTTGATGGTCGCGACGGCGTTGGGGATCGACTCCCATTCCTCGCGCTCGGTGTCCACGTAGATCTCGATCTCGATCCCGTCCGGATCCTTCAGGTAGACGGAGTGGCTGACGGCGTGGTCACTGGCGCCGCCCACCTCGGCCCCTTCCGACACGACGTGGTCGCGAACCGCCCGCAGCTCATCGTCGCCGCCGTGAAGGCGCACGGCGAAGTGATACATGCCCACCTCGGGCCACACCGGACCGGGGACGTCACCGATCTCCATGAGCGCGAGGTCGTGGTGGTTCTCGCCCCAGGAGAGAAAGGCCATCCGATCTTCGTAGCGGCCGACCTCTCGGAGCCCCAGGACCCGGGTGTACCAGTCGACCGACCGCTCGAGGTCGCGAACCTTGAGGACCACATGACCGACCCGGTCGAACGGCAAGTTCACCGTGATGATTCTCCCACGAGAGCGCGGGAGAGAAACCCCTCGATCACCTCTCCCGATTCTTGGGGCACTTCGAAGGGCAGCATGTGACCGACGTCGGGATAGAGCTCGAGGCGGGCGCCGCCGATGCCGCTCGCCAGCCGTTCACCGCCCGCCGGGACGAGCAGCCGGTCCTCCAGGCCGTGGAGTACCAGGACCGGGACGTCGATCTGCGTGAGACGTTGCCGGCTGTCGAAACCAGCCGCGGCCACAAGTTGGGCGATGGCCGTGTCGGGCGGCGTGGGCGCCGCCTGCCACCCCCGTCCAAGGTCGCTCAAGGTCTCGGGGCTGCGCTCAAAGAACCCGGGGGCAGTCAACAGGTGGAAGAACGACGAGGCCGCGCTCGCGGTGTCACCGCCGGAGTTCCCGATGGCGGCAAGGAACTCCGGGTGTACGTCGTTCTCGCCGCCCGTGGTCGTCGACGCCAGAACCAGCGCCGTGACCCGCTCCGGTCTGGCCAGCGTCAGGGACTGGGCCACCATGCCGCCCATCGAGAAGCCGAGCACCGGGGTGGGCCCGAGATGGAGGGCGTCGAGGACGGCAAGGGCGTCCTCTGCCATGGCGTCAACGGTGAGCTTCTCGCCCAGCGGCGTGTGACCGGTCCCCCGGTTCGACACCCGCACGACGGTACGCGTCGCCTCGAAGCGCTCCAACCATGACCGCGGCCATAGGTAGGCCGACGCCACGAGGCCGTTCAGGAGCAGCATCGGCGGCCCCGACCCGCCGACCTCGTAGTGAATCTGGCCCCCAACCCCCTCACAGAACGGCATGGAACCTCCTCGCGGCTCGAGCGTTTGTAGCCCGCCACCGGGCGGGAGAGCGAAGCGACGCGAAAACCGTGTCGCGTCTGGGCGCGAAGAACCGCTTAGCGGGGGTGAAGCCAACCCCGGAGGCGTCGATGTCGTTCCAACCCGTCCGCGCGTATACCGGCGCCATCCTCGTGGCCGTGCTCGGACTCACCGGATGCCGGGCGCGAGCGGACCTCGGAGTGACCGTCCGCGAGGACGGATCAGGCGAGGTGACCTTCGCCGTCGGGCTCGACGAGGAGGCGAGGCAGTTCCTCATCGAGCGGGGAGCGGACCCTGAAGCCGAAGTCGAGAAGGTGCTGGGCGACGTGGACGCGTCCGCACCGGCGGGCACGAAGGAGGAGACCTGGACGGAGGCAGGCTTCCGGGGGCGGCGCTTCCTCACCCCGCTGGTTGACCTCGCCGACCTGGCGGCGTTCTTCAACGCCCCCGGTCGCCCACCGATCGTTCGCGCCGACCGCGACGGCAGCGGCCTCGCCATCGAGGTTGATCTCGCCACCCTCGGCGGGGCACTGGGCTCCGGCTTCGTGGGTGCCGTGCCGGACGACCTGAGCGAGCACGTCGACGTGCGGTTCACGCTCCGAGTCCCCGGTCGCGTGGTTGACCACAACGCCGACTCGGTTGAGGGCGGGTCGTTCGTCTGGCGCCTGGTTCCGACACAGACGGCGACCGCTCGCCTGCGAGCCGATCTGGCGCCCGGCGCCGGGTCGAGTTTGGCGCAAGCCGTCAGACCGATGGTCACCGGAATCGGTGTGCTCGGGCTCGGATGGCTCGGAACGAGACGATTCCGAGCCCGCGGCCAGGAACCAAAGGCACGAACGCCGAACCTTCGCGGTACGGGCTCTTCTGGCCCGTAGGCAGCGTCCGCGCGAGGATGCGCGGGCCCCGAAATGCGGGCGGGGGGCGCGAAGGTCAACTGCATGCACGCTTGGAGGAAAGACCAACCGGCGGCCGTCGACGCCCTGCTGAGCGTTCTCGATTCCGAGCCCGCTCTCCAGGACGCCCTTCCGCGCCTGGTCGAGTCGATCGGCGTCGCCTTCGGCTGGGAAATCGCCTCCATCTGGCTCGTCGATCGCCGCGCCGCCCTCCTCCGTTTCGGGGCCATGTGGGCCGAGGAGCCGGAGGAAGTCAAGGAGTTCGAGCGGGCCTCGCGGGCCTGCGCCTATCTGGAGGGCGAAGGCCTCCCGGGGCGGGCGTGGCGAAGCCGGGTTCCGATCTGGGCGCAGCCGAACGAAGAGGACCCGCGCCTCGATTCCCTGCGGAGCCTGAGTGGCCAGGCGACGGCCTCCGCCATTCCCCTCGTCGCCGACGATCGCGTCGTCGCCGTCGTCGAGCTCGCCAGCCGCACCCCCAGTGAGATCGATCACGAAGCCGAACGACGGCTCCTGGCCACCGGCGCCGAGGTCGGCACCGCCCTCGACCGCCGCATGACAGAAGAAGCCGCCGGCGCCGAGCGCGCCCGCCTGGAGGTGGCGCTGGCCGCCGGGCGTATGGGCGTCTGGGACTGGGATCTCGAGTCGAACCGGCTGCGGTGGTCGGCGTCTCTCGAAGGGATGATGGGCCTCGCTCCCGGAGCATTCGGCGGTGCGGTGGAGGACTACCTCGAACTCGTTCACGCCGACGACCGCGATTGGGTCCTCGAGAGTTACCTCGCGCAGTTCGAGCATCAGGGCGACCAGCACATCCACCTCGAGCACCGGTTCGTGCGCCCGGACGGTGAGGTTCGCTGGCTCCAGATTCGGGGGCGGGCGCTCCGGGGGCCCTCGGGGGAGCTGGCGACCATGACGGGTGTCGCCCTCGACGTCACCGAGCGGGTCGAGCGCGAACAGCGCACGCGGGTTCAGCGAGCACAACTCGACCTCGCGATGGAGGTGGGCGCCCTCGGCGCGTGGGAGTTCGACCGCTACCGCCAACTCGGCCGGTGGTCGGATTCGATCGTGGACATGGTGGGGCACGAGGTCGATCCCGAAGCGATCACGATCGACGACATCACCGCCGCCCTGCACCCGGACGACCGCGGCACGGTTGACGTCATGATCCAAGCCGCCTTCGAGGGTGCCGACTATCACGCCCGGTACCGGATCGTGCGGCCCGACGGTGAGGTGCGGTGGCTCGAGAGCTGGGGCCAGCCGCTGCACGACGTCGGGGGCGAGATCCTTGGCATGGCCGGCATCACGATCGACATCACGCCCCTTCACCCTCAGGAAGGGTCGGGGTAGGACGCGGAATTAGGGTGAGGGCGTGGACCTCAGCGACCTCGCCCAACCCGCCGACACGAAGATCGTCCTGGTCGTGATGGACGGCCTCGGCGGCTACGCCGACGCCAGCCACGGCACCGAGCTCGAAGAAGCAGCAACCCCCCACCTGGACCAGCTCGCCGCCGCCGGCGTGGTGGGCCTGGTCGAGCCCGTGGGCCCCGGCATCACACCGGGTTCGGGCCCCGGCCACCTCGCCCTGTTCGGATACGACCCCACCGTGTACGAGCTGGGCCGGGGAGCCCTGTCGGCCGCCGGCCTGGAGTTCGACCTCGAACCGGGCGATGTGGCCGCTCGAGCCAACCTCTGCACGCTCGGCCCCGATGGCGCGGTCACCGACCGGCGGGCGGGGCGGATCTCCGACGAAGAGGCGCGGGCAATCGTTCAGCGACTCCAAGCCGCCGTGTCCCTCGACGGCGTGGAGGCGCACTTCCGCCACGAACGCGAGCACCGGGTGCTGGTGGTGCTCCGGGGCCCGGAACTCGACCCGCGGGTGGCCGACACCGACCCCCAGAAGGCGGGAGTCGCCCCCCTGGCGCCCGAGGCGACGGACCCGGCGGCCAAACGCACGGCGGAACTGGTCGCCGAACTCGATGCCCAGGTCCGAACGTCACTCGCGGCCGAGCCCCGGGCGAACGGCCTCCTCCTGCGCGGGTTCGACACTTTGCGCGAGCTCCCCTCGTTCGCCGACCGCTACGGGCTCACGGCCGCCGCCGTCGCCGTCTACCCGATGTACCGCGGCATCGCCCGCATTCTGGGGATGGACGTCCTCGGCCGCCCGGCCGCGCTCGCCGACCAGGTCGAGACCGCCCGGACGGCCTGGCAGGACTACGACTACTTCTTCATCCACCACAAGCCCACAGACTCGGCGGGCGAGGACGGCGACCGCGGGCGCAAGATCGCCGCCATCGAGGCCCTCGACGCCGCCATCCCCGACATCCGGGCCCTGCAACCCGACGTGCTCGTGGTCACCGGTGACCACGCCACCCCGACGCAGATGGCGGCGCACTCATGGCATCCCGTTCCGGCCGTCCTGTGGTCAGAGCGTTGCGGTCGCGACGACGTGGATCGCTTCGGAGAACGCTGGTGCCGGGGCGGCGGCCTCGGCCTTCGGCCGACGGCCACCCTCATGCCCATCATGCTCGCCAACGCCGGACGACTGGCCAAGTACGGCGCCTGACGTTGCCTCCGTGTGTGGACGAAACCGGGCAATACTGAGGGAAAGCTCGGCCCGAGGCGTGGCGGCGTCGTCGACGGGCGAAGGTGGGGCCGTCTCACTTGATGCATGGACACATGCGTCGGGACACTCGCTGCCCTCGCTCAGACGACGGTCATCGGGGCCGCGGGAAAAGCGACTTCCGAGCGAGCGATCACCGGGCAAGCGAGGGGCATGGACGACAACGAACTCGTCACTCAGGCGGCGGCCGGTGACGAGTCGGCATTCGAACTCCTCGTCCGCCGCCACACCGACGCGGCCTGGCGCATGGCCCGCTCGATGCTCCGTGACGATTTCGCCGCCGAGGAGGCCGTGCAGGACACCTTCCTGAACAAGCGCCTGAACGTCGTGGCGCTCGACGACGTTCGCCGTGAACGCGGTCGTGAAGACCGCACCGATCTCAAGGTTGCGGTCGAAGCTGCCTTGGCCGAGCTCCCCGACGACGAGCGTGAGGGCTTCGTCCTCGTCGAAGTGGTCGGGCATAGCCGGGAGGAAGCGGCCGAGATCGTCGGGGTCCCAGCGTCGACCATGCGCTCCCGAGTTTCTCGGGCGCGAGAGAAGCTCGCTCGCGCCCTCTCCGACGCCCGTACCGAGGCGACGGGAGAGTGAGGTGAACATGCGCCACTCGGCGTGCCGGAAGGCCCTGCTCAACGGTGACCTCAACCCCGCCGTCGCCGAGCACCTCGACGAGTGCGAGCGCTGTCTCGCCTTCTCGCGCGACCTCGCCCAGGTGGGCGAGTATGCGCAGGCCATGGCGCCGGGCCCGGCGCCCGGCGGTCTGGCCGACCGGGTGATCGCCGGCGTACGCAGCGCCGCCGAGACCGGTGACGTCATCGACCTGGACGTCGAACAGGCGGCGGAGGAGGTTCGGCCCGGCTGGGCCGGGCAGCCCCGCGGGCCGCTCCTCGTCACCCTTTCGCTGGCCGCGGTGCTCACGCTGCTCGTGGGCGTCCTGGCCGTGTTCCCCCGGGAAGGCGACGACGACTCCGCTCCCGGCGTTGCCGCACCCGAGGTCGTTGAGCCCCTCCTCACCGCCGCGGAGCGGACCCTCGAAGCGGGAACGGCACGGGTCCGCCTCTCGGGCACGACGACGGCCACGATCTCACCGCCCGACGAGGTCACGCTTCCTGAGGTCTCGCTTCCCGCCGCGGCCGAAGCCTTCGAGCCGCCGCCGTTCACGCCGCCGCCCGAACCTGACTCCGCCTCCCTACCGCCGGAGCAGCAGGAGGAGGCACACCGGCAGTACGAGGCCCAGGTCGACGAGATGCGCCGCCAGTACGACGCCTACGTCGCCGAGGCTCGGGCGCAGTACGAGGCGTTCCGTGCCAGCGCCGGAGCCGGCTTCGCCGGCCTCGAAATCCCCGACGAGTTCACGTTCGAGATGCGCGTCTCCGGGGCCGGCGCGGTGGAGTTTCCCAGCCGGCTCCGCATCGACGGCACCATGGAGGTCACCTCGGCCTCGCCGGCCCTGCCCACCGATCCCTCGGGGGCCTTCGGCATCGCCGTCGACGGGGACCGCACCCTCGTCAAGGGGCCCGACGGGGCCTGGGTCGAGGTGCCGGGGGCCGCCGGCCCGATGGCGGCGATGCTCGCCGACCCCGCCGCCGTCGCCGCCTTCCTCCGTGGAGCCAGGGGCAGCGTGACCGACCTGGGCCGGGAAGACCTCGACGGCTTCGCCGTAAGGCACTACCGATTCGACGTCGCCGCCTCGGTCTTCGCCCCCGAGGGCACCGAGGGCGAGGGCACGGCCGAGGCGTGGATCGGGGTGGACGACGGGGTCGTGCACAAGCTCCAAACCACGTCGTCGTCTGACCACCGCGACGAGTCCGGCTTCGCCAGCAGCATGCACTCTCAGATGACGCTCGAGCTGTTCGACTTCGGTGCCGACGTCGAGGTGGAGATGCCCTCGGGCTCGGGGTCGTCGTCGTCGGGACTCGGAATCGGAGCCCTCCTCACCCCCTACGACAAGGAGATGCCAGCGGGATTCTTCTACGCACCGCCCGAAGTCCGGGACCCTCCGAGTTTTGAACAGCTTGGTCCCGCGCCTACCAGCCCGAGCACCCAACCCTGATCACGGCCCGTTTTCCGCTCCGTGGGGCCTCTCGGGCCGCTAGCCTCCGGCGGCATGGCGCCTGAGGCGGGCCAACCGGAGCCGGAGCCGGGACCCACTCACTACATGGGCGACGCCGACGCCCTGCTCTGGAACATCGAGAAGGACCCGACCCTCCGGTCGACCATCACCGCCCTCGCCGTCCTCGATTCCTCGCCCGACTGGGATCGGGTGGTGGCGAAGGTCGACCGGGCGACCCGGGTGATCCCGCAACTGCGACAGCGAGTGGTGGTGCCTCCCCTTCGTGTCGGCCCGCCCCGCTGGACCACCGACGCCCATTTCGACCTCGACTACCACCTGCGCCGGATCCGGGCGCCTGAGCCGGGTGACGCCGCCGCGCTCCTCCGCCTCACCGAAGGTCTGGGGATGGCGGGCTTCGATCGGGCCCGACCCCTGTGGGAGTTCGTCCTCATCGAGGGGCTCGAGGGTGGCGGGGCGGCTCTGGTGCAGAAAGTGCACCACTCGATCACCGACGGGGTGGGTGGCATCAAGCTGGCCATGAACCTCCTCGACCTCGACCCGCATCCTTCCGAGCCGGACGAGCTGGCACCTGCACCCGAGGGCGAGCACCCCACGCTGGCCGGCCTCGTCGGCGAGGCCGTCGCCTACAACGCCGACCGCTGGCGCCGGGGCGCCCGCCGGATGGTCGGCGCCGGGATCGGAGCGGCCGTTCGCGCACTCCAGGCTCCCGACGTCACCGCCGCCTCGGCCCTGCGCACCGCCCGCTCGATCGGTCGGATCCTCGCCCCGGTGCGCGAGCCGCTGTCGCCCATCATGCGGGGACGGAGCCTGTCGGCCCGTTTCGCGACCATCGACGTCCCCCTCGACGACCTCAAGGGCGCGGCCAAGTCGGTCGACGGCACCCTCAACGACGCGTTCATCGCTGCCGTCACCGGCGGACTTCGCCGCTATCACGAGCGCCACGGGTCACCGGTCGAACAGCTCCGGATGACGATGCCCATCAACGTGCGCGCCGACGACGATCCCATGGCCGGGAACCGGTTCGTGCCCGCTCGCTTCCCAGTTCCGGCGGCCGTCATCGACCCCGCCGAACGGATGCGCCAGCTCGGACGGCTGGTGCGGGAGTGGCGCCAAGAGCCGGCCCTGGCGCTGACCGACACGCTCGCCGGGATCCTGAACCGCCTGCCGACGTCGGTGACCACGCGCGTGTTCGGGGGGCTCCTCAAGGGCGTGGACTTCGTGACCAGCAACGTGCCGGGCGTGCCCTTCCCCGTCTACCTCGGAGGCGCTGAGGTTGCGGCCCAGTACGCGTTCGGGCCGCTCTCGGGCGCGGCCACCAACATCACGCTCGTCTCACACTGCGGCACCTGCTGCGTGGGAATCAACCTCGACGCCATCGCCATTCCCGACCGCGAGCGCTTCGTCGCGTGCCTGCGCGAAGGGTTCGAGGAGGTGCTCAAGCTCGGGTAAGAGCCCGCCTCCGGGCCAGCCCGCCGAGCACGAGGACGGTGCCGAACGCCGCCACGCCGGCCAGAGAACCGCCCGTCGCCGGCGTCACCCCACCG
Source organism: Actinomycetota bacterium (assembly GCA_016179865.1). Taxonomy (GTDB): domain Bacteria; phylum Actinomycetota; class Acidimicrobiia; order IMCC26256; family JACPCJ01; genus JACPCJ01. The sequence goes on along the minus strand of JACPCJ010000098.1, from coordinate 35,238 downwards.
CTCGCACCCGGGCTCCCTGCCGCCGCCCCCATCACGTCCGTACCCGAAGCGGCACCACCGGCCCCCGCCGTAGTGGCCGCAGCCGCACAGACCTTCCCTTCTGGGACCGATCCTCCGGCAAAGGCGGCGTCGAGGGCGGGAGCGTCGGAGGGTTCGTTCGGCGGCTCGATCCCGAACAGCGTCGTCACGGTCGGGGCCACGGAAAGGACCCCGACCCGCCCGCGTGGGTTGACGAGCAGGGCGTCGTCGGGGCCGGCGGCCACACCCTTGGCCACGGAGTCATGCCCGCCCCCCACCATGAGCACGTTGTGCTGGGTCGGCCCGTGCCCGTGGTTCCCGACGATGGCGTTCTCCTGACCGGTGGCGTCGGCCATCCGCCAGCCGTCAGCGGCGAACACCACCACGTCGCCGGCGTGCCGGTGCGAGATCCCGAGATTGCTGAGGCCGCTTCCCCACACCACGTCGGCAATCCCGGGCTTGTTGGCGTTCTTGAGGGCGGCGCCGATGGCCTCGACCTGGGCGTCGTCGTGGACGTAAACGAGGTCCGCACCGCCGTTGTGGGCGATCTGGAAGTCGGCGCCCTCGGCCGGCGTCCCCCGCTGGAAGCCGGCCGCCTCGAGGATCTTCGAAGTCTCGACGAATTGCGTGGGCACCGCCCAGTCCATGCCGTGGTCGGAGACGACAACCAGAACGGTTTCCTCCCACATGTCTTGATCTTCGAGTGCCGTGAGGATGCGGCCCACCTCGACGTCGGTGTGCTCCAGCACGGCACGCCGTTGGGCCGGTGCGGCTCCCTGGGTGACGGATCCGGCGAGGTCGACGTGGCCCATCCGGTCGACGTCACCCAGGTTCACGAATGAGAACGACGGCTTGGCGGGGTCGACCCCGTCGAGCCACCCGAGGAAGGCGTTGGTCGTGAACAGGTCGGGGGTGTGGCCACTGACCGGGATGAGCGGAGTAGGCGCCCAGTGGAAGTCGGCCGCCTGCTGGTTGCCCCCCGTCGCAAAGATGCCGTGGAGGTAGGCCTTGGAGAGGACGGTGGCCGTCTGGACGCCGGGGCACCGGTTGTGGAACGTGGTGAACAAGGTCTCGATCCCCGGATCGAAGAGGCCGGGGTCATCGGCGTCGTCGGCCTTCTCCTGGTCGTCCTGAGCGATCACGCTGTTGGCCACGATGCCGCTCCGGCCCGGGAGGACGCCGGTCATCATGGCCACGTGGTTCGGAATGGTCTCGGCGACGAGGACGGAGCGGGAGTCCTCGAACCATGTCCCGGCTGAACGGACGCCGTTCAGGCTCGGGGTGAGGGCCGTGACCTCATCGGGGTTCATGCCGTCGACGACGAGGACCACGACGTGGAGCGCCGACGCACTGGTTTGCGCACCGACGGGCGCGGTCGTCGCCGTCGTCGCCGCGACCGCGGCGAGGGCGGCGCACGCCAGGGCGCGAGTGCGCCAGATTCGGGGCATCCGGGAAGGTTCGTGGCGGGTCATACAAATCCCTGCTCACGCTACGCAGCCCCGTACCCCAGCACGCGAACGGGCCCGGCACTCCCGGTCCCCTGGCGGGAACGGGCGCCGGGCCCCTTCGTGCTGACCGCGACCCCCCGGGTCAGTCAGTCGTTACCGCCTCCCTGGCCCTGATTCCCCTGGCCCTGATTCCCCTGCCCACCGGAGTTCCCGGGCCCGGATTCGTCGTCGTCATCTTGGGAACCTGCGTTCCCACGGCCCTCCCCATTGGAACCCGCATTCGCAGCGTTTCCGGGAGACCCGCTCGAGCCGCCACCCTCGCCTTCGCCGTCGGACCCGTCGTCACCGTCCGACTCGTCGTCGCCCCCGCCCTTGGCGCACGGGTCGCGATCGTCGCCCTGGCCGGGGGCGTCAGGGTTGCCCTGATTCTTGGAGGAGGCGACGTCACTGACGGCCTGGCCGTGCTCACACCCTTCGAGCGTGGGATCGTGGGCCACACTCGAAACGGTCCGGCCGTGCGTGTCAGGGCGGGCATCTGGATCGTCGGCGTCGTCATCCGCGTCGTCATCCGCGTCGTCATCCGCGTCGGCGTCGTCGGCGCGGGGATCGGGGACATCGATTCCGATGTGGCTGACCGTCTGGGCGACCACGTGCTGAGCGGAGTCCGGGAGTGCGTCGGCGGCAGCCAGTCCGCCGGTAAAGCCGATGAGCGCCGCCACGCCGGCGGCCAGCCATGCGGGGGTGAATCGGGGCACGAGAATCCTCCGGGGTCGGTCGGCGCGGACCCGAACCGAACCGCCGGCCTCACGCATGGCACGAAGGTGTCGTTGCGCGACGTACTCGGGGGGCGCTTGGGTCAGCTCCTCGCGGATTGCGTGGAGCACCCGTTCGAGCTGCGGGTCCTGCGGGTCCGTCATGTCGTCCCAGTCATCGGAGTTCATGGCCGTCGGGAAACGGGACGTCCTGCTCCTCGGTACCTTCGTCCCCGTCCGCCCCTTCTGCGACGACCTTCGCCAAACGCGTCAGCGCTCGCCGTTGGAGGGTCTTCACAGCACCCGGTCGCTTCCCGAGGATGGCGGCCACATCACGAACCGAGAGGTCGGCGATCAGACGAAGCATTACCACGGCCCGCTGATCGTCGGTGAGGAGGTCGAGGAGGCCGGCGACGCGTTCGTCGCTGATCCGTTCGAGCGCACCCGTCGCCGCGTCGTCAGCACCAGCCCCGGCGAGCTCGACGACGACGTCGGGCTCGTGGAGAGTGTCGCGCCGGCGACCGTGCTTGCGGCGCTCGTCGATCAGCCGGCGGTGGGCGATGGTGAGAACCCACGACCGGAGCTTGGTTTCGCTCCCGCGGAACCGGCCAAGGTTCCGCACCACGGCGACGAACGTCTCCGAGGTGACGTCATCGGGGTCAGCGGCGCCGCGAACCCGCAGGTACCCACGGACGAGCGGTGCGAGATCGCGGTACAACGTCTCGAGGGCCGCCTCGTCGCCATCCTGCGCGGCCGTAAGGACGGCGTCGAACCCAGCCCCGATCATGGCCCCCCAGCCAAGCACGCCCGCACCTAACCTCGCCGAAGAGCGTGCGCCGATCGGCGGCACGCTGTTAGGAAATAGGCGCGAGTCTGGGCAGGCGAAGCCTGCCCAGGAAGCCGTTTCGCAGGAGCACCGTGACCGATCCGCGCAGCCTCTAAGTGCGCTCTCGAATTCTCGCCGCGTGCGTCGGGATCCTCGTCGTGGCCGGCGTCATCGCGCTGACCGCCAATGGCGACGGCGGCGGCCCGGAGACGGCGGAGACCACGCGGGCCACAACCCAAGAAGAGCCCGCCGAGGCGACCAGTTCGACCGAGCCCGACGACGCAGACGCGGACCAAGCCTTCGCAGCGGCGTCCGACCCGTCGGGGCCCGACGACCTCGCCGAAGCCATCGTCGCCGCCGAAACCGCCATCCGTGATCCGGCGACATCCGACGACGCTCTGCCCGCCTGGGGCCGGGCCCAACAACGGGCCTACCGCCAGCTCGCTCGTCACCCCGAGTGGGACGCCGCCGTTGCCGCGGGCGTCGGCCCAGGCCTGGCGCCGGTCACAGCGGCCAACGCGGGCGCGTTTCGCGACCTGTGGGAGCTCACGGACCCGCGCCCGGCCCTTCCGGACTGGGTCATCGTCGATCCCCCGCCCGCCGGCGAGTTGCTGGCGCACTACCGCGCCGCCGAGGGCGAGTTCGGCGTCCCTTGGGAGTACCTCGCGGCGATCCACCTCGTGGAGACCCGGATGGGACGCATCCGGGGTGTCAGCACCGCCGGCGCCAGCGGGCCGATGCAGTTCCTGCCCTCGACCTGGGAAACCTACGGCGAGGGCGACATCGAGGACGCCGGTGACTCCATCCGGGCCGCGGCCCGGTACCTGGTGGCGGCGGGCGCGCCCGCCGACATGCCAGGAGCCCTCTTCGCCTACAACCACAGCGACCGCTACGTCGACGCCGTCGAGGCCCACGCCGGCGTGATGCGGGCCAACGAGCGCTCCTACTTCGGCTACTACCACTGGGACGTCTACTACCGGCTCACCACCGGCGACGTCGTCCTCCCCGTCGGCTGGACCCTCGCCGACGGCCTTCCTTCCTAGGACTCCTACCTAGTGCCGGATCGACCCGCGCTGAGAGCGGAACATCCGGCACAAGGAGAGTGGACGAAGAACTGCACCGAACGGCCGGCTACCGCAGCGCGGCGAAGAGCCTCCACTCGTCATCGACGCCCTTGAGCGCGTGCGATCCTCGATCTTCGAACACGATGCCTGACCCGGCGACGAGATCCTTGACCGTGCTTGACACCAGGACTTCGTCGCCCTGACCGAGCGCGGCGACCCGGGCAGCAATGTGGACTGCGATCCCGCCGATGTCATCGCCGATCGTCTCGCACTCTCCCGTGTGCAGCCCCGCCCGCACGTCGAGACCGATCGAGCGGGCCCGGTCGGAAATGGCCTGCGCGCACCTGATCGCCCGCGCCGGCCCGTCAAAGACGGCGAGAAACCCGTCCCCAAGTGACTTCACCTCGCGCCCCTCGAACCGCTCGATTTGGCTCGTAACCTGAGCGTGGTGGGTCTCCAGCAGATCGCGCCAGCGGGCGTCACCCATCGCGATCGCCCGCTCCGTTGAGGAAACAATGTCGGTGAAGAGCACCGTGGCAAGGACGCGGTCACCGCCCTGGGGCCCGACCGTCCCGGTGGCGAATTCCTCGAGTTCGTCCAACATCACCCGGGTGTCCCCGGTGAAGAACGTGTGATCGGTCCCCTCGAGTTCGACGAGCTTGGCGTCGGGGAGGTGGTCGGCGAGGTAGTGCGCCATCGCGACGGGAACCATCCGATCATCTCGGCGGTGGAGTACGAGCGTGGGTACCCGGATACTTGGAAGCACCGGTCGGATATCAATGTCGCGGTACAGCTCGAAGATCCGCCGAACCATGGCCGGGCTCGCCGCCAATCGCTGGAGCCGCGCCCACGACTCACGAAGGCGCGGATCGTCACCAGCACTCGGAGCCCACGCCGACAGCCCGACGCCATCGCCCCACCGTTCCATCGTCATGTCGATCAAGACCTGGTGTTCGTCCGAGCCGACTCCGAACGGGTAGTCGGGCGCACGCAGGACGCGCGCATAACTCCCGTAGAGAATCAAGGCCGCGGTTCGAACAGGGTGGGTCGCCGCAAACAACATCGCCGTCGACCCCCCTTCGGAGACCCCAAAGATGACCGCCCGCTCCGACCCGACCGCGTCGAGCACCGCCCGCATGTCCTGGACGTTCTCTTCGAGCGACGGCGGCCCGCTCACCGGATCGGAGAGCCCGCACCCCCGCTTGTCGAACACGATGACTCGAGAGAACGACGCCAGCCGCTCCGAGAAGCGCGCCACCACCGGCTCGTCCATTGCCCATTCCAGGTGGGAGATGAACCCGGGAGCCACCAGCAAGTCCGGGCCCGAACCCTCGACTCGGTACGCGATGCTCAGATCACCACTGCGGGCGTACCGGATCGGGGAGGGCACGGGCGGAGTGTGACGGCTCGGCGGAAGCCGGTCAACCACCGCAGGGTGACGCGCCGTTCAGGAGCTGCGGCCCCGCTCGCCGTAATCGCCGAAGGGGGCGTCGCGCTCACGCACGGCCTGACGGAAGCCAACCTCCTGGGCGCGGGTCACGAAGTCGAGACCTTCCTGGGTATGACGGGCCACGCCGTCGAAGAGGCACCCGAGAAGGCGAGAGGTGTCGGGCTGGAGGGCCTGCGCGCTCTGGTTGCACAACAGCTTGAGCATCCGGAGCTGGTTCAACGGCATGAGGGCCATCCGCTGGGCGAGGGAGGTGGCCCGCTCCAGCAGGGCGTCGTCGGGCACACACTCCAGGATCATGCCGATGCGGGCCGCTTCCGGAGCGGGAATCTCGTCGCCCGTCAGGAGGTAGCGCTTGGCCCGCTCGAGCCCGAGGCGCGCCACCCAGACCCACGGGGCCTCCGGGGTACCCCACACCCGAGCAGGCGGGTACCCGAACACGGCCGACTCCCCGGCGAGGATGATGTCGGCATTGAGGACGAAGTCGGTGCCCCCAGCGACGCACCAGCCTTGGACGGCAGCGATCGTGGGCTTGCCGATCGTGAAGAGCTTGGCCCAAGTACTGGCGAAGCGGCCGATCATCTGGAGGTCGGCCACCGAGTCCCACGCGCGCGTCCCGGCCCGCTCGCCCGCCCGCTCGCCGGCCTGGGCTGCCGTGCTCCAGTCGAGACCGAAGCCGGCGCAGAAGGCCCGCCCCTCGGCCCGCAGGAGGATCACCTTCACTGACGGATCCCGGTCGGCCGACTCGAGAGCGTCATCGAGCTCGTCGCGAAGCTGCGGGGTGATGGTGTTCATCGCCTCGGGGCGACACAACACCAGGTGGCGGACACCCCCGTCGTCCTCGATCCGAATCGCCCTCGTATCCTCCATGCCCAGCCTCCTTCAGGCGGCTCGCGCCGGTGGGAACGTAGCCCGCCCACCCGAGGCGCGGACAGAATCAGGCCCGTGCGGGAGGCATGAGGGAGACATGAGGGAGACATGAGGGAAGAGATCGCCGGACCGGAGGTCGAGCGCTATCTCGTCGAGCTGTCGGCGGAGCAGCACCGCAGCGACGTGCTCGACGAGATGGAGGCCCGGGCCGAGCGCGACGGTTTTCCGATCGTCGGCCCCGCGGTGGGCCGGTTCCTCGAGGCCGCGGCCCGGGCGGTGGGAGCCCGTCGAGTGATGGAACTCGGCTCCGGCTTCGGATACTCCGCCTACTGGTTCGCTCGCGCCGTGGGCTCCGACGGCGAGGTGATCTGTACCGACGGGAGCGCCGACAACGCCCGCGACGCCGAGGGCTATCTGAGCCGCGCCGGCGCGTGGGGTCGGGTCGCCTACCGGGTCGGCGACGCCCTGGCCGGAATGGCGTCCACCGACGGCGATTTCGACGTCGTGTATTGCGACGTCGACAAGGACGGCTACCCCGAGTGCTTCCGGGCTGCCGCGGATCGCCTCCTGGTCGGCGGCGCCTACCTGTGCGACAACACGCTCTGGAGGGGGATGGCCGCCACCGGAGAACCGGACAACAGGCACCCGGGGTGGGTGGAGGCCATCCGGGAGCACAACCGGTTGGTGGCGGCCGACCCCCGGTTCGTGTCGCAGATCGTTCCCATCCGCGACGGGGTGATGTTCGCGGTCAAGACCGCGGCCTGACGCCGGGCGTCAGGACGGGCCGCCGCAGCAGCCTCCCTCAAAGCACGGGCACATGAGCACCTCCCTTCGCTTGGGTGAGTTCCCGCGCCCATCCTTGCCAGATCAATCGAAATCTGTCAATATAGAAGCTCATCAATATGTTGACGCAGACCCCAGTGTGTTGTCCCGTCCTCGAGAGCCCCCTCACCGACGAGGAGGCGGAATCGACGGCTCGCGTCTTTCGGGCCCTGGCCGATCCGGCCCGCGTCAAGCTCCTCTCTCTGGTGGCCGCCAACCCCGATGGGGAGATGTGCGTGTGCGGACTGACCGAGCCCCTCGGACTCTCGCAGCCCACCGTGAGCCACCACCTCAAGGTGCTCGTCGACGCGGGCCTACTGCATCGCGAGAAGCGGGGGACGTGGGCGTGGTTCCGCGTCAACCACGACGCCATCGCCGCCGCCTCGGCGGCCCTGAGGTAGCCCCGAGGTAGCCCTCGCCGACCCGCTCGGCCAAGCTAGAGACCATGGACCGACGTCGCCTCGCCACCTTCGCCGCCCCGCTCGCCGTCCTCCTCGTCCTTCTCGCCCTCGGGGCGTGCGGGGGCGACGAGACCGACAAGGTCTCGACCGACAAGACCGCCGACTCCGATCGCTCCGACGCAGAGGAAGGCGACGCCGACGGCGACGACACCGCCGGCTCGAATGGCGCCGACGCCGGAGACGGCGGGGGCCAGGGCTCGGGCAACGCCTCGGGCGGTGCAACCACGACAACAGGGGCAAACGTCAGCGGCGGCGGCTCAGGGCCGGCGCCCCCCGCGCCCACGGCAGGTGGAGCAGCCCAGCCGGCCGCCGACGGCACGTACACCTACGACACCGACGGCGAGACGACCCAGAGCGGCCCCCTCGGCGGAACCGAAGAGCTCCCGAAGGTGACGACGCTCAAGGTCGACCCCGCCGACGGAGGGCGGCAGCGCTCGGTGCGCGACACGCGCGACGAGAACGGCGAGGGAGGCCTCACCACCACGGTCTTGTTGTTCGGGGACGACGGCGTGTACCTCGAGTCGCTCAAGACCGAGACGCGAGTCAGCGGGATCAACATCACCTACGAATTCGCGCCCGCCCAGCCCCAACTCCTCGCCCCCACCGGCGCCGGCGTCGGCTACCACACCGAGTTCGAACTGACGAGCACGGACGGCGACCACCACACGGCGACCACCATCGACGTCCTCAGCGCAGAGACGCTGACCATCGGCGGCGAGTCGGTCCGCACCTTCAAGGTACGGACGCACACGGTTGTATCCGGGGACGTCAACGGCGAGATCACTTCGAACGACAACGTCGACCCCGAGCGCTACCTAATCGTGCGGGAAGACAGCGTGAGCGACCTCAGCACCGCCCTCGGGAACTTCCACACCGAGCAAGTCTCCCTCCTGCGCAGCGTCACCCCCTCGTAGGACTTCGTCAGACGCCAAGATTCCAGGCGTGGAGCCCCTCGACCTCGCTCTGGCCGGCGCCGTGCTCGCCGTTGGGGGTCTCGTCCAGGGATCGCTCGGATTCGGGTCGATGATTGTGGCCGCACCGGTGCTGGTCCTCATCGACCCCGGGCTGGTCCCCGGCCCTGCCATGATCGCCGCCACCGTGCTCGTCGTGCTCATCGCCTGGCGGGAGCGGGCGTCGATCGACCGGGCTGGCGTGGCCTGGACCGTCGCCGGTCGCGTCCCCGGGACCGTGGTCGGCGGCTACGCCGTCGCCGCCCTCTCGCAGCGGTCCCTCGAACTCCTCATCGGATCGGTGTTGCTCGCAGCGGTCGTCCTCACGGCCGGAAACCTGCACCTGCCACGCTCCCGACCCGTGCTCTTGGGGGCCGGAGCCCTGTCGGGGTTCATGGGCACCTCGACCACGGTGGGCGGACCGCCCCTGGCCCTCGTGTACCAGCAGGAAGCGGGCCCGGTGATACGGGGCACGCTGAACGGCATCTTCGTGGTCGGGAGCGCCTTGTCCATCGTCACCCTGGTCGCCGTGGGCAAACTCGGTTTGGCTGAGCTCGGTTCCGGGCTCGCCATCACACCCGGGATCGTCGTCGGCTTCGTCGCGTCGCGGAACACAGCCGCCCGCATTGACTCCGCGAGCATTCGCCCGATCGTCCTCGGCGGCGCCGGCCTCGCGGCCGCGCTGGTACTCATCCAGGCGGCGGTCGGATAGGTGAGCGGTCCCCTCACGGGTGGTCAGCGGGGAGGCTCGCCGTCAGTTCCGCCAGCCCTCTGCTTGCGGTGACCGGATAGGAATCTGACTCGCGCAAGCGGCGCACGCCTTCCGGAAGGCTGTCGAGGACGGCGGCGCAGCGGGCGGCGGCGGCCTCTAGGTCGGTGGCCTCGACGCCGACTCGATCGCCGGCGCGCATGACCTCGGTGAGGAGCGGCTCGGCGCCGTCGAGGCCGGGCTCGCCCCACAGGCCCACCACGTCGCCGCCGAAGCCGGGCCGGCGCCAGACCTGCTTGCGCCCCGGCCAGGTGGCCTTGCCCTCCGAGGTCTTGCGCACCGGCCGCCCGTCGTACTCCACGAGCTTGTACACGGTGTCGAGCGAGGGTGCGTCCCGGGAGACGCCCATCGAGGTGCCCACGCCGTAGGCGTCGATCCGAGCCCCGGCCCGGATCAGCGACTCGATGGCGTACTCGTCGAGGCTCCCGCTGGCGAACACCTGCATCCCGGCGAATCCCGCGTCGTCGAGCGTGGCCCGAGCCTGCTTCGAGAGCTCCACCAGGTCACCGCTGTCCAGCCGCACGCCCCGTAGCTCGACACCCCGGGCCCGCATCTCGCCCGCCACCTCGATGGCCCGCTCGACGCCGCGCCGGGTGTCGTAGGTATCAACCAGGAGGATGGTCCGCTCCCCGAAGCAATCGGCGAAGGCGCGGAAGGCGTCGGCCTCGCGGTCGTAGGCCTGCACGAAGGCGTGCGCCATGGTGCCTGTGGCCGGGAGCCCGTACCGGGAGCCACCGGCGACGTTGCTCGTCGCCGCCAGCCCGGCGATGCGGGCACACCGCGCCACCTTCATGGCGGCGTCAACACCCTGGGCCCGCCGGAGCGAGAAGTCGACCACCGCCGCGGGGGCGGCGGCGTCGACACACCGGGCGCATTTTGTGGCCAGCGTCGTCTGCAACGTGACCTGATTGAGGAGGTAGCTCTCGGCAAGCTGGGCGACGCCGAGCGGCCCGTCCACCTCGAGCAGGGGCTCGGACGCGAACACCGCCGCGCCCTCCGGCACCGCCCGCACGGCACCGGTGAACCGCGCGGTGCGGAGCCACTCGAGGAACTCGTCGTCGAAGAGGTCGAGGGCGGCGAGCGCCCCCATCTCCGCGTCTCCGAACCGGAAGTCCTCCAGCCACGCCAAGGCGTCGTCGAGGCCGGCGGCGATGAGATAGCCGCGCTCGGGTGGCAGGTTGCGCACGAAGAGGCTGAACGTCGCCGGACGCTCCGCCATCCCCTCGGCCACGTAGGCGGCGGCCATCGTGAACTCGTAGAGGTCGGTGAGCAGCGCCCCCGGCGCATCCATACGCTGGACGGTAGCCAAGGGGGTGCGCCATGGCCGCCTACGACTCCGAAACCGCGCTCGTCGTAGTCGACGTCCAGAACGACTTCGCCGACCCCAAGGGAGCCCTCGCGGTCTCGGGGGGCGAGGCCGTTGTCCCCTTCATCAACCAGGAGGTGGCGGCGGCCGTCGCCGGCGGCGCCGTGGTCGTGTACACCAGGACTGGCACCCGCCCGACACCCCGCACTTCGAAAAGGACGGCGGGCCGTGGCCTGTGCACTGCGTGGCCGACACGTGGGGCGCGGCGCTCCATCCTGATCTCGCCGTCGGCGGCGAAACCCTGAGGAAGGGCACGGGTGGAGAAGACGGCTACTCGGGCTTCACGGTGCGAGACCCCGAGACGGGCGCCGAGTCGTCCACCGGCCTCGACGCGCGGCTCCGCGACCGGGGCGTGGGGCGGGTGGTGATCGTCGGCCTGGCCACCGACTACTGCGTGAAGGAAACCGCCATCGACGCCGCCCGCCTCGGCTTCGACACCACCGTGCTCGGTGGAGGGATTCGGGCCGTCAACCTCTCCCCCGGCAACGGCGAGGCTGCAATGGCGGCCATGGAAGCGGCGGGTGTACTGGTGGAGCGGTCAGGTGGGCCAGGCGGGAGCGGGGCCTAGGACACGCCCCCGTCGGCGGCGCCACCTCCGCACCAGGAAGAACCCGCCGACGGAAGATCCGGCCGCGATCACTCCGCCCCCGATCGCCTCCGCACGCGACTCGTCCCGACACTCGGCCTCCAGGTAGATGGGGACGTCGTCGCCGGGCTCGGCGCCCAAGGCGATGGCGATCGGCGGGGGGCCGCAACTCACCTCGCCGAAGAAGTCATCCACCGTGGCGGGCACGAACAGAACGGCGAGTCCGATGGCAGCCACCACGAACAGCACGATTCCCAGGATGAGCGGAAGCGGGCCTCCGCCCGTCGGCCCTGCGTGTGCGGGGGGGCCGCCCCACGAGGGCGGGGCGGCCAACGGCCCCGGCGGGGGCGTTCCCGGTGTAGCAACCGGCGCGGGAGGGGGCGCGACCGGGGGCGCCGCAGAGGAAGGCGTGACGACCGCCGCTGGAGGCGTGACCACGGTCGGCGGAGCCGGCACGGGCGGGGGCGTCACGACCGCCGGCGGCCCGTTGACGGCGGGCACCGGGGGCGGCTCGGCGATGGCCACCGTCCCCTTGAGGTCATCCCGGAGTCGCATGTCGCCTACGGGCTGTCCAACCTGCGCCTGGAACGAGCGGAGCCCCTCTCCAAGAGCCGCAGCCGACAACGGTCGGGTCGCCGGATCCTTCGACATCGAGGCCTCGATCAACGCCGCCAGCCCGTCGGGGACCCCCGCGGGCCTCAGATCGGGAACCGGCGACGTCGCGATGCGAGCGATCGTCGTGGCCAGCACCTCGTCGGTGGGCTCGAGGAAGGCCGGCTTGCCGGAAAGAAGGGTGAACACCGTCGAACCGAGCGAGTAGACGTCGGACGCCGGGCTCGACTTTGCCCCCGCCAGCACCTCGGGCGCCGCGTGGGCCACGGTCGTGGTCACCACGCCGGCGGCCGTCACCGTCGATCCACGCTGGAGGGCGGCGATGCCGAAGTCGCTGAGCTTCACCTCGCCGTACAGGCCGACGAGCACGTTCTCGGGTTTGACGTCGCGATGCAGCGTGCCCGCGCGGTGTGCAGTCTCGAGGGCGCCGCAGAGCTGCACGGCAGCGGTCGTGACCTCCGGCCAGCCGAGACCACCCAGCCGGGCGAGCCGGTCGCCGAGGGAGCCCGCTTCGCAGTACTCCATGGCGATGTATGGAGCGCCCTCGTCCGTGGTCCCGGCGTCATGGACGGCCACGATGTGGGGGTGCCACGACAGGGCCCCGGCGACTCTGCACTCGCGCTCGAAGCGGCGCTGGGTTGACCCGTCGATGTCGACGCCGGAGATCACCTTGAGCGCCACGATCCGGTCGAAGGCGATCTGGCGGGCCTGGAACACGACGGCATGACCACCCCGGCCAACGGCCTCGAGCACCTCGTAGCCCGGAATGTGAACCCCGACGACCGCGCTCACTCGGTCATTCTGGCCGACTTCCCTCTGCTCGGGCGCCGGTCGGCGCCCGCAGCCTCTCAGCCGGGGTGGACGCGGATGCGGACGCGCTTGTTGCCCTTGCCCTTCGACTCCGTCTTGACCACCTCGACCCGCCCGACGGCGCCCGTCGATTCGACGTGGGTGCCACCGTCGGCCTGCTTGTCGAGCCCGACGATGTCGACTACCCGGATGCTCGTGACCGATTCGGGGATCAGGTTGACCTTGGTACGGATGAGGGCGTCATCCTTCAGGGCCTCGGCCCGGGGAAGCTCGTAGACCTCGATCGGCCGATCGGCGGCGATCTCGGCGTTCACCAGCTCCTCGACGCGAACGCCGAAACCCTCCGGCAGGGGGTCGAACTCGAAGTCCATGCGGGCCTCGAGGGGCTCCATGTTCCCGCCGGTGACCGCCTTCCCCCACTCGTTCCAGATCACCCCGCACAGGATGTGAAGGGCGGTGTGGGTACGCATGAGCTCGTACCGGCGGTCCCAGTCGATCTCGCCGTGCACACCCGCCCCCTCGCCGGGAACCCCGCCGTCGATGGCGTGCCACACGTCGGCGCCCTCCTTGCGCACACCGACGACCCGCGTGGTGCCCCCGTCCCAGGTGAGCACCCCGGTGTCGAAGGGCTGGCCGCCGCCCGTCGGATAGAAGGCGGTGCGGTCGAGGGCAACCTCCCCCTCTCGCACAGCCGTGACCGTGCCGTCGAACGCCGACAGCGCCTGATCGGCGAGGTACAGCAGCTCCGTCGCCATGGGGTCAGCCCGCGGGCTCCAGGATGACGACGGGAATGTCGCGATCGGTGCGCGTCTGGTACTGGCCGTAGCCCTTATACCGCTCGACGATCCGCGGCCAGAGAGCCTCCTTCTCGCTCGGGCTGGCCACCCTCGCCTTCATCGCCCGCCGCTCGCCTTGCATGACGATCTCGACGTCGGGGTTGTCGCGAAGGTTCAGAAACCAGGTGGGGTGGCGGGGATCCCCGCCGTAGGAGGCGACGAGCACGACGGACGCGTCGTCCTGCACGGGCGACGTGAGCATGGTGGTGCGGAGCTTGCCGCTCTTGCGCCCCGTCGTGGTGAGCATCACGACCGGCATCCCGAACGCCTTCCCGCCGACCCGCCCGCTGGTGGCCCGGAAGACGGCTCGGTGGAACGACGTCACGGCCTTGGCAACAACATCCTTGGGCTTCATGTCGGGCACCGTACCGGACCGAGATGACGGGGTGACCGACTCCGCCCGCTTCCGCCTCTGCTTCCGCTCCCGCTGGGTTCGGTCGCTCTGGTTCTGGAGCGAGTTGCCCACGCCAGACGTGGGCAACTCGCTCCAGAACCAACGATCAGCACAACCCGGGCTGCCCCCGCGCCACAATTCACCGATGCATGTGGAGGGGGGCGGAGTGAGATACGACCCGTGGGACGAACCGGTCATGGCCGACCCGTACCCCGCGTACGAGCGACTACGTGCCGAGGCGCCCTGTTACCAGAACCCCGAGCGGGGGTTCTTCGTGCTCAGCCGGCATGGGGATGTGGCGCGCGGCCTGCGAAGCAACGAGCAGATGATCTCCGGTCACGGCGTCGCGCTCCAGGAACAGCCGAGCGGCCTCTTTGTGAGCGAGGACCCGCCCTCACACACCAAGACGCGCCGCGTGGCGGCGCGGGCCTTCACGAAGCCGGCGATGGCGAAGCATCAGGCCTTCGTCGCCGACGTCGCCGAGCGCGTCGTCGCCGACGGGCTGGCGGCAGTCGGACCGATCGACGCCATCGGGGACGTGGCCAACCGGCTGGCCTTCGAGGGGCTCGTCCACGTGTTGGGCGTACCCGACGTCTCCCCCGCCGATTGTTTCGCGATGTCGGAAGCCGTGTTCCGCTCCATCAGTGACCCCGACGGGAAGGGTATCGACGAGGTCAACCAGCTCGGGCTCACGGTGGGGCTGCAGGTCGATGGGGTGGTCGAGGAACGCAAGCGGAGCAACGTCGCCGGGCCCGGCGACGTGGTCGACGCCGTGGTGGCCCGCACCGAACCCGACGACGACGGCTGGAGACTCAACCGCTACGGGCGCAGCGAGTACGTCACGGCCCTCATCGGCCCCGGCCTCGAGACCACGCGGCACCTCGTCGGCAACGGGATCGAACTCATCGCCCGGCACCCCGAGGAGTGGGCGCGAGTCCGGAATGGCGAGGTCGCCGCCTCGGCATTTGTCGAGGAGGTGCTCCGGTTCGAGGCGCCCGTCCAGGGGTTCTTCCGGACGGCGTCGGAGCCGGTCGCCGTCGACGGCGCGCAGATCCCGGCCGGCTCGCGGGTCCTCATGCTGTACGGCTCCGCGAATCGCGACGAGCACGTGTTCGACGACGCCGGTTCCTTCCGGCCCGCCCGGGACGCCACCGAGCACCTCGCCTTCGGCCTCGGCATCCACTACTGCCTCGGTGCCGGCCTCGCTCGCCTCGAGGCCACCGCCCTGTTCGAGGCGCTCGCCCGGGCCGTCGACCGCATCGATCTGGCCGGTGACGGGGAACGCTGCGGAATGGCCCTCATGCGCGGGTGGCGGAGCCTCCCGGTTCAGTTCGTCGCCGGCTGAGACGGGCGGGACACTGCAGAATCCGCTCCCCCGGATCGGAGGGAGGTTCGACGCTATTCCGCGGCGAATCCAAGGACGGGTACGTCGAGTACAGGGGGAGCCATGCGCCGGGGATTCACCGCTGTTGTCATCGCCGCGCTGTCGTTCACACCCGTGGCGGCCGGAGCAACCAGCCCCGAGCCGCGCCAAGGCGAACAATGGGGCCTGAGCCGGATCCACGCTGCCGACGCGTGGGCGTTGAGCACCGGCGAGGGCACCGTCGTCGCGGTGATCGACACGGGCGTCGACAAGGATCACCCTGAGCTCCAGGGCAAGTTCGTCGCCGGAGCGTCGTGGCACGACTGCGGACCCGGCGTCGCCGTCCCGTGCACGTCGCCGGCAGCCTGGGACGACCGGATGGGCCACGGGACCCACGTGGCCGGGATCGTCGCCGCGCCCCGGGACGGCGTGGGGATCGCCGGCGTGGCTCCGGACGCCAAGATCATGCCCCTGCGGGTGCTCGACGCCACCGGAAACGGCGAGCGGTGGATGTGGGCCGAGGCCATCCGCTGGGCCGTGGATCACGGCGCCGACGCCATCAACGTCAGCCTGGCCTGGAAGACGTTCACCACCAACGTCGAAGGATTCGTCGGCATCGACGAGGGGTTCGCCGACGCGTGGGAATACGCCGCGTTGAATGGCGTCCTCGTGGTCGCCGCCGCTGGGAACGACGGCCACACCATCTGGGGGAACGTCTGCCAGAACGAGTTCATCCGCAACGGCGGCCTGTGCGTCGGAGCCACCGATCGCCATGACGTACTCACGGACTGGTCAAACCACGGCGTCGGGGTCGACCTCGTGGCACCGGGGGGCGCCAAGGGTTTCGACGACCCGTGCACTGAGGAGATCCTCTCGCTCTTCCTCGTCCAGGGAGGGTCCCACGAGTGCGACGAGCTGGGCTACGCCTGGATGGGCGGCACGTCGATGGCGTCCCCGCACGTCGCCGGCGTGGCCGCCCTACTCGCCGAGCAGGGGGTCCGGGGGGACGAGGCGGCTCGGATCATCCTCGAGACTGCCGAAGACCTCGGGATCCCCGGAAACGATCCGCAGTACTCCGCAGGACGTCTCGATGCCCTTGCCGCGGTGAGCTTCGCGGCGACTCTGTTCGGTTGCGAGCGGTGTCGCCCGGCCAACCCGGGGGGCTGGTCGTGAAGTGCCCCGCCTGCCGGCGTCCTGGTTCTACGCGACCGGTTGGAGAACGATCCACCACGACGCGCTGAACTGACCCTCGGTGAAGGGATCGCCGGGGTTGCCCACGAGCACCGCCAACTTGTCACCTGGCTTCAGCAGCACGCGCCCCTCGGGGAGGTCGGGAGCCCCAACCTTGGCGTCCGTCTTGCACTGGGTCGACCCTTGGGGCACGTGGCAGGAAGCGGCGTAGGCGGGACCGGTATGGAGCGCGAACTCCCACTTGCCGCCGTCGGCGCCGGTGAGTTTGACGCCGAACTCGGTGATCTTGAGGTTCTCCGTGATCTCGAGCGACTGCTGGGTCTGAGCCGCGCTGCCGACGGCGCCGGTCGTGACGCCGCCGTTGCTTGGGTGGAGGAACCGGAAGGCGCCATCGCACGGGATGCAGCCCACCGGGCCTCCTGAGCCCGTGATCAGCTGGGCGCCCTCCGGAAGCTGGTCTGGGGTTGGCGGCGCAATCGGCTCGCTGTCGTCGGGTCCGCCCCCTCCCCCTCCCTCGGCCTCCGGCGCGTCTTCGCCTTCGGACGGCTCGGATTCCTCCGCGCCACCCGGATCGGCTCCCGCCTCGGGCGAGGGCTCGCACGCGGCAGCGAGATCTACGCCGGCTGCCGCCTCGCACTTCTCGTCGTTGCCGGTGAGTACGAGAGCGGTGGTGATGCCGAGCGCCAGCAGGAGGGCCCAGACCGCAACCTTGACGAGCGTGTTCGGCAAGCACCCCCGCAGCGGGCTCGTCTGCTCCGCCACCTGGTTCGCGGGGTCGAGCGCCTCCTCTTCGGTGAGGGGCTGATGGCGAGGGGGAGGAGGGGGAGGGGGGGGAGGAGGGGGAGGAAGCTCATGAGATGGCCGTAGTTGTTCGATCTGCCGCTCCCGGACCCACTCGTCCGAGCCGGGGAAATGCCGAGAAGGCCGGGGCGGCGGCGGAGGCGGCGGGGTGTTCGGCTCGTCAGGCATCGGATCCTCCCGGGCGGGAACGGTGAGCGACGATACATGGACAGCCGTGGTGCGACCACCGCTGCACCCAGACCCCGACGCCTGACGTGGAGATCCCCGACTACAACGCCGGTCCGTCGTTCCCAAGCAAGTCGGCGTGCCTGGCCGGGTGGGGAACTCACTCCAGAACGCCGGGGTGTTCCCCCCGCCGTCCTCACCCCCCAGATCGCCGGATCGACACTTAGGCTGGCGGCGTGGAGTACGCGGAGCACATCGCGGCCGTCGAACGCGAGGCGGCGGCCATAGTGGCGGCGCTGGCCGCCACCCCGCTCGACACGCAGGTGCCGAGCTGCCCCGAGTGGACCGTGGCCGACCTCGCCCGTCATGTCGGGTCGTTCACGGTGTGGACGCACGTGCTCTGCGAAGGCACGGGGCGACCCAAGCCGCCGTTCCCCGACACGCCTGAAGGCAACGCGCTCGTCGGTTGGGTGGAGGAGCTGACGGGCCACCTCGTGAGCGAGCTGCGGGCGACGCCGCCCGACACGACCGTGTGGACTTGGGTGACGTCAGACAAGTCCGCCCGCTTCGTGGCTCGCCGGGCTGCCCACGAGCTCGCCGTCCACCGCTTCGACGCCCAGCTCGCTCGCGGCGCGCCGGAGCCGATCGACGCCACGCTGGCGATCGATGGCATCGACGAGATCTTCCTGATGCGCAACGACGGCGAGGAGGCAAAGCCCCACCTCGGGTCGGGCGAGACGCTCCACCTTCACACCGCCGAGGGGTTCGAGCGGTTCATCCGGCTGACGCCCGAGGGCCTGGTGGTGAGCGAGGAACACGCCAAGGCCGACCTGGCCCTGCGCGGCACGGCGTCAGACGTGGAACTCGTGCTCTTCCAGCGGCCCCCGCTCGGGCCGGTGGAACGCCTCGGAGACGAGACCGTGCTCGACGTGTGGTGCCGCGAGTTCACCTTCGCCTGACGATCGACCCGTCCCCGTTGCAGTCCATGACTGCTAGTCTTCTATGCTAGTCAGCGGTGCTAGCATTCCGGTATGTCAACAACGCGCACCACGTTCACACTTGAGGAATCGCTCGCAGAACAGGCCCGTCGTCTCGGCATCAACGTCTCGGCGGCCGCACGCGAAGGCGTCGCCGCGGCCGTGCGGGCAGCGCTGGCCCGCTCTGATCGCGCCGCGTACGAACGACGACCAGAACGGCCCGACGCATTCTGGACGGAGGCGGAAGCGTGGGGTGACGAGTGACGCGAGGCGAGATCTGGCTGGCACAGGTCGGGCGAAAGCGGCGGCCCGTCCTGGTGCTCACCCGCTCCGAGGTGCTCGACGTCCGCTCGCTGGTCACGGTGGCGGAGATCACGACGTCGCTTCGTGGCCTCGCCGCCGAGGTACCGATCGATCACCGTGCCGCCGGCCTCGAGCGCCAGTCAGTCGTGAACTGCGACGGGATCCACACCATGACCCAGGCGTCGCTCACGACCCACGTCGGAGAGGCGGGCCACGACACGATGCGCAGGGTCTGCGCGGCAATCAGCTACGCGCTCGGCTGCTGAGTCCCCCTCGTGAACTGGCAGGTTCCTGCGCAGTGTGAGGGGGCTGAACTCCTGCAACATCTGGCCGGTGGCACATGCCGTGGGTTCCGCAAACTGTTGCCCGCGGGCGCCGACCTGCATACCGCCCCGACCGGCGGTCGATAATGACGCCCTTGGAGCGAAAGGAGGCGAGGCGAGATGGGTGACTTGGTGGCCTACGAGCGGGCCGGCGAGCTGGCGGTCCTCACCATGGATGACGGCAAGGTCAACGCCCTGTCGCTCGACATGCTCACCGCCCTCAACGAAGCACTCGGGCGGGCGGAGGTCGACGGCGCGATCGTCGTGCTGGCAGGGCGGCCGGGGGTGTTCTCGGCCGGCTTCCACTTGGGGACACTCCAGGCTGGCGGCCCACCCGCCGTCGAGATGCTCATCACCGGATTCGAGTTGTCCTACCGCCTTCTCTCCTTCCCACACCCGGTGGTGATCGCCTGTACCGGCCACGCCTTGGCCATGGGCCTGTTCGTCGTGCTGTCAGGCGACTACCGCGTCGGACCAACCGATCCCGACGTCAAGATCGTGGCCAACGAGGTGGCGATCGGCCTCACCATGCCCCACTCCGCGATCGAGATCTGCCGGCAGCGGCTGCACCCTGCGCACCTCCCCCGCGCCGTCAACCTCGCCGAGGAGTACACGCCCGAGCGGGTGTGGAAGCCGGACTCCTCGATCGGATCGTCCCCGCCGACCAAGTGCTCTCGACGGCCCTCGACGCCGCCAACTCATTCGCCCGGCTCAACCGGAACGCCCACACCGGAAGCAAGCTGCGGCTGCGAGCGGGGACCCTGTCGGCACTCCGCTCGGCCATCGAAGCCGACGAGGCCGACCTGCGCGGGCTGCTCTGAGCCTCCGCGCTGCGCACGGGCGCCGACCTGTGGTCAACTTCGTCCCATGACCCAGACGCTCGAGATTTCTCGTGACATCGCCGCCCCGCCCGAGGCGGTCTACGCCGCCATCTCAGACGTCACCCGCATGGGGGAATGGTCCGAGGAGTGTTACGCCTGCGAGTGGCACGAGGGCTTCGACGGCCCGGTGGTGGGTGCCACGTTCGACGGCCACAACCGCAACGGAGAGCACGAATGGACCTCGCAAGGCAAGGTCATCGAGGCCGACCCCGGCCGGACGTTCGCCTTTGAGTGCTCGATGATGGAGTTCCACTATTCGACGTGGGGGTATCGCATCGAGCCGACGGAATCGGGTTGCCGCGTGACCGAATGGAGCGAGGACCTGCGGCCGGAATCGGCCATGGAGTTCAGCCAGCAGGTCTCCGGGGTGGCTGATCGGACCGAACGGAACCGCCAGACCATGAGCGGCACCCTCGAACGCCTCGCCGCCGCGCTTGAGGGCTGATCAGGGGTCGCGGTCTGCCGCCTTGATGAGCTCGCGCATCCTGCCCAGGGTCTCCCCGCTCCTCCTCGCACGTTCCAGCGCCGTCGGTCCGTCAGCCCACCGAGCTCATCGCCGGCTGGGCGACCGGTTTGATGTGAGCGAACGCGCTGCGGGCGTTCCAAGTGGGGAAGGCCCGGACGAGCTGCGACGGACCGTCGAGCTGAATACGGCGGTCGCGAGTGGCCTCGGCCCAGCTGAGGTGGCCCGCGTGCCACTTGACGAAGGCTTCGGCTTCCGCCGTGATGTACAGGTCCTCGTCGAGTCCCGGATACTCCTTGCAGATCTCGGTGTCGCCGTGCTCGATGAGAAGCCAGTACCGCTCGTGACGACCGCGACCGGTGAAGTCGAAGCGGATGACGACCCGTCCAGCCGGGAGCCGGTCTCGGCGGAGCGCGTTGCACATCGACCACAGCGCGACGAACGGATCAAGATTTTCGGGGGCGATCTCGAGCCAGCGGGCACCCCACTCGCCGAGTGACTCGCAAACCTTGAACAGCTCGTAGCCCGATGGCGTGAGCTTGTAGTTGCGCCCGCGCCCACCCGGCTTGGGTACCGACTCGACGACGCCGAGGCGTTCGAGCTGCCGAAGCCGCAGCGACAGCAAGGTGCGAGAGAGCCCGGGTGCACCCTCGAGGATCGCGCTGAACGTTCCACAGCCGAGGTACAGATTCCGGACGATCAGCGGCGTCCAACGCTCGGCGAAGATCTCGGCGCCCCGGGCGATGGGGCAGTACTGACCGTACGTACGCATGACGCCAGTGTCGCGGGCCTCCTCCCGCCTGTGAAGTCCACATTGTTGACTTCACACGCACGGTCCCGAGTGGTGCGATGACGCCATCGGCCGGCGAGCGCGTCGGTCAAGTGCGCCAGCGAGGAGGCGACCACCATGGAGATCGACGGGTTCCGCGGCGAGCTGATGGCCCCCGACCACGCCGAGTACGACACGGCCCGAGCCGTGTGGAACGGCACGATCGACCGGCGCCCCCGGCTCATCGCCCGATGCAGTGGCGCCGCCGACGCCGCCGCCGCCGTGCGGTTCGCCCGTGACCACGACCTCGAGATCGCCGTGCGCGGCGGGGGCCACGGCGTGGCGGGCGCCGCGGTATGCGACGACGGCATCGTGATCGACCTCTCGGCGATGCGGGCCGTGTGGGTCGACCCCGCCAACCGCACCGCCCGGGTGCAGGGTGGCGCCCTGTGGGGCGACGTCGACCAAGAGACGCAGGCCCACGGCCTCGCCACGACCGGGGGCATCATCGGCCACACCGGCGTCGGCGGGCTCACCCTGGGCGGCGGCATCGGCTGGCTCATGCGCAAGCACGGGCTGAGCATCGACAACCTCCTCGCCGCCGAGGTGGTCACCGCCGAGGGCACCAGCGTCGTGGCATCCCCGGACGAGCACCCAGACTTGTTCTGGGCGCTCCGAGGGGGAGGCGGCAACTTCGGCGTCGTCACCTCCTTCCAGTTCGCGCTGCACCCCGTCGGCCCGACGGTGACGGCCGGCCCCGTCTTCTGGGCGGCCGACGACACCGCCGACGTGCTTCGCTTCTACCGGGACTTCGTTTCCGATATCCCCGACGAGCTCGGCACCGTCGTCAAGCTGTGCACCATCCCGCCGCTGCCCGTGATCCCCGAGGACCTGCACTGGCGGCCCGCCATCGCCGTCGCGTGCTGCTACGCCGGCGCCGTCGAGGACGGCGAGCGGGCGGTGCAGGCCCTTCGCGGGTTCGGGTCGCCGCTCATCGATCTGATCGCACCGAAGGCGTACGTCGCCCACCAGTGGGGCCTCGACGACACCGTTCCCCACGGGTGGCACTACTACTGGAAGTCCACAAACCTTGCCGGGCTCTCCAACGACGCGATCGGTGTCGTCGCCGCTCACGCGCACGCCGCCAACTCACCGCGGTCGTACGCGGCGATGTTCCACTTCGGCGGCGCCGTGGCCCGCGTCCCGCACGACGCCACCGCGTACGCGGGGCGCGACGTCCCCCACAACATCATCATCCACGGCGCCTGGCTCCCCGAAGAGTCCGGAGAGATGGAAGCGGCCGAGACGGCGTGGGCCCGCGGATTTCTTGAGGCCCTCGAACCGCACCGCGCCGACAGCGTCTACGTCAACTTCATTGATGCCGACGAGGACGACAGCCGCGTTCGGGACGCGTACGGCGACGAGATCCATCAGCGGCTCGCCGAGGTCAAGGCGAAGTACGACCCCGACAACGCCTTCCACCTCAACCAGAACATCCGGCCCGAATGAGTCGGGGCCCGGCGACGATCGGGGTGGGAGCGGACGGCGTTTGAACCAGCCGAATCGATGTCACACCCCGGTCTTACATTGTGTGACAATGGCCGAGGATGACCCGCTCGCTTGGATCCCGGACACCGGCGCCCGCCTCACACGTGCGGAAGTGGTCGAGATCATGAGGACCCTGCGTGCGCTCGTCGCGGGGACGGCTCCCGACGAGCCGAACCGCGTCCACGTCATCTCAGTTGCCCACATCGTCACGACGGCGATTGACCGCGAGCGGGGGACGCCATGACGAAGCCGCGCGGGATCCAATGGCTTGAGGAACAGACGGGCGAGACGCTCGACCCGCCCGGAGGCCCGATTCCCGAGGGCAAGCATCTGTCGGTTCGGCTGACCGGAGATCTCGTCAGTCAGCTTGAGGAGCACGCCGCGGCCCGAGGTGAATCGATCTCCCAGGTGGCTCGCCGTCTGATCAAGGACGGTCTCGATCGGGCGACGAACCCCGACCGCGATGCCATCGACCAGGCCATCGCTGTCCTCGAGGCGGTGAAAGCTCGACCCCGTGGCCGTCGAGCGGGCTGATTGACAGTCGAATTCATCGAGCTCGCCCGGTGCCGTTTGCGCAGACCCGCTCGCTCAGGTGCTCGGCGAGGCCCCAAGACGAACGAAGAACTCCTCAGTCGAACGGTCAATGAGGTCGCAGCCCGCCGTCACCTGACTGTCCTCGATCCGGAACGCCATCACGAAGTCGTTGTCGAGGACCTCGCCCGTCTCCCGGGCCCGCCGGTGCCCTCGCACGTGGGCCATGACCAGCGAGTCACCCACGGGGTAGGCCTTGACCAATTCCGTCGTGAACTCGTCGCACGCGGCCATCACTCCATCAGCATTCCGAAGAACTCGTCCCGGTTCGCAAAATCCCGAACCCGGCCGGAAGCGTCGGATCCGTGGTACTGGAGACCGGGCGCCCACTGGGTCAACACGGTGTCGAGGTCGCCGGCGGCGAGGGCGGCGAAGCCGTTGCGGACGAAGGTGACGTTCGGGTGCTCGCTCATGCACCCGAACCTGCCACAAAGTGCGAGGCTCCCGACGGCGACGGGGTGGAGTTGAGGCGACGACGTTCAGGGCCCGACATGCCAGGCCCTGGTGGAGGGGCTCGGGATCGATTGACAGGTCCCTTGACGTCGCTGTATTTTCCATATTGGTTTATTAGCCACTCGGGAAAGTGCGGGCGAAACCTTGACGATGACGGTCGACGAGGGACGGCTCAGCGAGACCTTCGCCGCACTGGCCAACCCGACGCGGCGAGCGATCCTGGCTCGCCTTGCAGGAGGGGCGGCGACCGTCAACGAGCTCGCGGAGCCGTTCGGGATAACGCTTCCGGCCATCTCCAAACACATCAAGGTGCTGGAACAGGCCGGGTTGGTTCGACGCGGTCAACGAGCCCAGTACCGACCGTGCGCCCTCGACGCCGCACGACTGGAGGAGGTCTCGACCTGGGCCGAGCAGTACCGGCCCATTTGGGAAGCCCGCTTCGATCGTATGGACGAATACCTCAGACAACTCCGACCGCAACGAAAGACAGGCCAACGATGACCGACAACGGATCCCAGGACGCCGTGATTATCGAACGCAGCTTCGATGCCCCGGTGGACCTCATTTGGCAGATGTGGACCGACCCGGAGCACTTCGCAGCCTGGTACGGCCCGGACGGCGCCGCCATTCCCGTCGCGCAGATGGACGTGCGCGTCGGCGGCACACGCCTGGTGTGCATGGAGATGCAAACCCCGAACGGCGTGATGCAGATGTGGTTCACCGGCCAGTACCGCGAGGTCGTCGAGAACGTGCGACTCGTTTACACCGAGTCCATGTCCGACGAGAACGGCACCGTGCGATCGGCCGCGGACATGGGCATGCCCGAGGGACATCCCACGACGACCGAGGTTCGCGTCGAACTCGAGCACGTTGGTGGCAGCACAAAGATGGTGATGACGCATGTCGGCATTGCCGACAACTCCCCGGGCGCCGCTGGATGGGCGATGGCCCTCGACAAGCTCGCTGCCTACGTCAACGCACAGAGCGACCGATAGCGCCCAGCCCTGCAGGGACGGGATGCCGCACTTCGACGAGGGACGCCGGGATCCCATACGCGAGCGCTCGCTCACGCCACTGCACACCCCTACCCGTCGAGCGGAAGCAGGGTGAAGCGGCCACCGCTCAATGGCCGCAGCGCGCGGAAATGACGTTCGTCGAAGGTGACAATCCGCCGCGTGCCGAGACGATGGGCAACAACCACGACGCTGATGTCGGCAAGCCCGACGTCGAGATCGGCGTACCGCCGCTCGAGATCGACGACCGTGCCGTGATCCTCCTGGTCGAGGCACGCGACCGTGAAGCGCCCCGTGGACAGATCGTGAAGAAAGGCGCGCCGCGCATCGGACCCGATACGGCGTCCGAGCAGGTAGTCGACTTCGGCCGTCACCGGGGCCGGAACCACGAGTTCGCCCGGTTCGTCGCGCAGGAGCCGTTCAACGTCTGACTGAAATCGATCGCGACGATCGGCCAACGCCACGAGGGGGGCCGCATCGACGACCAGGGTCACGAACCGAAGCCCTCAAGCAGCTCCTCGTCCGAGAGATCCGCCACCGAATCGCCGGGCCCCTCCCCAATTCGCGCGAGTGCGAAATCCCGATCGCCGGGTCCCACCGGCTGATAGTGCTGGATCGCTCTACGAATGACCTCCGCCTGCGACGTCTCTTCGCGCCGCGCAAGAGCCGCGAGCCGGGCAACCACCTCGTCACTGAGATAGACGCTCGTTTTCTTCATGGACGTAGGGTACTACGTAGGGCACCACTACGTCGCCGGGCTGCGCCGAGACTCGGGGAAGCGCTCAGCGGGGTCTGCCCGCCGAGTGGCGCGCTTCTCCAGGGCCGTACGAACGGCGGCGGCCGCCGCGCGGCCGGCGGCGCGCACGTGGGTGTGGTCGCGGGTCGCCCGCGCCAAGATGAAGGAGCCCTCGAGGAGCGAGAACAGCGATACCGAGAGCTTCCTCGCCTGGGTCTTGGTCAGACCAGCTTCCACGAGGTGGGTGTCGAGCGTGGTGAGCCAGCTCTCGAAGACCTCCGCGGTGGCCAAGCGCAGAGGCTCGGACATGCTCGCGACTTCGAGCGCGACCGTTGCGATCGGGCAGGCGTCGGCATAGTCCGATTCATGGACCGTCTGGGCGGCGGCGTCGAAGAACATTCGGGTCGCGGCGACCGGGTCGGTGCCTGCTGCGTAGAAGTAGCCGATGAGCTGCCCGAAGATCGCGCCGGAACGCCGAATCGTCTCCGCGCCCAGCTCTTCCTTGCCGGCCGGGAAGAAGTGGTACATCGATCCGAACGGGGCGCGCGCGGTCTCGACGATCTGTTTCACGCCGGTGCCGTGGTAGCCCTGGCGACGGAACAGCTCAGCGGTGGCCTCGATGAGGCGATCCCTCGTTCCAGACATGAACGCGAATTGTATCCCGACTCTCGGGCAACTAGAGTGATCGCTCTAGTGCGGCGCAGGGTGATTGCTGTACCCGCCACGAGCACCGGAGGTCGGTTGATGGAGTCGATAGAACTGTCGAGCGGGACCATCGACTACCTGGACACCGGGGGTGCGGGGACGGTCATCGTTCTCGTCGGGGGTGTGATCATGGACGCCACTCTGTGGCACGAGGTCGTGGCGCGATTGGCCCCGGCTCACCGCTGCGTTGTGCCCGTGCTGCCCCTCGGCGGACACCGCCGGGCCATGAACCTCGACGCCGACCTGTCGCTGCATGGGATCGCCGACCTGCTCGCAGAGTTCATCGAGCGCCTCGAACTCACGGACGTGATCCTCGTTGCCGTCGACTGGGGAGGACCACAGCTCACCGCCGTCCGGCATCCCGAGCGGCTGGCCGGGCTCGTGCTGCTCCCCCTGGAGGCATTCGACGCCATCCCTCCCGGGCTCCCAGGAGCCTTCGCCGGTTCCGCAGGGCGGATGCCGGGCGGGATCTTCGCCGCCGCCCAGAGCCTCCGCATCCCGTTCATGCGCCGGTTGCCGATGACCTTCGGACGGATGGCCAAGCGCCCAATCCCCAAGCCCATCGTCACAAGTTGGATCACCGGAATCCGGACCGATCGACGGGTTCGACGAGATGTGGCCAAGTACGTGCGGAGCACGGACAACAACGGTCTCAACGAGGCAGCCGTCGAGCTTGCCCACTTCGACCGCCCGACCCTCGTGCTCTGGGCTGCGGAGGATCGCGTGATGCCCCCCGAGCACGGTCGCCGCCTCGCGGACCTGATTCCCGGCGCCCGATACGTAGAGGTGGATGACTCGTACACGCTCTTGCCGCTGGATCAACCCGATGTGGTGGCGACCCACGTCGCCGCCTTCGCTGCGGGTATCAAGGCACTGGCCCCGGCGGCAGGCGCATCGGTGCCGGAACGACCAGACCCGGCGTGACCGGCCTGAATCGCGGACGTGAGCGCGCGGGACGTCGAGCCGCGGCGTGTCTTTGCTGTGTCATTCGCGCTCGTGTCGAGGGCTAGGAAACCCTGTGACCTGATTTCGCGGCCCTCGAGGAAGTGGTCCTGAGAGGACGACGTTTGAACCGGGCGAAGGTCGCCTACGCTGCTGGCTGAATCATTTCCGGCAACGTCGACGGGTCGAGCGTCAGTTCACAGTCGTGAGGCCGAACCCGGACCGCGAGGCGATCGATCAGGCCATCGCCGTGCTGGAGTCCGTGAACGTGAACCCGAGCGGCCGGACAACCGGATGACCCCCGTGGCCCGACATCGAACTCCCGCCGCGGTTAGCGTCGCCCCAGGGTTGGTACCGCGGGTTCTCCGGCTCGCAGCAGAGGGAGCACCACATGGCGGCAGCGCAATGACCGACGCAGGCGATCTACAAAAGCGGTACGAGAAGCTCCAGGCCGAGCATGATCAAATCGACGCCAGGATCAAGCAAGAGGGGTCCCCCGCGCCTGACCGCATTGCCCACCGGGTGGGGGACTTCGAGCGGCTCAACGAGCTCGACGAGGAAATGTCGGCCCTCCGCAAGGAGCTGAGTTCCGCCCTCGGCGATGCCGCTGTGCCGCTCCCAGAGGTGGCGGAAGCAGCGAGGGGGTGCAGCCCCGCGCTCATAGCTGCAATCGCGGGGATCGCCGCGATGGTCGCCCTCGGCGCCTTCGTGCTCACGTCGGGCGACGACGACGACGCCACCACCGCGTCTTCCACTCCCGAGGCGGCGGAGGAAGAGGCGGAGGAAGAGGCGGAGGAAGAGGCACCCGACGGTGGCGGGGGACCGGCAGCACCGGAGCGGGCGTCGCAGGAGGGGGCGACGGGAGAGCCCCCGGAGGCCAAGTTCGTAGCGCCACCGGCCGAGAGTGCACTACCACCGAAAGCGATCCTGTTCCAGGGCGCCTCGGGCGGGACCATCGGCTGCATCGCGTGCGACGGCCAGTTCCGGCACCTGGCGATCGGCAAAGGCGGGGTGACCGTCGGGCCGGGCGGCATCGCCGAGCAGCAGATCCCCTGGGAATCCACCGGTCGGATCGTCGAGTTCGGCGCCAAGCTCTCGGGCTCCAACCAGGGCCGCTACGGGCTCAACGTGATGGTCAACGGGGACCAGTACCGGCAGGGCTGCGCGTTCGAGATAGGCCAGACCGGCTGCCACGTGCCGCTGAACTCCGTGAACGACCTCCCGATCTCCAAGGGCGACCTCGTCCACCTCCAGGTCGGTGAGGCGGGCAACTTCGCCGAGAAGGGCGACCTCTCGGTGACGTGGTGGTTCGTATTCCAGCCCGCATAGCGGCGGGGGACGGATCGGCGGCTGGCCGAGTGGCCCGAGGAGGGGCGAAACGCGCAAGGGATGAGTGGAGGTGAGGGGACTTGAACCCCTGACTTCTACGTTGCGAACGTAGCGCTCTACCAGACTGAGCTACACCCCCGTAGCGGGGGCTCAGGGTACTACCCGGGGGTGACGGCTCCCTCGGTCGCCAGGGGTGCAGAAAGGTCCCGCGGCGGCCACGGGAAGAACGCACTTGTGCGGCGGACATAGTCGTCGTACTCCCGACCCCGCGTGGCTCGCATATGCCGGTCCATGACCGGGACGCCCGTCACCCGAAGTAGCACCACCAACATTCCCGCCGGCCCGACGAGCGCCCACCAGTGCCCGGCGGCCACGCCGAGCAGGCCCAGACCCCACCACAGGGTGGCGTCGCCGAGGTAGTTGGGGTGGCGGGTGTAGCGCCACAACCCCGAGGCCAGCACCCCGTCGCTGCCCGACGATCGGAACCGGCCGAGCTGAGCGTCGGCCGCCGCCTCCACCACCAGGCCCGCAACCGCCACCGTGGCACCAAGGCCGTCGAGCCACCACGTCGCGGTCTGCCCCGGACGGGTGATGGCAAGAAGGGGGGTGCTCACCGCCACCGCGGCCACCGCCTGGAGCCCGAAGGGATCGAGCAGGCTGCGGACGGCGAAGGCCCGGCCGTGGCGCCGGCGCAGTTCCTGAAACCGCCACTCCTCTCCTCGACCCCACCCCCGGACGGTGATGTGAGCCGAGAGGCGCAGCCCCCACACGGCAACGATCGCCATGCCGAGCCATGAGCGTCTGGTGACCGCGCCGGTGGCGAGGTCGACGGCGCCGAGCACCACGAACGCCACGCCCCAGACGCGATCGACCAGCCCGGCGTTGTGCCGGCCAACGCTGACCGCCCACGTGATCGTCATGAGGGTGAGCACACAGCCGAACCCGATCAGCAGCCTTGCCATGCTGAGCCCCTTCCGCACCGACGAGAGGGAGGTGCCGGTCCGCCACTAATTAGACTGATTGGTCTATTATTCGCGCGAAGATGCCCAGGACGTCAACCCCCCGCCCTCGCGGTCGCCCGCGGAAGGCCGAGCCCGAGCGCCCCTCGTCGCGGGACGAACTCCTCACCGCGGCTGGGGCGGTCTTCGGCCGGAGGGGTTATGAGCGGGCGACGGTCGACGAGATCGTCGCCGAGGCGGGGCTGTCGAAGGGAACCTTCTACTGGAACTTCGACAGCAAGGAAGCGCTGTTCTTGGCCCTGCTCGACGAGCGAGTCGACCGACCGGCACGGGAGGTCATCGAGATCACCCGAACGTCTCCCGCCGAGATCCCGACCGCGGGCGCCGTCAGCGCCGGGCTCGCCAGCCTGTTCTCGGCGCAGGCGCATCTGATGCCCCTGATGGTCGAGTACTGGGCCGAGGCGGCGCGCAACGAGCGCGTCGCGGAGCTGTATCGGGCCCGCCAGGCCGTCATGCGAGACGCCCTGAGCGAAGCGCTCACCGAGCGCATGGCGAACACGGGGGCATCTCTCACCATGCCGGCCGCCGACCTCGCCGAGGCCTTCCTCGCCCTCGCCGCCGGGCTTGCCCTCGACGCCATCGTCGACCCTGGTGCCGTCCGTGCCGACCTCTTCGGCCAGATCCTGTCGCTGGTGTACGACGGCATGGTCGCCCAGGCCACGCCCCACTCGAAGTAGGGGCGGGCCCGGCGATCAGGCGTCGAACCGCCACCTCGTCGGCGAGCCCGTGAAGTCGGCTTCGGTCAGCCCGAACACCGAGAACGGCGAGACCCTGAAGACGGCGTTGGCCGGGTCGCCAAAGAATTCCACGCCATAGCTCGTCTCGTACTTGGCGTCGGATGCCTCGGCGAAGGCAGCGACGATCTCGCGATCATCGATGAGGGCAGCCGTCCCGTCCACGATCACCGGTTCAAGGGCGTTGTCGTTGGCGATCGAGCACCGCGGGTCGGCGGCCAGATTCCGAGCCTTGCGGGAGGATCGGCTGCTGGAGAACCAGATCGCGCTGTCCAACCACACCCCCCAGACCGGCGTGACGTGCGGGCGCCCGTCGGGCCACGCCGTCGTCACCCAGTAGTCGTGCGAGCGCTCCAGCCGCTCGACGGCCCAACTCCACGCCAGGAGGCCCGATCCCTCCTCGGGGCCGAGGATCCCGTAGCCCGGCATGTGTGGCCGGGTCGCCCGCGGCTCGACCATCGACTCAGCCCGAGGCCCGGCCGACCACGAGACCGTCCATCAGCCGCCCCGCCGCGTCGGCCACCTCGGTGACGGCCCGCTCGAACACGTCCCGGTTGACCTGCGACGGCTCCCGGTACCCGCTCAGCTTGCGGACGAACTGGAGGGCGGCGGCCTCGAGATCCGCCCGCTCAGCGGGCGGGTCCATCCCCCGCATGGTCTTGATGCTTCGACACATGGGGGCATGGTCGCACGAACTTGGGGTCGCCACCGCGCCCTGGGGTGAGGAATGAAACCAAATTCGGTGCGTCAGGACGGAGGGGCGTGCGACTCGATGGCGTCTTGGAGGCGCCGCTGGAGGGCGGTGATGGTGACGTCACCGCGGGTGCGCTCGAGGACGGCCCGCAGCGCGTCGGTGCGACGCCGCAGCCCGCCCGAGACGGCGTCGGGGTAGTCCATAGTGACGAGGCGCGTGTACACCTCGTCCATCGCCGTGAGCAGCTCCTCGCTCTCGTCGAGGTCTCCCCGGCGCAGCAGGTCGAGGAGCCGTCGCCGTAGCTCGCTGGCGGCCTCGGCGAGGCCGTTCAAGTAGGGGGCGACGTCAACGCCGATGTCCTCGGGCAGCGGGAGCGAGTCACCGCGGACCAGGGCGAGGGTGATGCGGGCCTCGGCGTACTCCTTGGCCGCGTCGCTGTAGTACCCGGCGTACCGAAGGTCGGGGTGATCGATGACCGCAGTCTCGCCCTCGGCCAGGTGGGCTTTGGCCTCGTCGGCGAGGCGCTCGGCGTCGGCGAACTCCTCGCGGTGGACGGCGCGGATCGAAGCCGCGCAGGCCTGGATGATCTTGCGGGAGACCCGGAGTGCGACTTCGCGGGCCTCGTGACGCTCGTCGAGCACGGCCCGGGCGAACTCGGCGACGTGCGAGATCTCGCCCGCGAGCCGGTCGTTGCGCTCGGCCAAGCGAGGGTTAGCGGCTGGCGGCGCGGCGGAGCGCCAGGTCGGCGACGCCGTCGGGCACCGGACGCAGGCGGCGGACCTTGGCCGCCTGCTCGGCCCGCTGGGTGTCGGCCGTCAGCTTGATGTGGCGAAGGAGAAGCACGTAGCCGACGAAGAGGGCATCGGCGACGAGGTGGAGAACGAGGAGCCCCCGGAAGGACGGCATGAGGCCGAGGGCCAGCGTCGCGCCCATGATCCAGAGCAGCGTGACGAGGACGTCGCGCCGGCGGCGGCGCACGGAGTCGACCGGTGCGGCCGTCATGATCGGGATGCCGCCGGGGCCGAACGACGAACGCGGGACGGGAACGGGGCCGTGCTCACCGAAGCCGGGGCGAGGGATGTATCCGCCCGTGCGGCGCAACACGTTCAGCTGGTGATGGAAGCTGCCGATGGTGTCACCCGGGCTGGCCTCGGCCCGCGCACGCAGGGCTGGCGGTACCAGCACTGCTGCCCAGACGGCCCCCAAGATGAGCAGAACCAACGCGGTCAAACTCCTCGACCTGCCTTCTGACTCGTCGGACCGTAATCACAAGCAGGCGAGAGGTGGTGGACCCCTCCCCCGCCAACAAAGCGCGTGTTCTATCGGTCTCAACATCGAGACGCAAGTGGATGCGCGCACAAACGCTAACTTTTGCAAGCAGCCACGTCAAGTGGCGGACCGGGGTCAGGAGTCACATCGCTCCGTGACGAAGCCCGCCGGCGGAGGCGAGGCGGAGGCCTCAGGCTCGGAAGCGCCCCGTGTTCTAGGGCCTGAGGCCTAGAACAGTCAGGACTCCGAGTCGTCCCCCAGGACGTCGGGGGGATCGGACGCCACGCCGACCGTCCGCTTCGACTCCTCGAGGGCCTCGTCGATGGCGTCCTCGAGGGACTTGCGCCGGAAGGTGCCGCTCGACCCGCCGGTCTTCTCCCACAGGGCGAGTTCGCCGATGGTCATCTCCCGATCGACCGACTTGCACATGTCGTAGACGGTCAACGCCGCCACTGCGCAGGCCGTCAGCGCCTCCATCTCGACCCCGGTGCGGTCGAACGTCTCGACCTGCGCCTCGACCTCGACGTAGCTGTCCTCGATGGTGAAGTTCACGTATACCGATCCCACGAGGAGGGGGTGGCACAGGGGAAGGAGTTCCGGCGTGCGCTTGGCGGCCTGGATCCCCGCCACCCGGGCGACGGCGAGGACGTCGCCCTTGGTGATCGCACCCGAGGCAATCATCGAGGCCGTCTCCGGCTGCATGTGGATGCGGCACCGAGCGACGGCTCGCCGGTGTGTGGGCTCCTTGGGCGTGACGTCGACCATGCGGGCGCGGCCCATTGGGTCGAGGTGCGTGAACTCCCTGGCCATTCGGTCTCCGGTCGTTTCGGGCGGCACCCCCGAGGGCACGCGGATCCTTCCGTCGTGCGATCGGGTGGGTCACAGGCCGCGGATGGGTGGAGCTCCGCCTCGCCAAAGTGTAGGGGCTGGCCGGCCCGGGCGGCGCGAGCCCGGGGTTCAGCCCCCGATCTGGGACATGGACCGGGACGGGCGGATGAAGTCGATGCGGCCGATCTTGTGGCCGGGCCACTTCGCCGCCACCGCCGTCTCGATGACGGCGGCGAGGTCGTCGTCGGTGCCGCCCGCCCGGAGGACCGCTCGGAGGTCATACTCGTCGAGAGCGAACAGGCACGAGCGGAACTTGCCCTCGGCCGTCACCCGCACCCGGTCGCAGCGCCCG
This sequence comes from Actinomycetota bacterium, assembly GCA_016179865.1. Lineage (GTDB taxonomy): Bacteria > Actinomycetota > Acidimicrobiia > IMCC26256 > JACPCJ01 > JACPCJ01. The sequence continues at coordinate 1,758 of JACPCJ010000098.1, read as the reverse complement.
CAGAACGGCTCGGTGACGCTCGGGATGGCGCCCACGAAGCCCTTTCCGTCGAGGTAGCGCCAGCGGGCCGCCGGCTCATCGTGACCGTCGTCGACGGCCGTGACCGGCTCGACCGGAAACGCTGCGGCCACCGTTTCGATGATCTCCTTCGCGGGCACCACCCGGTCGCGGCTCCATCCTCCCTCGGCGTCGAGCGGCATGAACTCGATGAAGCGCACCTCCACGCCGCGGTCTCGCCCGAAGGCCGCAAGGTCGACGATCTCGCCGTCGTTCACCCCGCGCATCACGACGGTGTTCACCTTCACGGGCGTCAGCCCCACCTCCAGGGCAGCGTCGATGCCGGCGAGGACGCGGTGGAGTTCGGAAGCCCGGGTCAGCTCTTCGAAAGTGTGCTCGCACAACGAGTCGAGGCTGACGTTGACCCGATCGAGGCCGGCCTCGGCGAGTGCCGGGGCCGCGTCGGGAAGCTTCACCCCGTTCGTGGTCAGGGCGATGTCGACGCCGAGGGGCGCCAGCATGGCCACGAGATCCGGCACGTGCGCCCTGACCAGCGGCTCGCCCCCGGTGATCCGGATCGCCTCGAAGCTCCAGCGCTCCACGCAGACCGCGGCGATCCGCGTCAGCTCCTCGTAGGTGAGCAGGTCGGCTCGGGGTAGCCACTCGAGGCCGTCTTCGGGCATGCAATAGACGCACCGGAAGTTGCAGCGATCAGTGATCGAGAGCCGGAGGTCCTTCACCCGGCGCCCCTGCCCATCGATCAACGGGCCGGTCGACGGGCCGGTCAGCGGTGCTGTCATCCCACAAGCCTACGGAGTCGAGCGCAGGAGTAACACGTCCAGAAGTCCTCCGGCCTGGACGCCATCCCCATCGGGGAGCACCGCCAGGCCGTTCGCGTGCGCCAGCGCGCTGAGCACGTTCGACGCCTGGGCTCCGCTGCGCTCGGCCATGAGTCGGCCGTCGTCGAACCACGCCCGCACCCGATCAAAGTGCGTCTTGCCGTCGGGGTGGCGCGGGAAGTCGCCTGCGGCCTGAGCCGTCACCACCAGGCGGAGGATGTCCGCGTGCCCCATCATCTGTCGCAGCGCGGGCCGGGCGAACAGCTCGCAGCTCACGGACGACGACACCGGGTTCCCCGGGAGACCGAACACCGGCACCGACCCTCCGCCGTGCCCATCCCCGGGAAGACGGGCCACCCCGAAGGCCAGAGGCTTGGCGGGCTTGATGGCAATCTGGAACCAACGCATGTCGGCGATGCGGTCGAGCACGACCTTCACGAAGTCGTACTCCCCCATCGAGACGCCGCCGCTGGTGAGGACGGCGTCGCACCGGCCGACGGCGTCCCGCAGGGCTGCCTCCAGAGCAGTCTCGTCGTCGGCAACCGTGCCGAGGTCCACGGGCTCGCAGGCCGCCTCTCGAACCTGGGCGAGCAGCATGGGCCGGTTCGACTCTCGAATCTTGCCCCTGGGCAGGGGCTCCCCCGGCGGCACGAGCTCGTCGCCCGTCGACAGCACCCCGACTCGGGGCCGGGGCCGGACGGGCACCGTGCCGAGGCCAAGGCTCGCCAGCACCCCGAGGTGGGCCGACGTCAGCTCGGTGCCCGCGGGGAACACCAGGTCTCCGGGCGCGACGTCGCCCCCGGCCGGGCGGATGTGGTCGCCGGCAGGGTGACGGATCACGACCTCGTCGCCGTCGAGCTCGGTGTGCTCGACGATCACGACGCCGTCGGCGCCGTCCGGGACCATGGCGCCGGTCATGATC
>JACPCJ010000115.1 GCA_016179865.1 Actinomycetota bacterium | reverse complement strand
CCGCCGACCTGGACGCACTCAACGGCGCCATGGTCCGCCACGGCTGGCTGAAACCCGACCACGGCCTCGACATGACGAGGGTGGCCGAGGTGGCGTCGCTCATGAACCGCTCGCTGATCGGCCCCGATCCGTTCACGTTCACCCGTGAGCATGCCCGGCGGGTGGTCGAGAGCACCATGTCGATCCAGGGTCCCTACGGCGACATCATCAAACACGTCACCCTGCCGCCCGACCACATTATGTTGAACCGGATCCAGCTCGGGGTTATGGCACTCCTCGGACGGTTGGAAGCAACGGGGAACTGGTCGTCGATCTTCGACGAATACATCCTGGGGGCTGCGCCTGTGACCCCGCTGGGCGAAATGGCGTCTGGCTGGCCCCGCCCGAGGGCCTCGGTTTTGGGTGCCGAACTCGCCCCGTGAGGGCCGGTTCTGCACCCAAAAGCGGGAGAGGGTGAGAGATCAGGCCGCCGAGTTGCCCATGCGGTCCCACACGCTCGGGATGTGAGGGACGAAGCGTTCCTTCTGGAAGCAGGCCATGGCCCCCAGCCGGCGTCCGGTGGAGAGCGCCTCGACCGTGCTGTAGGCGGTCACGATGATCACCCGCGTCTTCGGGGCGGCCTGGCGGATGCGAGGAAGGGCGGCGAGGCCGTCGCAGCGGGGCATGGCGAGGTCGAGGACGACGAGATCGGGCTGAAGCTCGCGGGCCTTCTCGATGCCGTCGATGCCGTCGACCGCCTCGTCGACGTCGAAGCCCTCCGACTCGAAGGCCACCCGGTACAGCGCCCGGATCTCGGGCTCGTCGTCGCAGATGAGCACCCGTTTGGTCACCGTCTCGGGCCGGACCGCTCTCGTCATCGTCAGGGCCACGTCTCTCGATTCGGCGGGGCAGGCGACGTGCTGAAGCGAGACTACGGTCGCCCGGCTCCGCCCGGTTGCTCCGAATCGGCCCAAACCCGGACATCCCTGATCCAGCCTTCCGACGGAAGGCTGAGCGGCGGCGGGCCGTAGACTGACGGCCGATGTCTCAGTCGATGCTCCAGCGTCGGCTCCTCGACGTCACCGAGCGTCTCCGGCGCGTCCGCGCCGAACTCCAGGTCAGCGAGGAGCAGGCACACTTTCTGCAAGAGGAGGCCGACGACGCGCGCCTGCGGGCGATCGTGTCGGAAACCCCGCTGGCGGCGGGGGAGGAGCGGGAGGCCCGACGCCACGCTGAGGTCCTCGCCCGGCACCGCGACGAGCTCCTGCGCGCCGTACAGGAACTCGAAGCGGAGCGTGACGCCCTGCTCGATCGCATGTCCGCCGAGCTGGCCGAGTCGTAATCGTGAACCCGAGACGGAGACCGTGTCCCTGTGAGTGAATCCACGCGCGTCGTGATCGCCGAGGACGAGGCGATCATCCGCCTTGACCTGAAGGAGCTCCTCGAGGAAGAGGGCTATGACGTCGTGGCCGAGACGGGCCGCGGTGACGAGGTGGTGGAATTGGTCAGGGAGCACAAGCCCGACCTGGCCATCCTCGACATCAAGATGCCGGGCATGGACGGCCTCGAGGTGGCGGAGCGAATCTCCACCGAGCGCGTCTGCGCGGTGCTCATCCTCACGGCGTTCAGCCAGCGTGACCTCATCGACCAGGCCCGCGACGCCGGGGCGCTCGCCTATCTTGTGAAGCCCTTCCAGCGGGACGACCTCATCCCCGCCATCGAGGTGGCTCGGGGTCGCTTCGCCGAGATCCAGGCGCTCGAGAACGAGGTCGAGGACCTCACGGAACGGCTCGAAGCCCGCAAGGTCGTCGATCGGGCCAAGGGCGTGCTCATGGATGACCTCGGGCTCGACGAGCAGGGTGCGTGGCGCTTCCTCCAGACCACGGCCATGCAGCGGCGGGTGAAGATCCACGACGTGGCCCGCCTGGTGGTGGACGAGGGACTGCGGCCGGAGTCGTAGGGGGCAAAGGTCGCGACGCGCCGTCGTCGCGAAGACGGGGTCCACCCGTCACATGGGACAGCGGACTGGGGACTCACACCGCCCATCACCCCACCCCCAGAGGTTCCCATGCTTCGACTTCCCCGTACGTTCCGATCCGTCGTCGCGCTCACGCTGATCGCTTCCCTTGGCCTGGCGGGCGCCGCCGGTTCACCTGCACACGCCGAAGGACTCGCTGACGACATCGACACCGACGACATCGACTCGGGCTACTGGCTCCTCGATGACGTCGGCGGCGTGATTACCAAGGGCGACGTTGAATACCACGGCTCCATCCCCGGTCTCCGGGAAGCAGGAAACGACATTCCCATTACGCCCGTGACCGGCCTGGCGCCGACCAACACCCACGACGGGTACTTCATCCTCGACGAAAAGGGCGGAGTCTTCGCCTTGGGCGAGGCGGAGTTCGAGGGCTCGATCCCCGGCCTGCGCGCCGCGGGCGCCACCATCCCTGAGGTCCCC
>JACPCJ010000051.1 GCA_016179865.1 Actinomycetota bacterium | reverse complement strand
CGCTTCGAGCTGCACGTCGCCGGTGCTCCGCACCACGGCCAGCAAGTCCTGCTGCGCGAGGCGGCTTGCCCCCAGGTCGCCCTGGAACAGGAGGCGAGCCCGGCGCTCTACCGGATGCTGGTGGGGGCGCTCCGGGCCCTCGACGAGCGACCCCAGTCAGACAGCAGGCCCCTCGTCGCCCCTGCCTACTTCTGGAAGCTGCTCAGCCTCGAAGGCTTCCACCCGTCGCTCGACGAGTGCGTGCGATGCGGGCACGCCGGCCACCTGGTGGCCCTCGTGCCCGAGTCGGACGGCGCCGTGTGTGAGGCGTGCGTGGCCCAGCCGCCCAACGCCGAGTCCGCCGAAGCCCTCGCCGCCGTCCGCCGCATCCTCGGCGGTGGCCTCCGCGAGGTGCTCGACCATCCCCCGCCGGCGAGGGTGATCCGCGAGGTCGAGCGGCTGGCGCTGCGGGCGGTCGAGTTTCACCTCGAACGCCGGCTCCGGAGCGCCGCCCTCCTCCACGAGGGCACGTTCGCCGTCAGCTGAGAGCTGCGCGGAATCCGAGGCGTTATCGTCACGGCGTGACTCCTGCCGAACTGAGCCCGGCCGAGGCCGTCAACGAGTTCTTCGACGAGGCCGCCGAACTGATCCGGCTCAAGGACGAGTTCTACGAGGTCCTCAAGACGTCGTACCGCGAGATCTCGGTGCAGGTCCCGATCCGCATGGACGACGGCAGCGAGCGGGTGTTCCGCGGATACCGGGTGCAGCACAACGGCGCCCGAGGCCCCTACAAGGGCGGCGTCCGCTATCACTCCCAGGCCGACCTCAACGAGGTGCGGGCGCTGGCGTCGCTCATGACCTGGAAATGCGCCCTGATGGACATCCCGTTCGGTGGCGCCAAGGGCGGGGTCATGGTCGATCCCCTCGGCATGAGCCCCCGCGAGGTGGAGGCCATCACCCGCCGCTACACGCTGGCCATCAGCTACCTGCTGGGCGTGCAGCGCGACATCCCCGCCCCCGACGTCAACACCAACGCCCAGACCATGGCGTGGATGATGGACGCCTACTCGGGTCGCTACGGCTACACGCCAGCCATCGTCACCGGGAAGCCGGTCGACCTCGGCGGGGCCCCGGGTCGGGAGCAGGCGACGGGCCGGGGGGTCGTGTACGTGCTGGAGAGCGCGGCGAAGCGCTCGGGCATGGACCTCGGCTCGGCCACCGTCGCCATCCAGGGTTTCGGAAACGTCGGGTCGTGGGCGGCCCGCGACCTGGCCGACCTCGACGTGAAGGTGGTGGCGGTGTCCGACGTCAACGGCGGCATCTACCGCGACGCCGGGCTCGACGTGCGGGTCCTCGTCGAGACCGTGCAGGGCGGGCGATCGGTCGTCGACCTCGCCGGCACCGACGGCATCGACGCCATCAGCAACGAGGAGCTGCTGACCTGCCGCTGCGACGTCCTCATTCCCGCCGCCCTGGGCGAGGTGCTCCACAACGAGAACGCGGGCGATGTTCAAGCCTCGATCGTCGTGGAGGCGGCGAACCACCCCACCACACCCGAAGGCGACAAGATCCTCAACGAGCGAGGCATCCAGGTGATCCCCGACGTCCTCGCCAACGGGGGAGGGGTGACGGGCTCGTATTTCGAGTGGGCCATGAACATTCAGCAGTTCCGATGGAAGGAAGACCGCTTCAACGAGGAGCTGCGTGACGTCATGTCGCGATCGTTCGACCAGACGGCGGCCTTCGCCGAGGGCCGGGGTGTCCCCATGCGCCGGGCGGCGTTTGCCATCGGGATCGAGCGCGTGGCCCGCGCCGCCCGCCTGCGCGGCTACGTGTAGTCGGTCGGGCGCCGCAACCCGGCGCCGCTAGCATCCAAGCCCATGTCCGAGACCCCCGAGCCGGCGCGCGACCCCAAGCTCCTCGACAAGGTGATCAACCTGTGCAAGCGGCGCGGGTTCGTCTTCCAGTCGAGCGAGATCTACGGCGGGTTCGGGTCGACCTACGACTACGGCCCCTACGGCGCCCTCATGCTCAACAACGTGAAGGCGGCGTGGTGGCGTTCGATGGTGCAGCTCCGCCCCGATGTCGTCGGCCTCGACGCCGCCATCCTCATGGCCCCGCAGGTGTGGGATGCATCGGGGCACCTGGCCAGCTTCACCGATCCGCTCGTCGACTGCCGGGAGTGCAAGGAGCGCTTCCGGGAAGACCTTCTTCCCGAGTCGGGGGCATGCCCCCACTGCGGCGCCAAGGGCTCGATGACCGAGGCCCGGCATTTCAACCTCATGTTCAAGACCTTCGTGGGTCCGGTGGAAGACGACGCCAGCGTGGCCTACCTGCGGCCGGAGACGGCGCAGGGCATCTTCGTCAACTTCAAGAACGTGCAGGGTGCGGCCCGCATGAAGCCGCCCTTCGGCATCGCGCAGGTCGGCAAGGCCTTCCGCAACGAGATCACCCCCCAGCGCTTCGTCTTCCGGACCCGGGAGTTCGAGCAGATGGAGCTGGAGTTCTTCGTGCCTCCCGACGAGGGCATGAAGTGGTGGGAGTACTGGTGCGCCGAGCGCCTGCAGTGGTATGTCGACCTCGGGATCGACGAGAGCCGCCTGCGCCTGCGCCAGCACGACGCCGACGAGCTGTCGCACTACTCGGCCGGAACCGCCGACGTCGAGTACCTGTACCCGTGGGGGTGGGGGGAACTCGAGGGCATCGCCAACCGGACCGACTACGACCTCACCCAGCACATGGAGCGCAGCGGCGAGGACCTCACCTACTTCGACCAGGAGACCGACACCCGCTACGTCCCCCACGTCATCGAGCCGTCGGCGGGGGCCACCCGGTCGATGATCGCCTTTCTGATGGACGCCTACGACGAGGAGGAGGTGCGGGGCGAGAAGCGCACCCTGCTCCACCTCGACCCCCGGCTCGCCCCCGTGAAGGTGGCCGTGCTCCCGCTGTCACGCAACGAGCAGCTCATCCCGACGGCGGCCGAGATCGGGGAAATGTTGCGGCCCCACTTCATGATCGACGAAGACAGCGCCGGTTCCATCGGCCGCCGCTACCGGCGCCAGGACGAGATCGGGACGCCCCTGTGCGTGACGATCGACTTCGACACCCTCGACGACCGCGCCGTCACCATCCGCGACCGCGACTCGATGGGCCAGGAGCGCATCCCCATCGACAAGCTCGTGACCTACCTGACGGAGCGCCTTCCCACATAACTCCCGTTCTTGGGTTCTTTGTTGAGCCCTGGGCGCAACAAAGAACCCAAGAACGGGTTGGGTCAGCCGCCCTCGGGGGATGGGACGGTCAGGTTGATGCCCTCGGGGAGCACCCAGAAGCGGATGTTGCCGGACTCGATGGCCTTGAGCAGCACGTAGTTGTCGCCGGCGACGGCGAGGGCCTCGTTGAGCTTCTTGATGGCCTCGGCCTCGGCCTCCCGCTGCTTGATCTCGTTGGTCTTGGTCTGGATGGCGATCTCCGACGTGCGGTTCCGCTCGAAGGCCACCCGCACCTCCTCAGGGATGTCGACGTGCTTGAGAATGAAGGTGAACTCAGGGCACGTGTCGGCCCCAGACGTGAACGTCGGGCCGCAGAAATACTGGTCGCCCAGGATCGAGTTGACGTTCTCCTTCAGCACGCCGCGGATCTCCCGCTGGATCTGGAGCAGCACGTCGGGGTCGGCGTAGATATCGGCGACCGCGTACTTGCGGGCTTCACGCTGGAGGGCGAACTCGATCTGCTGGCGGAAGGAGTCGTTGAGCATGCGGAGCCAGCCGTCGTCGGTCCACGCCCGGTACTTCAGCCCGATCTGCTCGTGGAACTTGCGGAGCTTGTCGGTGTTGAGCTTGAAGTAGGTGGCGACCTGGAACTCGACCGGGATGCGGTCGTTGGACGGGGCGGCGACGACGTCTTCCCCGTGCACGTCCCCCTCGTCAGCCCGCCTCGAGATGATGTAGTTCCGCTGCGTGACCGGGTACAGGTAGAGCTTGTCCATGAACCCGTTGATGAACAGGTTGCTGCCGGGCTGAACGACGCGCTGGAAGTGCTGGCCCTCGATCGGCCCGCCGCCGTAGGAGATGCCGATCTGGTCGCGGGGCGTCTTCTTCACGCTCCCGGCCAGGAGCGACAGCAGGACGACGCCGATGATGGCTACGGCGATCCACGCCGCGATCCGCAGGCAGCCCTTGGGCTCGATGGACTTCGAGGCGTCGACCGTCCGCTGCATCAGCTGGCGGGCACGCTTCTCGGCGGGGGTTTCGTCGTCGGCCATCGGGTCACACCTCCGTGAAGGATCCGGAAGTTGTACCACCCATCCCGCACGAAGCAGGCCGAAGGGGATGGGGAGCCGGTAACGTTCGTTTGATGGATCCGGTTCCCGACGCCTGGGTGGCGATGCCGTCGGAAGACGAGCTGCGAGCGCTATTCCCTCCCGACATGCCGTACGACTTCGGCTTCTACCCCGCCATGGTGCGCCTGATCATGGCCCATCCCGACATCGGGATGGCCTTCGGTCTGCTCTTCGCCCAGATCATGTTCGCCGAGGAGGCGGCACTCAGCCGCCCCGAGCGGGAGATGGTGGCCGCGGTCGCCGCCGCCGCCCAGGACTGCTTCTACTGAACGCAGTCTCACGCAGAGTTTCTGCGTGCCGAACACGGAGACCCGGGCCTCGTGGAGGCCATCAAGGACCGGCGCTGGCGGGACCTCGAAACCCTCACGGCGAGGGATCGGGCGCTGTGCGAGGTGGCCGAGAAGCTGAGCGGCACGCCCACCCGCATGGTGGAGAGCGACTGGAAGCCCCTTCGCGACCTGGGGTTCGACGACCGAGCGTGCTTGGAGGTCGCCCACGTCGTCGGCATCTTCAACCACCTGACCCGGCTCGCCGACGGCCTCGGCCTCGCCCTCGATCCCGAGACGCTCGACGCCGGCCGCACGGGTGAGGCGCTGAAGCGCGCCGGCGAGGCACCCGCTTCCTGAACCCGGCGTGGGTAGAGTCCCGCCTGATGCGGTGGGTGTACGCCTTTGAGGAAGGTTCCAAGGAGCAGAAGATGCTCCTGGGTGGCAAGGGCGCCAACCTCGCCGAGATGGTCAATCTCGGGTTGTCGGTTCCCCCCGGGTTCACGGTCACGACCGAGGCATGTCGGGAATACATGACGGGTGGAGCCCTCCCCAACGGCCTCATGGACGAGGTGCTGAAGGCCCTCTCCGACCTCGAGGGCAAGATGGGCAAGCGGCTGGGCGAGGCGGGCGACCCGTTGTTGGTATCGGTGCGGTCGGGCTCACCGCACTCGATGCCCGGGATGATGGAGACCGTCCTCAACCTGGGCCTGAACGAGGACTCGGTCCGAGGTCTCGCCCACCAGACCGGTGACGAACGGTTCGCCTACGACTCCTACCGACGCTTCGTGCAGATGTTCGGGAAGACCGCCCTCGACCTCGACGGGCATTTGTTCGAGGAAGCCCTCCAGCACCTGGTCGAGAAGCGCAAGGTCACGACCGAGGCCGAGCTGGATCCCAAGGATCTCCGGAAGCTCACCGACACCTTCCAGGGCATCGTCGAGCGGGAGGCGGGCCTGGAGTTCCCGCAGGACCCGCACCAGCAGTTGGGGCTGGCCGTCGAGGCCGTCTTCCGTTCCTGGAACAACCCCAGCGCCCAGAGCTACCGGCGGTTCGAGAACATCCCCGACGACCTCGGCACCGCCGTCAACGTCCAGGCCATGGTGTTCGGCAACCGGGGCGACGACAGCGGGACGGGGGTTGCCTTCACGCGCGATCCCGCCACGGGCGAGCGGCGGCGGTACGGCGACTTCCTGCGCAACGCCCAGGGCGAGGACGTCGTGGCCGGCATCCGGATCACGCAGAAGCTCGACGAGATGGAGCCCGACTTCCCGGAGTGCCACGCCCAGCTCATCGAGGTGATGGATGCCCTCGAGCGTCACTTCCGCGACATGTGTGACATCGAGTTCACCATCGAGCAGGGCCAGCTCTGGATCCTCCAGACCCGGGTCGGGAAGCGCACGGCCGCCGCCGCCCTCCAGATCGCCGTCGACATGGTCGGCGAGGGGCTGATCGACGAGCGGGAGGCCGTGCTGCGGATCAAGCCCAGCCAGCTCGACCAGTTGCTGCATCCGCAGTTCGACCCGTCGGCTTCTTTCGAGGCCATCGCCGAAGGCCTGAATGCCTCGCCCGGGGCGGCCGTGGGCCGCGTGTACTTCACCGCTGACGAGGCCGAGGCCCACGCCAAGTCGGGTGAGCACGTGATCCTGGTGCGGCCCGAGACGTCGCCCGACGACGTGCACGGGATGATCGCGGCGCAGGGCATCCTCACGAGCCGGGGTGGCCTCGTGAGCCACGCCGCCGTCGTGGCGCGCGGGATGGGCAAGCCGGCGGTGGTGGGCTGCGCAGGTCTCGACATCGACGTGCACGGCGGCCAGTTCGCCGTCGACGGGCGGGTCGTGCGGCGCGGTGACGTGATCTCCATCGACGGCACGACGGGCCGGGTGGCCATCGGCGAAGTGCCCGTGGTCGAGCCCGAACCGGGGGCCGCACTTGTCGAGGTCCTGTCATGGGCCGACCGCTACCGGCGCCTTCGGGTGTGTGCCAACGCCGATACCGGCGAGGACGCCGCCCAAGCCCGGGCCTTCGGGGCCGAGGGCATCGGCCTCGCCCGCACCGAGCACATGTTCCTCGGCGAGCGCCTCCCGCTCGTCCAGCGCATGTTCGTTTCCTTCCACGAGGGGGCACTCGACGAGCACCGTCGTGCCCTCGACGCCCTCGCCGCCCAGCAGAAGGAGGACTTCGCCGCCCTGCTGGCGGCGATGGACGGGCTGCCAGTCACCGTGCGGTTGCTCGACCCTCCCCTCCACGAGTTCCTGCCCGACGTCGAGGAGCTTCAAGACCGCGTGGACTCGGCCGGGCGGATCGGGCGCCTGATGCGTCGGCGGAGTGACCGGTGGGACCGCCGCCTCCTCGCCACCGCCCGGGCCTGGCGGGAGGCGAACCCGATGCTGGGGACGCGGGGGGTGCGCCTGGCGATGGTCATCCCCGACCTCTACCCGACCCAGGTGCGGGCGCTGATGGAGGCCGCCATCGAGCGCAAGCGGGCCGGTGGCGACCCGAAGGTGGAGGTCATGATCCCGCTCACCGTGAGTCGGGCGGAGCTCGAGCGGGCGCTCGAGTCGGTGGCGGCGGCGGCCGAAGAGGTCTTCGACCGGGAAGGGGAGCGGGTCGAGTATCACGTCGGCACCATGGTCGAGACGCCCCGGGCGGCGCTCGTGGCAGGTGAAATCGCCCGCGTGGCCGAGTTCTTCTCGTTCGGCACCAACGACCTCACCCAGATGACATTCGGGTTTTCGCGTGACGACGTCGAGGGTCGGGTCATGCGGCGCTATCTCGAGGAGGGTCTGCTGCCGGTGAGCCCGTTCGAGAGCCTCGACATCGACGGTGTCGGCCGTCTCATTGAGATGGCCGTGGTCGAGGGGCGGGCGGCGCGGCCGGACCTGAAGGTCGGCATCTGCGGCGAGCACGGCGGCGATCCCGCGTCCGTCCGCTTTTGCCACGAGCAGGGCCTCGACTACGTCTCGTGTTCGCCGTACCGGGTTCCGGTCGCCCGGCTCGCGGCCGCCCAGGCCGCGCTCGACGCCGCCTCCTGACTCGCTTTTGCCCTTCTGCTCCCGGGCAGAGCGGCGTGATCGGACAGAAGCGCGGACACCCCCACGGAATCCGGCGAAGCTGACGCGGCCGGCAGGTCCGCACCGTTCGCGGGGGTCGGAATGCGCGCCTTCTGTCCGTTTTGCCAGGCCGGACTAGTTCCCGCGGGTGGGGTCGAATGACGCCGGTGGGCGATGGTTTCAGCTCCGCAAAAATCCGACATTCCTGTTGTCGGCAGAACGCCAAGAGGCCCGGAGGGCCACAAGGCGGGAAGCCCGCCGGGGGAGCGATCGCAGCAGATCGCCATACCAACCTCCCCCGGTCCGAACGAGGCAACAGGAGGCAACAGTGGACGACGTGCGGATGCTCCGCCCCGCAGAGGCAGCCGAGGCCCTCGGCGTATCGATGTCACGCCTGCGCCGGTTGGCCGCCAGCGGCCGGCTGGTCACCGTGCGCACCCTCGGTGGGCACCGGCGCTACCGGGAGGACGACGTGCTCGCCCTCCAGCGGTGGATGCAGCGGCAGTCGGTTCCGGAAGCCATCGGAGCCTGAACAACCCCCAACGGAAAGCTGCGCCGATAGGTCACGTTCCCGGGCGGAACGGCTTCCTGGGCAGGCTTCGCCTGCCCAGACCCCGCCCATTTTTTGGAGCGTGCCGCCTATCGGCGCACGCTCTGGATACGCACAGCGACGCAGGGCCGCTCGAGCGACACGGACGGCAAACCTGTCACAGGCCCCTGGTACCTTCGGCACATGACCGCAGACCAGGGGCCCGTCGCTTTTCTGGCGCCCGAAGTGGCCGGCGAGGTCAGCGAGGTCCGCGAGGCGCACCCGGGCGTGAATGCTGGCACCGGATCGCAGGTCGCGTCACGGGAAGAGCGAGAGTCCGAGCTCGACGCCCTACTCGCGCCCGGGGCCACCCGTCCCGACGGCGCTGGTGTGCGGGCACGGCCCGAGCCCCCCGATCCGCACCGGCTGTCATTCGAGCGTGACCTCGACCGGGTCAAGCATTCCTCGCCGTGGCGCCGGCTGGCCGGGAAGTGCCAGGTCTTCATCGCCCCCGAAGACGACCACCTGCGCACCCGCATGACGCACGCTGTCGAGGTGGCACAGGTCGCCACCGGAATTGCTCGGGCGGCGCGGCTCTGCGTCCCGCTCACCGAGGCCATCGCCCTGGCCCACGACTGCGGTCACGGTCCCGCCGGCCACGCTTCCGAGACGGCCTTCTCGCCCTACATGCCCGGCGGCACCTACGACCACGCGGTGTACGGGGCCGACGTCACCCTCGCCGGCCTCAACCTTTGCGTGGAGACGCTCGACGGTGTCCGCAACCATTCCTGGCGCCGCCCGGCCCCGACCACCCCGGAGGGGGAAGTCGTCGCCTGGGCCGACCGCATCGCATACGTGTGCCACGATTTCGCCGACGCTTGCCGGGCGGGCATCGTCTCGCCCTCCGACCTCCCCGAAGGAGTCCGAGCGGCGGTGGGATCGCGTCAGGCTCAACAAGTGGGGGCGTTCATCAACGCCGTCTTCGAGGCCATCGACCAGACGGGCCGGGTGGGCATGACCGAGCCCGCGGCCTCGGCGCTCCAGGAGTTCCGCGACTTCAACTTCGAGCGCATCTACCTCCGCCCGGCCGCCGTCCGCCAGGCCGAGAAGGCGATTGGTCTCCTGCGGGGCCTCATCGACTTCTTCGTTGACGTACCGGCGCGGCTTCCTTGGGTGGCCGAGGCCAAGTTCGAAGCTCCGGTCGCGGGTTCGCCCGAAGCCGCGGCCTTGGCGGTCCGCTACGTGAGCGGCATGACCGACCGCTTCGCCCTCGGTCTCGGCGTCGAACTCCTCGGCTGGCGCCCCGAGGAACTGCCTCGCGGGGTGTAGCGCGCTACAACCCCGGCTTGGCCACCATCAGGTAGAGGATGGTGATCACGATCAGGTGGCTCACCCCGCTGAAGGCGCCGAGGCGCTTTCCGAGGGCATCCATTTGGGCCACCTGCGGCGGAGGTCCGGTGGCACCGGCGGGTGGGGCGCCCATGGACGCCAGCTCGCGGCTCAGCTCTGCCAGCCGTTTGGCGGTTGGGTCGAGGACCGTGAGCGCGATGGTGACGCCGATGCCGTAGAGCACGAGCGAGAGCCACACCCAGGTCTGGTCCAGGGCCCAGAGGAGATCGTCGGACTGCTCGGGCTTGCTCATGAAGACGAGGCCCAGTCCGAGGATGGGGATGGCGTAGATCACGTAGTTGGCGGCGTGGGAGACGAAGACATTGGCTTCACCGATGGCGGCTGAACCCATGGCGTCGCCGTGCTCGCCCGCCTTCTTTGCCCGGGCGCCGTAGACGCCGTACCAGAACGTGACACCGAGGCCGGCCATCGCGGCCAGGATGTGGAGCACCTTGGTGATCTCGTAGGGCGTGCTGTCGAGGTCGAAGGCAAGCACCCGGAACTCCCTCATCCCGAAACGACGGGCAGCATCCTATGCTCGGCCGCGATGGGGATCGTCGACGACGACATCGCCCGCGTGCGCGAGGCCACCGACATCGCCGCCGTCATCGGCGAGCACGTCGGCCTGAAGCGGGTGGGTCGCCGTCTCAACGGCCTGTGCCCGTTCCACTCAGAGAAGACACCGTCGTTCTCGGTCAATCCAGAAAATGGACTCTGG
>JACPCJ010000097.1 GCA_016179865.1 Actinomycetota bacterium | reverse complement strand
CGAGGAGTGGGCCGTCCTTCTCGGCCACCACCTTCACGAGCCCGTCGGTCTCGCCGATGATGAGCGCCCGCCCGTTCCCGGCAAAGGAGTGCTTGGCGGTGACGACGTCGTACCCGGCGTCGCGGGCCTGCTGCTCGGTGAGGCCGGCGAAGGCCACCTCGGGGTGGCAGTAGATGCCGACGGGCACCTTCGAGTAGTCGATGGGCACGGCGTGCTCGCCCAGGATGGTCTTGACGGCCACGATGGCCTCGGCGAAGGCCACGTGGGCGAGCTGGGGGGTGGCAACGAGGTCGCCGAGGGCGAAGACGCCGTCGGCGGTGGTGCGGAGATACGGGTCGACCTCCACGAACCCCCGGGAGTCGATGGCCACCGGCGACCCTTCGAGGCCGATCCCCGCCGAGCGGGGCGCCCGCCCGACACTCACCACCACGGTGTCGACGCTGGCGGTGGCCTCGCCGTCGGCGCCGGTGTAGCGGACGATGACCTCACTGCCATTGCGGTCGTAGCCCTCGATGCGGATGTCGGTGTGGACGGCGATGCCGCGCTTTCCGAACGCCCGCACCGCCGCGGTGGCGCAGTCGGTGTCGACGCCGGTGAGGATCTGGGGCAGCGCTTCGAGGACGGTCACCTCGCTCCCGACGTCGGCGAGGAAGCTGGCGAACTCGCAGCCGATGGCGCCGCCGCCGATGATCGCCGCCCGGGGAGGCACCTCGTCGAGGGCGAGCACGTGGTCGGACGAGAGGACGTAGGGCGGGTTGAAGTCGAAGCCCGGGATGGTGCGGGGCGCCGACCCGGTGGCGAGGATGACGGCGTCGCCCTCGAGCTGGGTCTCACCGTCCCCACCTGAGACCCTGACGGTGAGCGAACCGGCGTCGGCCAGCTCGCCCCGCCCGCTCAGCACGGTGACCTTGCGCCCCTTGAGCAGCCCTTCGACCCCCTTGGCGAGCCGGTCGACCACCGCCTGCTTGCGTTGCTGGCTCACGCCGAGGTCGAGCCCGGGCGTGCCGGCGTCGACCCCGAACTCCTTGGCGTTGCTGACCGTGCGCAGCACCTCGGCCGTCTGGAGGAGTTCCTTGGCCGGGATGCACCCCCGGTGGAGGCAGGTGCCCCCGACCCGGTCCTCTTCGACCAGGGCGATGTCGAGCCCGGCGGCGGCGCCGTAGAGGGCGGCGGCGTAGCCACCCGGGCCGCCCCCGATGACCACGACGTCATGATGCTCAGGCATATGGGGGGAGCTTACGGCGACCGCCCTCGCTGCGCGACCGCCCCATCCATCTGCGTCTGCGTCGCGTTAAGCGCGTATGCGCGCCGTAACGCGACGCAGACGCCGGAGGGCCTCAGCGCGACAGGAGGAAGATCTGGAGGGCGCCGGCCACGAGGATGGCGACGCCGCACACCATGGCGGCGATGATCAGCTTCCTCGTGCTCATCCGGCGTGTATCACCTCACCCAGGAACTGCTCGTAGCGGTCGAGCACAGTGTCCCACCCGTACTCGGCGTCGACATGGGCCCGGCCCCGGGCGCCGAGCCCGCGGCGCAGGTCGTCGTCGCCCGTCAACATCTCGACCGCGGCCTCGAACTCGGCGAAGCCCTCGTACGGCAGCCCGCCGCCGCTCCGACGCACCTGCCCGGCCAGCACGTCGCAGCGGCCCTGCACCAGGGCGGGGACGCCGTGGGCCCAGGCTTCCAGGAGCACGATGCCGAAGCTCTCGAAGTACGACGGCTGGACGAGGGCGGTGGCCCCGGCGAGGGCGCCGGCCTTGGTCGCCTCGTCGGCAAACCCGGTGACCACGACGTCGGGGTGCGTCGGCGGCTCGACCACGGTCTCCCCCAACACGACGAGGGCGAGGGGGCCGGGGTTCCGTTCCTTCAGCGCCACGAAGTAGGCCCCCAACTCGTCGGCGGCCTTCCCGACGTCGAAACGACCGACGTACAGGAGATACGGGCGGTCGGAGAGCCCGTGGCGAGAGCGGAAGGCGCCGGGCCCCTCGTCGGGCAGCGGGCCGTCCGGCGCGGGATCGACGCCGACGCCAACCACCGCCCCCGGCTGGCGGGCCCGGAAGCGCCGCCGCACCAGGGCCTCCTCCTCGGGGCTCAAGAAGACGAAGGCGGAGGGAAGCGAGAACGCGCGGTCGAAGAGGCGCATGTAGAGGTACGACTCGTCGTGCGCCGTGGGGTGGAGCACGAGGGGCGCCCGGCCGTGGGCGGCGGCCAGCCCCGCCCAAGCAGTGTTGTAGAGGTACGTGACGACCACGACGGCGTCGTAGCCACCGGCCTCTCGCTCCAGCCACGGCCCGAGTGCGGGGACGTCGGGCCCCTGGAGGCGCATCCACTCCTCCTCCAGCCAGCGGGGCCGGAAGCCGGGGGTGGCGAGGCGGGCGTCGAGGTCGCCGAACGTCTGCTGGTCGCGGGGCCGGGCGACGGGCAGCCGGTGCACGACCACACCGTCCAGTTCCTCCTCGCCCTTCGGGTAGACGTTCGCCCAGTCGGTGTAGGAGGCGGCGCAGGTCGTGAGCACCTCGACGGCGTGGCCCCGGGCCGCCATCCGGGTGGCGAAGTCGCGACAGTGCCCCTCGGCGCCGCCCGCCACCTCGGGCCCGTAGCGCTGCACCACATACAGGAGCCTCACGACGCCGCCCCCGCCCCTGCACCGGCCCCGATGGCGCCGTCGAGCGCGTCGAGGAACGAGCCCACCGGGTCGGCGGCGGCCAGCTCCATCGCCCGGCGCTGGCCGGCGGCGACCAGGGCGTCGCGCACGCTGCCCGGGCCGGCTTCCGACGCCGCCAGCATCGCCTCGGCGAAGACGGCCGGCCCGTCGGCAGCTTCGAGCAGGATCCCGGCGCCGTCGAGGGTCTCGGGCAGGGCCGCAAACCGGCGGGCGACGACGGGCAGCCCCACCGTCATCGCCTCCACCACGGGCGCGCAGAACCCCTCGTGCTCGCTCGCCGTCACGAGAGCGGTCGCCCCGCGGTAGAGGGCGGCGAGGACCGAATCGGAGACGTCACCCGCGAACCACACGTCCGGCAGCGCCAGCTCGGCGGCGAGCTGGTGCACGGCCCGGGCGTACCGGGGAGAGCGCTCGGCACCGGCGAGCACGAGGCCGCTGCCCGGCGCCAGGTATGTGCGCAGGATGTGGAAGGCACGGAGGAGGAAGTCGGGGCGCTTGTGGGGCAGGACCTGGCCCACGGAGAGGAACACCGGGCCCCCGGCCGCGGCCAGCCGGTCGGCCGCGCCGGGGTCGGGCTCCACGTCGAGCCGGCCCAGCGGCACGGCCAGCGGAACCACGCCGACGTCGGCGAAGCCGAGGCCGCGCAGCTCGGCGGCGTTGAACTCCGAAACCCCGAGCGCCACCGCCACCCGGTCACGCAACACCGCCAGCTCCTCGCGGCCTTGCCGCAGCTCGCCCGCCACCCGGGCGTCCCACGGGTCGAAGAACTCCGGCGGCGTGATGTTGTGGTACACGAGCACCAGCGGCTCGGAGCGGTTGAGGAGCACCTCGGTGAGGGTCATCTCCCCGATCGAGGCATGCACGACGAGGGCGTCGACGGGATCGGTGGGCAGCGCGGCGAGGGGACGCGCGTCGCCGGCCAGGTCGTCGTGGACGAAGCGGGCGAACAGCTCCGAGGGCCCCCGCCGCCGCAGCGCGTCCCGAAGCACGAGGGCGTGGTTGGTGACGGCGTCGTGGGGCGCAGCGGCCACGACGATCTGGTGGACGGTCATTCGGAGGGGAGTCGATCCCGCAGGTCGTCGACTTGAGACACCAGGTCGGCATACGCCAAGAGCAGGGCCCGGTGAGCCTCGGCCAGCGCGTCGGCGTACTCCCGCACCTGGGTGAGCGCCCCCTCGACCTGGCGGCCCACGAGGCGCGCCACCGCCCGGTGCACCACCGCCCCGCCCGCCTTCCCCGAAACGGTGTCGATGCGGGCGGCGCTCAGGGCCCGCCCGGCGGCGTCGGCCGCCTCGAGTGCCTCCCGGAGCCGCTCGAGGCGGTCACGCACCCCCCGGGTGGCGATGTGGTGGAAGTGGAGGTCGAGGTTCTCCTCGAGCCCTTCCGGGTACTCCCCCGCCGCCCGGCGCTCGTCGACCCGGGCGCGCAACTGCGCCACTAGGTCGTCAACGGGGGTCACGTCAGGCTCAGGCACGGGTTGCGATCGTAGGGCCTCCGCACCCCCCATTTCTTGACGGTGGATTCCGCCTCCAGGGCGGAATCCACCGTCAAGAACAAGGGGGGAACGCCGGGTCAGCGGCGGCGGATGACGGGGGCGAGGTCGACGGCGTCGAGGCCGGCGACACTCCAGCGGCCGTGGAAGGGTGCGTCGCCGAAGGCGTACACGGCGCCGCTGCGGCTGACGAGCACGTACCCGTTGCCCGACGGCGACCCGATGATGCGGCGGGCGGGCGGGTCGTTGATGCCGATGCTCTGGAGCGAACCGTGGAAGGGGGCGTCGCCGAAGGCGTGCACGCCGCCGATCTCGTCGAGCAGCCAGTACCCGTTCCCCGACGCGGTCGGGGTCATCGAGACGAGGCGCGCCGCGCCCACCCG
The DNA here is from genome assembly GCA_016179865.1 of Actinomycetota bacterium. GTDB lineage: Bacteria > Actinomycetota > Acidimicrobiia > IMCC26256 > JACPCJ01 > JACPCJ01. The sequence continues at coordinate 42,734 of JACPCJ010000097.1, read as the reverse complement.
CGCCCCCTGGCGCCGCCGCTCGGGAACCGAGCCGAACCAGCCCGCGCCCCCGAAAGCAAAGACGCCCCCGAACTCATCGAGCACCCAGTAACCGTTGCCCGACGGCGTGGCCGTCATGGCCGTGATCTTCCCGGGCCCGACGGCCGTCCCCGCCTCCCGCAGGCCCGGGACCGACCCGTGGTAGGTCGCGTCGCCGAGGGCGAAGATGCCGCCGGCGTTGTCATACAGCCAGTACCCCTGGCCCGAGGGCGTGGGAGCGATGCCGATGACGGGCGCGCTCCCGATGCGCCGCCCGGCCTGACGCAGGCCCGGGAGGGAGCCGAAAAAGCCGGCGGCCCCGAACGAGTAGACGGCGCCGGTGGGGTCGACCATCCAATACCCCTGGGCGTTGGGGGTACCCGCCGCCCCGACCACCCGGGTCGTCACGCCGACGTTGCGGAGGTCGCCGTAGTTGCGGGCCCCGCCGAAGTGGGCGGCCTCCCCCGTCGCCGAGATGACCCGGTAGCCGATGAACCCGTTGGCGATGGTCTGGCCCACCCGCTCGCGGACGGTCTGGAGGATGGCGTGGAAGCGGTTGCCCGGGCACGACGTGTCGTCGACGTCACGGTGGCCGAGGATGGTCGGGATCTGCACGACGGCCCCGTCGGAGTTGGTGTAGGAGCTGACGTCGAAGGGGTCGAGCCCGTGGCGGTCGCACACCCAGGCCAGGAGCTGGGTGAGGCCCTCGAGGGCGGCCTCGCTGGGGTCGGCGCTGGTGAACGTCCCGAGGAGGGCCACCCCGAGGGTGCCCCGGTTGTAGTGGTCGACGTGGGCGCCCTGGACCACGTTGCCCGACGTGTCCTCGCCGGTGTGCGCCTCGCCGGGGCCGTAGTCGCGGGCCCACCGACCCTCGTAGATGCGCCCGTCGGGGGCGACGAGGAAGTGGTACCCGATGTCGCGCCAGCCGTTGGTGACGGCGTGGTGGCGGTAGATGGCCCGCACCGTCTCGGCCGGGTCGGCGGCCACGCCGGTGGCGGTGTGGTGGAGGACGATCTTGCTCAGCGGCGCGTACTCGGGCGTCCCGCTGCGGAGCGACTCGTCGGCGCCCCAGTCGCCCCGGCTCAGGATGTGGGGGGCGGGGATGCCGGCGATGGGCAGCGCGCCCGTGAGGTCGACCAGGCCCCGCCTGGGGTCGCCGCTGCCCGCTCCGAGAAGCCCCGTCGCCCGGGCCACATAGGGCGCCGCCAGGCCGACGCTGATTGCCCGCGCGCCACCCGCCAGAAGCCGCCGCCGGTCGAACTCGAACCGCGACTCAGGCATTACTCGTAGCGGGGGGCGATCCCGCGTCCGGTCGTGGTCACTCCCGTGTCGGGGACGCCACCGAAGTCGGGGGCGTCGCCGAAGGGGTGCACGTCACCGTTGTCGGCCGTGACGATGAGGTAGCCGCCGCCCGTCTTGGTGGGGGCGATGCCGGCGGCGCGGGCGCTGATGCCCGCCCCCGGCAGCGAGCCTTGGAAGGGCGCCGAGCCGAAGGCGAAGACGCCGCCCTTGCTGTCGATCATCCAGTAGCCGCCGTTGGTGGTGGCGACGCCGACGATCTGGGCCTGGCCGATCTGCACGCCCGAGTTCCGCAGGCTCGGGATCGACCCGTAGAACTGGGCGCTGCCGAAGGCGAAGACGCCGCCCACGTCGTCGATCATCAGGTACCCGGCGCCGTCGGACGTGGCCGTCATGTCGACGATGTTGGCCCGCCCGATCTTCACCCCCTGTTCGCGGAGCTGCGGGATCGAGCCGTAGAAGTTGGCGTCGCCGAAGGCGAACATGCCGCCGACCCCGTCGAGCAACCAATAGCCGTTGCCCGATGGGGTGGAGGCGATGTCAATCACGTCGGCGGCCCCGACCCGCACGCCCTGCTCGCGGAGCTGCGGGATGGAGCCGTGGAAGCGGGCCTGGCCGAACGAGAAGATGCCGCCGGCCCGGTCGAGCACCCAGTAGCCGTTGCCGCCCGACATGGGCTCGACATCGACGATCTGCGAGTTGCCGATCCTCACTCCCTGGTTGCGGAGTTGGGGCACCGAGCCCAGGAACTCGGCGGCGCCGAAGCTGAAGACGCCGCCCTGGTTGTCGAGCACCCAGTAGCCCTGGACCCCGCCCGACGGCGAGTTGACGACCCGGAACCAGTCAGACTTGAGACCGAAGCGGGACCGGAACTCGTCGCCCGTCAGCGTCTTGTCGCCGAGCGTGCCGCGCAGGACGACCTGCTTCACCCGCCCGCCCCAGTCCCCGAGCCCGTTCCGCTGCGTGACCTCGACGGTCCGCAGCAGCCCGATCTCGGGATACGCGAGCTGGATGTCGACGACCGGCACGTTGGCCGTCCACCGGTGGTTCGGGTTCTGCGACACGTCGTCGCCGTCGTCGACTACGGCCGGGAAGGTGCCCCCGGCGGTGTAGCCGCCCGTCGACGACGAGAATTCGGTGCGGGCGGTGGCGCCGTTGGTCTGGCGTACCTCCCCCGCCGTCTGGGTCACGGCGCTGTCGGTGCGAGCGTCTTCGAGAACAGAACCGTTGAGGCTGTAACCGCCGTAGACCTGGCACGCCGTGGTATCGCAGGTCTTGGCGTAGGAGTAGCGGCCCTCGGCGGCGGCATAGGAGCGGGCGGCGACGGCCTGGGCCCGCAGGGCGTGCATCCCCGCGCCCCCTCCGAGGTCGCCCCACGAGGCCGGGGACTCCCGCGGCACCACGCCGCGCAGGTAGTCCTCCATGGCGACGACGTTGACGGTGCGCTGGGGGCCCTCGCTGTCGCGGGTGGCCTGGAGGTATCCGCGGTACGCCCGGCCGGTAGCGCACACCTGGACGAGACCGGCGGCGGCGGTGATGTTCACGGGGCCGGTCTGGCTCCCGGCGCTCAGCGTCCATCCCCCGCCGCAGCCGGGGCCGGTATAGACGTCGTAGACGTTGGTGCCGATCTGGACGACCCGGATGGCCGCCGCCGTCTGCCCGGCGGCGCTGACCAGCCCGCCCGTCGAGGTGGCGACCGTCTCCTGGCCGTCGACGGCCACCAGGCGCACGGTGATCTCGGGGTTGCCGATGTTGGCGGACGCCGTCCCGCCGTAGAAGTGGTCGAGGATCATCGAGTACGTCCACCCGCTGTCGAGGGCGTACCCGAGGGAGCCGTACTGGCCCATCCCCCGCCCGTGGCCCCACCCCGCCCCCTCGAGCGCGACGTTCAGGCCGGGGTAGCCGAGGGCGGGCGGCTGGGCCTGGGGGGCGAAGGGGAGGAAGGCGCCGCCCACCAGCACGGTGAGCAGGGCGGCGCGGACGCGACGGGGAGAACGGAGGCGCACCGGGGGGATCCTAGGCGTTGTCAGTGTGGTTCATGTGGCAGGTGATCAGCCGAACACGGTAGCGGAGTACGGGTTGGTGATGGGCATCACCCCGCCGTCTCCGAACTTGGTTTCTTTTCCACGCTCTGGTGTGAGAAATGAAACCAAGTTCGGGGTCATCGGGACGCCGTGACGGAAACGGCGGTCGTCGACACGCCCACGCCGGGGAGCGAGCCGGCGAACCCGGCGTCGCCGAAGGCGAAGATGCCGCCCCGCCGATCGAAGAGGTAGTAGCCGCCGCCGGAGGGCGTGGGGACCATGCCGATGATGTCGGCGTCGCCGATCTGCACCCCCTCGGAGCGCAACTGCGGGATCGACCCGAAGTAGCCGGCGCTCCCGAACGAGTGGATGCCACCAGCCCTGTCGACCATCCAGTAGCCCTGGCCGTTACTCGTGGGCGCCATGCCCACGATCTCGGCGGCCCCGATGGCGACGCCCTGGTTGCGGCGCTCGGGCACGGAACCGAAGTAGCCGGCGCCGCCGAAGGTGAACATGCCCCCCTTGGCGTCGAGCACCCAATAGCCGTCGTCGGCGGGGGTGACGGCGAGGGCGATCGAGGGGGCGTCGCCCACGGCCACGCCCTGAGCCTTCAACCCCGGCACCGAGCCGAAAAAGCGGGCGTTGCCGAAGGTGAACATGCCCCCCTTCTCGTCGAGCACGTAGTAGCCGCCGTTGTTGGAGGTGACGGCGAGGGCGATCGAGCGGGCATCGCCGGTGTTGACGCCGGCGTTCTTCAGCCCCGGCACCGAGCCGAAGAAGCGGGCGTTGCCGAAGGTGAACATGCCCCCGTTGTTGTCGAGGACGAAGTACCCGCCGCCGTCGGACGTGCCCGAGATGGCCACCGACTGGGCCCCGCCCGTCGGCGTGCCGTGGACCTTGAGGATGGGGACGGAGCCGAAGTGGCGGGCCTTCCCGAAGGCGTAGACGTCGCCGAGGGCGTCGAGGACGTAGTAACCGGAGCTGCCCGACGGCGCAGGCGGGTCGGGGGCGCCGGTGTGGGCGGCGTTCTTGTGGAACATGGGCCACGGCGAGCACGCCGCCTCGGGCACGTCGTAGGCGGCGATGCGCTGGCGGTTGGTGGCGTCGAGGTACCCGGCCACCACGATGCGGCAGTTCCCGGCGAGCGTGCCGACGGCGGCCGAGTTCTGGAACTGCCAGTTGATCGAGAAGGCGTCGACCAGGCCCCCGTTGGCGCCGTTGCGCACGAGGGCGGCGTTGCCGCTGACGCTGACCACGTCGTTCTGCCCGTTGCCATCGAAGTCGGTGATGATCGGGCCCCCGGTGATGATCCCCGACGTGTAGGGCGTTCCGTCGGCGGGGTTGACGTTCCAGAGCTGGTTGCCGTCGCCCCTCCAGGCGTAGAGGCGCCCGTCACGGGCCCCGATGGCGACGTCGTCGCGCCCATCGCCGCTGAGGTCGCCGAGGGCGGGTGAACTCCAGCCCTCTCCGCCCGTCGACTGGGGCCATCCCGACACGGTGCTGCCACTCTCGGCGTTCAGCGCCCACACCTCCCGGCTGGCGGCGGTGTGGAAGAAGTCGCCGGTCCCGAAGACCACCTCGGGGGTGCTGTCGCCGTCGATGTTCCCGATGGCCGGGGACGAAACGATGATCTCGCCGAATCCCCGGCGCCACCGCTCCCGGAGCGAGTCGCCCTGGTACTCGATCATCCAGAGGATGCCGCCGTTGGGTTCGAACGTCCCCGAGCTGTCGGTGCCGATGAGGATCTCGGCCCGGCCGTCGAAGTCGAAGTCGTAGACGGCGGGCGACGAGAAGATGGTGTCGTTGTTGAAGAACGGCGACCCCGGCAGGTTCCCGCCGTTGCGGTCGAGGACGTAGATCTCGTGGTCGTACGAGCCGAAGACCACGTCCTTGAAACCATCGCCGCTCACGTCGGCCGCGGCCGGCGTGCCGAAGACGGCGTCGCTGAAGCCGTTGGGCCCGTCGCGCCGGTCCTTGGTGACGAACGTCCAGCGGGTGGACCCGTCCCGGTTGAAGACGACGACGCCGCCGTGCTGGTTGGGGTTGCGCAGGGTGCCGGCGCCCACGATGACCTCGTTGCGGCCGTCGTTGTCGAGGTCGGCGACGGTCGGTGACCCGTCCATGCCCGGGTTGGTGCCGTTGATGCTGACTCGCTGGGGCCAGCCGCCGACATGCGAACCGTCGGCGCCGCTGAAGACCCGCACCCACCCGTCCTGATCGCCGACGACGACGTCGTTGCTGCCGTCGCCGTTGACGTCGGCGATGGTGGGCGACGAGTGGTAGTTGACGCCGTCGAACTCACGCTCCCAGATCAGGGACGGGGCGGCGGCGGCGGGCGCCGGTTGGATGAGGGGGGCGGCGGTCGCGATGAGGGCAGCGGCGACGACACGATGCAGGTTCATCCCCTGTAGATACCCCAGCTGCGCCAGTTTGCACGGTCGCGTTTGGCCTCCGTAGCGCGCTTAGGGGGTTGGGACGGATTTTTTCGCCACGTTTCGCCCCTTCGCCCGTAGAAGTGCGGGGAGGGGCCTGGCGGCTGGAGGTCGGTTGACCAGATCGGTGTGGGCCCTCGCACTGTGCGCGCTCGTGTTCGGAGCGTGCGGCGACTCTTCCGCGGAAGACTCCGCCTCCTCTTCCTCCTCGGTTGCGACGACCACCACCTTCGACCGCGCCGCCGAGGAACAAGCCGTCATCGACGCCTATCTCGCGGGCCTCGACGCCTTTTACGCGGCGGCGAATCCCCCGAACCCCGACCACCCCGACCTCGCCAAGACCGCCACTGGCCCGCTCCTGGCGGGGGTCCAGAAGAACCTGACCGAGCTTCGGGACCAGGGCATCGGCATCCGCAAGGGCGAGGCCACCCAGAACAACCCGGTCGTGAAGCGACTCCAGGGCCGGGCCGCCCTCGTTGAGGACTGCGGGGTCGACGGCGACGTGAAGTTCGAACTGTCGACGGATGACGTTGTTGACGATTCGGTCATCTCCGGGCTGTCGCTCGTGAAGATGATCAAGCGCGATGGCCGTTGGATCGCGAACGAGATCACGTTCGAAGAGAGACCATGCGACGGCTCGTAACCCTTGTCGTCGCCGCGATGGTCGTCACGGCGAGCCCGGCAACGTCCTGGGCGTCAGGCACTCGTGACGAATACACGGGCGCGTCGAACGACGGGAACAGCGTCAGCGTCTCGGCCGGAGAGGTGAGCACCAGCCCGGGTGGGGGTGGGCCGGGGGGCGCCCCCGCTCGGGGCGGGCCGAGCGTCGACTACCGAGCCCTCTACGACGGCCTGGCCCTGCGGATGGAGGTCGAGCGCTTCATCGAGGGGGCCCGACGCACCGACGAGCACCACCGGATGGGCGACCTGTATGCCCGCTACGACCACTGCGTCGCCCAGGCGAACCACTGGGAGTCCCAGATCTACCAGCGCGTGCTGGTGGTGGAGTGGGTTCCCAAGCAGGTTCGCATCCCCATCCCCGCGCCGTATCGCATGCGGGAGGTCCACTGGCACCGGGTGCGGGTGTTCCGCCACTGGATCTCCTACCCCCACCTCCACGAGTGGGTGACGTGGCGGATCCACTGGATCACGGTCACGGTCTGGGACCGGGTCGAGCGCTGGGAGACCCGCTTCAACGTGTTCGCCGCCTTCCAGACCATGGCCTACCGGGGATGCGCCCAGAGCACCGCCAACGAGATCAACCGGCTCGGGCGCGAGATCACCGAGCGGCGCGATGCCTGGGAGCGCAGGTGGCACGACCTCAACGAGCGGGCCCACGACGCCTGGCGCCATTTCAACACCAGCTGCCGCACCATCCGGGAGATCGGCGACTACGACGTCCAGCGCTGCTCGTATCCCGAGTGGCGCAGCTTCCCGGGCGGCGGATTCGACCGCCAGATCTACGTCCCGCCCGTCGCCCCGCCCACCCAGGTCGTCCTCCAGGCGAGAGACCTCATCACCCCCGGCTCGCCCGTCATCCGCATGAGCCCGCGAGTGGAGTGGGAGCAGATCGTTCACCTGCCGTCGTGGCTCTGGGTCGACCCCTCGGCCTGGGAGGCGGAGACGGCGCGGGCCCAGGCGGGCCGGGCGTGGGCCGAGGCCACGGCCACCCCCACCCGGGTGGTGTGGCAGATGGGCAACGGCGACTCGGTCACCTGCAACGGCCCCGGCACGCCCTACAACGAGGCCCGCCACGAGAGCACCCAACGCACCGGCTGCTCGTACACCTACGGCCAGTCGTCAGCGGGCGAGCCCAACGACGCCTACACGGTGACGGCCACCCTCGTCTACGACGTCACGTGGCAGGGCTCGGGCGGCGCCGGCGGCAGCCTGGGCAGCATCACCCGCTCGGCCAACGTCCCGGTCCGGGTGGCCGAGATCCAGGCCCTGGTCACCGACGTCGGCTGATGAACCCCCGTGTGTGAGTGCCTGGTTGCGGATTCCGCAACCAGGCACTCACACACGGGGGAAGCGAGTTCAGCCGGCGGCCGGGGTCATGGCGATGGCGTTGGCGCCGACACCCACGTCGGGCAGGCTGCCGAAGTAGTCGGCGTCGCCGAAGGCGAACAGGCCGCCCTTGTTGTCGAGGAGCCAATAGCCCTTGCCCGACGGCGTTGGCACCATGCCCTTGATGTCAGCTTCACCGATGCCCACTCCCTTGCCGCGCAGTTCGGGAATCGAACCGAAGTACTGGGCGTCGCCGAAGGCGAACATCCCGCCGGCGTTGTCGACCATCCAGTAGCCGTTCCCGGTCGACGTGGGTGCCATACCGACCACGGGCGAGTCGCCGACGCTCACGCCGGAGTTCCGCAGCCCCGGCACCGAGCCGAAGAACTTGGCGCCCCCAAAGGTGAACATGCCGCCCTTCTCGTCGAGCGCGTAGTAGCCGTCGCCGCTCGGCGTGGCGGCCAGCATGATGACGTTGGCGTCGCCGATCTGGGCGCCCTGGGCCTTGAGCCCCGGCACCGAGCCGTGGTGCTTCGCGCCGCCGAACGAGTAGATGCCGCCCTTGCGGTCGGCGAGCCAGTAGCCGTCGTTGGCCTTCGTCCCGGCCAGGCCGACCACCGGTTCCTCGCTCACGGCGACGCCCGAGTTCTTCAGCCCCGGCACCGAGCCGTGGAAACCGGCGTCGCCGAAGCTGAACATGCCGCCCTTCTGGTCGAGCACCCAGTAGCCCTTGCCGGTGCTCGTCCCGATGACCGACATCGGCGCGGCGCCGCCGATGGGCACGCCCCCGGCGACGAGGCCGGGGACCGACCCGTAGTGCTTGGCCTTCCCGAAGGCGTACACGTCGCCGCCGTCGTCCATGATCCAGTAGCCGCCGGCGGCCGATCCCTTCGAGTCGATGGCGCCGGTGTGGGCGGCGTTCTGGTGGAACATCGGCCACGGCGCCGACTTCGGCTCGGGGATCTTGTACGCCGCCACCCGCATCTGGCCGGTGGCGTCCAGGTACCCGGCGCCGACAGCCATCCACTGGTTGCCGAACTTCCCGACCGCCGGCGTGGTCTGGAACTGCCAGTTGATCATGAAGGCGTCGACCAGCCCGCCGCTCGATCCGGCGCGGGCGAAGACGGCGTTGCCCGAAGCGTTCAGCACCTCGGGCTTCCCGTCGCCGTTGATGTCGGCGATGGCGGGCCCACCCGTGATGACGCCGGCGGTGTAGGGCGTGCCGGCGGACGGGTCGAGGTCCCACAGCTTCGAGCCGTCACCCTTCCAGGTGTAGACCCGACCGTCGCGGGCGCCGATGGCCACGTCGAGTCCGCCGTCGCCGTTCAGGTCGCCGAGGGCGGGCGAGCTCCAGCCATCACCGCCTGTGGACTGGGGCCAGCCGGCGGCGTCGGTGCCAGTCTCGGCGTTGAGGTGAACACGCGGCGGCTGTCGTCGTGCTTGAAGAAGTCGCCGGGGCCGAAGACGACCTCGGGCTTGGCGTCGCCGTCGATGTTCCCGACCGCGGGCGAGGAGATGATGATCTCGCCCGCGTACCGGCGCCAGCGCTCGACGATCGAGCCCCGCTGGTACTCGAGCATGTGCATGATGCCGCCGGCGTGGTCGATGGTGCCGCCGGCCGAGCTGTCGCCGCCGACGAAGATCTCGTTGCGGCCGTCGAAGTCGAAGTCGTAGAGGGCGGGCGACGACCAGACCGTGTCCTCGTTGTAGTAGGGGGAACCGGGCAGGTTGGCGCCATTGCGGTCGAGCACGTAGATGTGGTGGTCGTACGACCCGAACACGATCTCGGGGGCCCCGTCGCCGTTCACGTCGCCGACGGCCGGGGTCGAGAACACGGCGTCGCTGCGGCCGTTGCTCCCCTCCTGGCGGTCCTGGGTCTGGAAGGCCCAGCGGAGGGTGCCGTCGCGGTTGAAGACGAGCAGGCCGCCGTTGCTCCCCGGGTCACGCAAGGCGCCCACGCCGACGATCACCTCGTTGCGACCGTCGTTGTCGAGGTCGGCGATGGTGGGCGAGCTGTCGACGCCGGCGTTGGTGCCGCCGAGCGACGCCCGCTGGGGCCAGCCGCCGAGGTCGGAGCCGTCGGCCTTGAAGATCCGGATCCAACCCGACTGCGACGCCACCGCAACGTCGTTCGTGCCGTCACCGTCGACGTCGGCGATGGTGGGCGAGGAGTGGTAGTTGAGCTCGCCGAAGGTCCGCTCCCACGCCGGCGTCACGGAGACGCCCGCGGCGGCGGGCGAGCCGAGGGGCGCGGCAACAAGGATCGAGATGACAGAAGCGAGGACGGCGATCACGCCGCCAGCGGCCCGGGCACGGTGCGACATTCGAGAGCTCCTTCAATGCCCTGATCGAGTTTGCTTGCTGATATGTACGGTCGGGATCTCCGGGCCCCGACTTGAGCCGGTCCCCCTCAGAGGCTGCGCGGATAGGTCACGTTGCTCCTGCGAAACGGCTTCCTGGGCAGGCTTCGCCTGCCCAGATTCCCGCCTATTTCCTGGAGCGTGCCGCCTATCGGCGCACGCTCTTAGCTCTTGTAGGACGGAGCGATTCCCACCGCCTTGCCCCGCACGCCCGAATCCGGCAGCGAGCCGTGGTAGGGGGCCACACCGAACGTGAACACCCCGCCGCGGTCGTCGACGATCCAGTAGCCGGCACCCGACGCCGTGGGCTCCATGGCCACGACGGTCACGGCGCCGACGTTGGTTCCCGCAGCCCGAAGCCCCGGGATGGAGCCGTAGAAGGGGGCGCTACCGAAGGCGAACATGCCGCCGGCGGAGTCCACGAGCCAGTAGCCGAAGCCGTCCGCGGTGGGCGCCATCCCCACGATCTCGGCGGGGCCGATCGACTTGCCCTCCGCCCGCAGGCCAGGAACCGACCCGTAGTACGACGCGTCGCCGAAGGCGAACATGCCCCCCGCCCGGTCCAGCAGCCAGTAGCCGCGGCCGGTCGGCGTCGACGCCAGGTCGACGACGGGCTCGGACCCGATCTGGGTCCCGGTCGCGCGGAGGCCAGGAACCGACCCGTAGAAGATGGCGTCACCGAAGGTGAAGATGCCGCCGACGGCGTCGAGCACCCAGTAGCCCTGCCCGCTGGGGGTGGACGAGATGTCGATGGCCTCGACGCCGGCCGGCGCCTTCCCCTGCGCCTTCAGCTCGGTGAGCGAGCCCTTGTAGGCGGCGTCGCCGAAGGCGTGCACGCCTCCGTCCACATCGAGCAGCCAGTACCCGTTCCCGCTCGGCGTCTCCTCGACGGCCACGAGCTTGGCCTTCGAGCCCCGTGACGCCGACGAACCGAGGCCCTGGGCGGCGCCGAAGGCCCGCACCTGGCCGGCCTCGGTGGCGATCCAGTACCCCTCACCGGCGCCGTCGCTCCACTGAACGGCGAGGTCGACGGCGGCGGTGGCGTCGACGATGCCGAATCCGCTCTCCTCGTCCCAGCCGGGGTCGCCGACGTCGCGGGCGCTCTGGGTCAGGATCTTCTCGGCGTACTTCCAGGCGTCGGGATCGGCCCCGATCACCAGCGCCGCTACCCCGGCGACATGGGGCGACGCCATCGACGTGCCCTCGTAGAACCGGTACCCCCACGAAGCCTCGTAGGTCTGCTGGAGGATGCCGTCGCCGTAGCCGTCGCCGTTCTGGTCCACGGTCATGTCGCCGCCGGGGGCGAGGAGGGCCATCTCGACGCCGTAGTTGGAGTACTCGGTGCGCTGGCCGTCGTAGCGCACGGCGCCCACGGCGAGGGCGCCGGGGCAGGCGGCCGGATACGACACGAGGCCGGCGCCGTCGTTCCCGGTGGCGGCGACCACGACCGTGTCCTGGTACGCCGTCCACACTGCCTGGCACAGGGCGTCGCTGTACTCGTAGAGCCCGAGTGACATGTTGATCACGTCGGCGCCCTGCGAGTCGGCCCAGGCGATCCCCTCGACGATGTCGGAGAGGAACCCGGCGCCGAACGAGTCGAGCACCTTGACGGGGAGGATCCTGGCGTCGGGAGCGACGCCCGCCACCCCCCGCCCGTTGTCGGTGCTCTGGGCGATGGTCCCGGCCACGTGAGTGCCGTGGCCGTTGTCGTCGTCGGCGTCGTCGTCGCCGTTGACGAAGTCCTTGCCCTGGAGCACGCGAGCGGCGTCGAGATCGGTGCCGCCCTTCTTCACGCCCGTGTCAACAACCGCCACCACGACCTCACGCCCGAGGCTGCGGCCCCAGGCCGGCTCCACGTTGGCCGAGCCCTTGTTGGAATCCGAGAGCGGCTGGAGATTCCACTGCTGGCTGTAGTACGGGTCGTTGGTGAACGCCTTGACCCGGCGGTCGACCTCCACGTAGCGCACGCCGGGCTGGTCGTCGTAGGCCTCGATGGCCTCGGCGGCGTCGTCGACCTCGACGACTTCGATGCCCGCCACCCGGCTGCGTTCGATGACGTCGCCCCCGGCCTCGTCGTGGGCCTCCTCGGCGACGGCCGAGCCGACGTTGCGGGGTGAGAAACCGACGATCAGCCTCGTGGGTTCACCGGCCGGCTCGTCGGCGCGCGCGCCAGACAGCCCGCTCACGGGCACGCCCGACGCAAGCGCGACGAGAACGGCAACAGCCGCTCGACGGATACGCACGATGTCCGTATCGGGCGCAATTCGGGGGCACTTGAGAAGGCCGGGCCTGCTTGGTCAAGAACGCGCCGGAGAAATGTTCAGACGCGGGCAAACATGCCGGCGAGGAAGGCTTCGTAGCGGCCGATGACCGCCGGCCACGAGTATTCCCCCGCCGCGTACGCCCGGCCCCGGGCGCCCAGTTCGGCGCGGAGATCGGCGTCGGCCTCCAGCCGTTCCAGGGCGATTTCGAACGTGGGGAAATCGTCGAACCACAGCCCCCCGCCGGAGCGGGCGGCGTGGCCGCGGGTCACCGCACAGCGGCCGTTTACCAACGCCGGCAACCCCGCCAGCCACGCCTCCATGAGCACGATCGAGAACGACTCGTAGGGCGAGGGCGACAGGAAGGCGACGGCGTTGTGGAGGACGGCCCACTTGTCGCCGTCGTCGAGGGTCCCGGCCAGGTGGATGTCGGGGTGCGTGTAGCGCTCGTGCTGGCTGGGCGGCCCGGCCAGGACGAGCCGGAGTGGCCCGGGGTGCCGCTCCTTGTAGGCCTCGAAGTAGCGGGCGAGGAGTGGTGACCCCTTGCCCTCTTCGACCCGCCCGAGACACACGACATAGGGCGCGCCGTCCAGCTCGTCGGCCAGCTCCCCGGCCAGGGGCTCGGGGACGGCGCCGCTCGGGTGGTCGCCCTCGCCCGGCCCGTCGACCCCGATGCCGATGATCGCCCCCGGGAGGTGGCCCACGTGGAAGGTGCGCTCCACGAGCGCCCGCTCTTCGGGCGAGTAGTAGGCGAAGCCACCGGCGGCGGAGAAGACGGACTGGTAGGCGGGGAGGCGCAGCAGGGGCTCGTCGTGGGCGGCGGCGGCCATGATCGCCCGCCGGCCGACCCGGAGCACCCCTTGCACGGTGGGCGCGAACAGGTAGGGCGTGAACACCACGCCGTCGGCGCCGGAGGCGTCGACGGCGTCGATGAGGGCGGGCGAGGTCGGCCCCTGCATGGCGACCCAGCGGAAGGCCTCGTCGAGGGTGGCCGAGCGCGGGCGGTGGATCACCGTGGCGGCGAAGTCGGGGTCGTCGTCAAAGCGCACCCCGTCGCAGGTAAAGCGGTGCACGGTGACGCCGTTCAGCACCTCGTCGCCCTCGGGAAGGACGTTGGCCCACGTGAAGTGGTCGAGCGCCCGGCTCGTGAACGCCTCGACCTCCCACCCCTTCCAGGCGACGAAACGCTCGGCGGCGCCCCGGGCCGCGGTCTCGGCCCCGCCCCGCACCTCAGGCGACCACCGGGGAGCGACGAAGGCGAGCTTCATCGGCCGGGGCTGCCATTCAGCACCGGGGCCAGAGCCTCCACCAACCGGGCCCGGGTGCGGTCGAGGGAGAAGTCGGCGAGACGCTCCCGTCCGGCGGCGACCATCCGAGCGCGCAGGCCGGCGTCGGTCAACAGCCGGTCCACGGCGTGGGCGACGGTCAGCGGGCGCTTGTCGGTGAGAAGCAACCCGGCGCCGCCGAGGGTCTCGGGCACGGCGGCGGCAGCGAAGGCCACGACCGGCACCCGGTGGTGCATGGCCTCCAGCAGCGGGATGCAAAAGCCCTCGTGTTCCGACAGGCAGACGAACACGTCGGCGGCCCGGTACAGGGCAGACAGCACGCCGGAGGGAACCCCCGTGTGGAAGGTCACGGCGCCGCCCACGCCGGCGTCGGCGGCCAGGCGGTGCAGCGCCTTCACGTAGCGGGTCGGGCCCTCGCTCCCGGCCAGGTGGAGCCGTGCCCGGGGGTCGTGGGTCCGCCGGTAGGCAGCGAAGGCCTTGAGCAGATCGTGCTGGCACTTGTTGGGCGCGAAGCGGCCCACGAAGAGCCAGTCGGACCCGCCATCCCCCTTCGCCCGCTCGAGGCGGGCGAGCGCCCGCTCGTCGACTTCCCGATCGAACGCCGAGAGGTCGAGGAGGATCGGCACCACCTCCGTCGGGCACGCGTACCCGTGCTCGGTGAGGTCGGCGACGTTGTACGACGAGTCGCCCAGGGCCAGGTCGCACCGGCGGCCCAGGCGCTCCATCTGGGTGCGCCCGACCCGGGTGCGCATGGCCTCGTAGTCGTCCCAGCCCGAGAAGTATTCGGGTGGGGTGATGTTGTGGTAGTCGACGATCTTCGGCTCGGAAAGGGCGAAGAACAGCTCGGCGGTGTTGGCCCCGACGGCGAGCTGGTACATCACCCCGGCGAGCTGCGCCCCGCTCGTCCGCGTGTACTCGACGTAATCGTCGATGTGGCGGGTCTCGGCCGCCACGGCGGGGTGGGAGTTCTCCACGAAGATCTCGGATTCAAGGTCGAGGTCGCGCAACGCGTCCCGCACCCGCAGGGTGTGGCCGCCGACGGCGTCGCCCACCCGAAGCGACGGCACCAGTTGGTGGAGCGCCCGGCCCATCACACTGGAACCCCTTCCAACACCGGCCGGAGGGCCTCGGCGAATCGAGCCCGCGCCCGGTCGAGGGCGAAGTCCTGCAAGCGGCGCCGCCCCGCCACGACCAGGCGCTCCCGCAGGGAGGCGTCGGTCGCCACCCGGTGGAGCGCGGCGGCGACGGTGGCCGGGTCCTTCTCCGGAAGGAGGAGCCCCGCTCCGGCGAGGGTCTCGGGGATGGCTCCGGCGGCGTAGGCGACGATCGGGACGCCGTGGTGCATGGCCTCCAGCAGCGGCACGCAGAAGCCCTCGTGGTCGGAGAGGCAGCAGAAGACGTCGGCGGTGGCGTAGTGAGCCCCCGCCTCGGCGTCGGTGACCGAGCCCGCCAGCTCGACGTTGGCTTCGAGACCGCGGGCGGCGACCAGCCCCCGGAGCGCTCGCTGGTAGCGGGGCGACGACGGCGCCCCCACCAGTCGCAGGCGGGGCGAGCCGCCGTACACCTCGACCAGCGCCGCCAGCGCCTTGACGAGGTCGTGCTGGGCCTTGTTGGGCGCCAGGCGTCCGACGAAGAGGATGGCGGGGCCGTCGCCGCCGTCCGCCTCCAGCCGGTCACGGGTGGCGGGGTCGACCTCGCGATGCAGCGTCGCCGGATCGATGAGGACGGGCGCCACCGTCGTCCGCGCCGGGTCGTAGCCAAGCCCGTGGAGGTCGGACTCGTTGAACGCCGACACGGCGACGGCGAGGTCGGCACGGGGGGCGAGGTCGGCGATCTGGCGCCGCCCGACGTCGAGCTCCACCGCCGTGTGGGGCTCCCACGCGGCGAAGAACTGCGGAGGCGTGAGGTTGTGGTAGTTGACCACCAGCGGTTCGCGCCGGGCGCCGAGGAAGTCGGCCATCGCCGACCCCGTGGCGGCCTGATACACGAGCACCGCGGGGCCGGTGGGGTCGAATGACCGGTAGAACCGCGACTCGCGCACCATCTCGGCCCGAGACTCCTTGACGAAGATCTCGGAGTCGAAGCCGAGGTCGCGCAGGAGCCCTCGCACCCCGAGCGCGTGCATGCTGACGGCGTCCCGCGGCACGAACGACGAGACGAACTGGTGGACGGCTGCCGGCGCCGGCACGGGCGGATCAGCCCCGGGTGGCGGTCACGAGGTAGGTGCCGGTCTCGGGCCCCGTGCGGACGTCGACCCCGTCGAAGCCGCTCCGTTCCAGCAGCAGCCGCCAGGTGTCGGCGTGGAAGGGGCGGCCGGGGGCGAGGTCGGCGAGCGCGGCGGGCACCCGCTCGGCCCAGTGCTCCGGGTCGTTGCCGAGCAGCACGACCCGGCCGCCCGGCGCCAGCACCTCACCCGCGACCTGGGCGAGACGGATCTTGGCCTCGGTCGGCGCCCGGTCGGTGATGCCACTCAGGAGGAGCCCGCCGAGGGCGCCCTCGCCGACCACGCCCAAGTGCTCAAGGGCGCCCTGCGCCCGGAGCTCGAGCGAGTCTTCCGCCGCCTCGGGGTCGACGCCGTAGGCGTCGGCTCCGGCGTCGAGAAGCCGCTTCACCACCCCGCCGTCGCCCGCTTCGGCGTGCAGGATTCGCCCCGAGACACCGCTCAGGAGCGCGACGGCGCCGTCGCTCCACGACTCGACCGTGTGGTGGTCGCGGGGCAAGAGGTCGCCGACGTCGCCAACCTCAGGGAGGCGGCGGGCCAGAGCCGTCTGGCGCTCGTCAATCGCCTCCACCCGGTTCCCGAGCAGGCGGACGGCCCGGGTCGTCGATGCCGCGAACGTAGCGAGCTGGCGCACGACGTAGTCCATGTACCAGAGGATCAGCTTCTGGACGCCGCGCTTCACCTGGGCGTAGGCACGACGCTCGTCGTCGACCGGAGCGTGCAGGTCGATGAGAGAGGCCCGCTCGGCCCGGTCGAGGACGGCCTCGAAGTCGTGCTCCCGGAGCCGTTCGGGCACGAGGTCCTCGAACAGGGCGTCCAGCTCGCGCTCGAACGCCGCCGGGTACTCCCCGGACTCGCGCCGCCGGCGCGCCTCTGCTTGGATCTCCTCGACGACGGCGTCGAAGTCGCCCTCGCTGGAAGACTGGCTGGCGGTCGGGTTCTCGCTGATGGCTCGCCTCTTTCGCACCTTCTCCGGAATGGGGCTTCCCACCCCGGGCCCCGCGATCGCGGGACACTATTCCAGCACCTCGACCAAGGACCCTGATCCGTGCCCGCCCGTCCCCAGCTCACCGTTGCCTTCGACGTGACCCCGCTCGTGGCGGCGCGCACGGGCATCGGGCACTTCGTTGCCGACCTGTACGGCGCCCTTCTCGACCTCGAGCCCGGGCCGGCCCTGATCCCCTACATGCTGAGCGCCCGGGCGCGAGTCAGCGACGCTCCCGTCCCCGACGACACCCGCCGCCTCCCCCTCCCCGCCACCGTCGCCGTCCGCCTGTGGCGTGTGTTCGGAGGACCCCCGCTCGACGGCCGCCTCGCCCCCGCCAACGTCATCCACGGCACGAACTACGTCGCCCCGCCGTCTCGGTCGCGGGCCGTCGTCATCACCGTGCACGACGTCGCCTTCGCCCGGTTTCCCGACCTGTGCCCGCCCGCGGCGCGAGCGGCGGGAGCCGTGGCGGGCCGCCTGGCTCGGCGTGGGGCCTGGATCCACACGCCCAGCGAGTACGTCGCCACCGAGGTGCGCGAGCTGTTCGGCACGGACCGGGTGCGCGCCATCCCCCACGGCGTCCCCCACCTGCCACCAACGAGGCCCGACCCGGCGGCGACGTCGGGAGTCGTCCCCGATGACCCCTACGTGCTGGCGCTCGGGACCCTGGAGCCCCGCAAGCGACACGTCGACCTGGTGCAGGCGTTTGCGAAGCTCGCCGCCGGGCATCCCGACCTCCGACTGGTCCTCGCCGGATCCGACGGCCCCGCCCGGGCCGAGGTCGAAGCCGCCGTGGCCGGCCTTCCCAACGGGGCCCGCGAGAGAGTGCATCTGGCGGGCCGGGTCGACGACGAGGTCCGGGCCGCCCTCCTCCGCCACGCCGCCGTGCTCGCCTACCCCTCGCAGTACGAGGGCTTCGGCCTTCCCGTGCTGGAGGCAATGGCCGTGGGGACTCCGGTCGTCGCCGCCCGGGCGGGGGGCGTCACCGAGTGCGCCGACGGCGCTGCGCTGCTCGTCGACAACGGGCCTGACCATCCCCAGGCCCTGGCCGACGCCCTGGACCGCATGCTGGGCGACCCGAGCTTGCGGTCGTCGCTGGTGGAGGCCGGGCACCGCCGGGCCTGCGAGTTCTCATGGGAGTCGACGGCGCGCCGGATGGCGGCGCTCTACGAGGAGGCAGCCGGGTGAACCAGGGAAACGATCACGCGGTGCCAGCCGGCACCCGGGTCGGCCTCCACGTGGGCCAACTCCTCCAGCGCATCCCGGGGGGCATCGGTAGGTACGTCGGCATCCTCCACGACGGGCTTCGCCGCCGTGGCGTCGACGTGATTTCGTTCGCGGCCGGCGCCGCCCCGGCTGGCTTGGGGGCGGTGGGTCCATCGGCGTCGAGTCCATCGGCGCCGGACACTGAGGGCTACGTCGACCTCGGATGGCCCCGGGGTGGGCTTCGCTACGAGCTGTGGCACCGGCTGCGCCGCCCCGCGCTCCCGATCGAAGTCGACCTCGTGCACGCGCCGAGCCTGGCCGTCCCTCCTCCCGGCGGGGCGCCGCTCGTGGTGACCGTGCACGACCTGGCGTTCCTCCGCCTGCCCCAGTACTTCACGATCCGCGGGCTCCGCTTCCACGAGCGGGGGCTCGAGCTGGCCCGATCCGAGGCCGCCGTCGTCGTCGCCCCCTCGGAGTTCGTGGCCGGCGAGCTGGTGGCCGAGGGCTTCGAGGCGGCGCGCGTCCACGTCGCCCATCACGGGATCGACGACCCGGGCAAGCGAAGCGCCACCGAGGTCGACGCCGTGCTGCGCCGGCTGGGCGTCGAGCGGCCGTTCATGCTCTTCGTCGGCACGCTCGAGCCCCGCAAGGGGCTCGACACCCTCGTCGAGGGCCACCGGATCTTGCACCGCGCCCGCCACGAGGTGAGCCTCGCCCTGGTGGGGGCACGCGGTTGGGGTCGCCTGCCCCGCCTCGACCGACCGGGCGTCGTGCAGCTCGGCAACGTGCCCGACGACGACCTCGACGCCCTCTACCGGGCCGCCACCGCCCTCGCATATCCATCGGAGTATGAGGGCTTCGGGCTGCCCGCCCTCGAGGCCATGGTGCGGGGGTGCCCAGTCGTCACGTCGTCGGCCACGAGCCTCCCCGAGGTCGTCGGGAGCGCCGGGCGCCTGGTCGACCCGTCCGACCCCGAGCAGCTGGCCACCGTCCTCACCGAGATCCTCGACGACGCCGACCTGCGGGCCATACTGGCCAAGGCGGGCCGAGCCCGGGCCCGGAACTTCACTTGGGACGCCAGCGTGAATGCCCACCTTGCGGCCTACGCCGCCGCCGTCGCCCGGGTCAGCTAGGAACGGAGGCTGACCCGGCCCGTGTCACCCCGCTGGTTACCCCCGCTGTTACCCGCTGTTACCCGCGGTAACCGGCCGTGACGGCCGGTTACCGCGGGTAACAGCGGGGAGGTGAGGGCCACTCTTTAGACTCCGCCGGCATGAAGCGAAGCGGAGCGAGCGGGGCCTGAGCGGCCCGGCCGAAGGCCAAGAGCGGAAAACATGCGTGTCCTGGTGGATGTCTCAGCCGTACCAGAGCAGCCGGTGGGCGCGGGCGTCTACATCATCAACCTCGTCGGCGCCCTCGACGCCCGGGCCGAGGTCGAGCTGGAGTTGCTGGCCCGGGCCGGTGATCGAGGCCGCTGGCGTCAGGTGGCGCCCCATTCCCGTGTCCACGCCCGCGTGCCCGAGGCCCGCCCGCTGCGGCTGGCCTGGGAGCAGGCCCTCGCCCCGCGTCTCGCCCGCTCCCTCGGCGTGGAGGTCTGGCACGGGCCCCACTACACCCTTCCCCTCCGCTACGAAGGCCCCAAGGTGGTGACCATCCACGACATGACCTTCTTCGAGCACCCCGAGTTCCACGAACGGGCCAAGGTGACGTTCTTCCAGAGGATGATCCGGGAGGCGGCCCGGCGGGCCAGCGTGCTCGTGGCCGTGAGCGACGACACGGCACGGCGGGTCGAGCGCATCCTCGCCCCGAGCGTTCCGGTGGTGGTGGCGCCCCACGGGGTCGACCGGTCGCGCTACCGCCCGGCCGCCGACGAGGCCACGGTCGAAGCCGACATGGCGGCCCTGGAGGCGGTCGGCGTCCGACCGCCGTTCCTCGCCTTCGTCGGCACCCTCGAGCCGCGGAAGAACATTCCCGGCCTCGTCGCCGCCTTCTCCCGGGTGTCTCGCAAGCACAAAGACCTCCACCTCGTGATCGCCGGGCGCGAGGGCTGGGGTGCCCGCGAGGTCAACGCCGCCATTGCCCGCAGCGGGCTCGCCGACCGGATCCATCTCCTGGGCTACGCGGAGGCCGATCTCCTGCCCGTCCTCTACCGGAGGGCGGCAGCCGTGGTGTACCCATCGCACGCCGAAGGCTTCGGGCTCCCCGCTCTCGAAGCCCTCGCCTGCGGCGCTCCCCTCGTCACCTCCACCGGCACGCCCATGGCCGAGGTGGCGGGCGACGCCGCCGTCCTCGTATCACCGGGTGACGACACCGCGCTCGCCGACGCCGTCGAGTGGGTGCTCACCGACGAGGGGCTGGCGGCGGGGCTTCGCGAGGCCGGCCCGCGCGTCGCCGGGCGCTACTCGTGGGGCGTGTGTGCCCGGGCCCACATCGAGGCCTACCAACTCGCGATCGGAGGCCCCGGTTGAGGGCATTAGTGACGGGAGCAAGCGGCTTCGTCGGACGGCACCTGATCGAGCACCTGAAGGCCGAGGGAGACGAGGTCGCCGGGTTCGGCCCTGAGGTCGACATCATCGATGCCGACGCCGTCAAGCGGGCGGTCGACAGTGCCGGGCCCGACGCCATCTACCACCTCGCCGCCGCCACCCATGTGGGCGAGTCGTGGGACGCACCCTCGCAGGCGTTGCGGGTCAACGCCGAGGGGACCCTAAACGTGCTCCGCGCCGCCGGCGCCGCGGGCGTCGGGCGGGTCCTGGCCGTCGGGAGCGCCGAGGAGTACGGCATCGTCGACCCGGCGTCGATTCCCATCGACGAGGACACTCCCCTGCGCCCCGTGAGCCCGTACGCCGCCAGCAAGGTGGCCGCCGAGTTCCTCGCCCTCCAGGCCTTCCTCGGTCAGGGGGTTGGTGCGCTGCGAGTGCGTGCCTTCAACCACATCGGGCCCGGCCAGTCGGAACGCTTCGTCGTGGCCGCGCTGGCGGCTCGCGTGGCCGAGGCGGTCAGGTCGGGCGGACGGCAGATCCGCGTCGGCTCGCTCGAGCCGGTGCGCGACTTCACCGACGTGCGTGACGTGGTGCGCGCCTACCGGCTGGTCGTCGAACGGGGAGCGCCGGGCGAGGTCTACAACGTGTGCTCAGGCCGAGGCGTCAGCGTGAAGGAGATCGTCGACCACCTCATCGACGCCGCCGGCGGCGGGCTCGACGCCGTGGTCGACCCCGACCTCGTGCGGCCCGTCGACCTTCCGGTCCTGGTGGGCGACAACTCCCGGATCCGCTCGGCGACCGGCTGGGAACCCGCCATCCCACTCGAAGCCACCCTCGCCGACGTGCTGGCCGAGCACCTTCCCTCTCCTAAAGGTCACGAACCGGGGCTGGACGGGGGGTAGATGACCTTTAGGGGTGTCAGAGGATGTCGACCTCGCAGTCGTCGCCCACGAGGAAGCGGTAGGCCTTCGGCCCGCTCGTCACCCGGCGCACCTCGCTGTTGCGTCCGATGAGGCTCTCGTCGATGCGGTGGACGCCCTCGATCTTCGACCCCTCGAGGACGACCGAGTGCTCGATCTCGGCGTCGACCACTTCGCAGTTCGGCCCGATGGAGGAATAGGGACCGACGTAGGAGTTCACGACCCGGGTTCCGGTGCCGATGACGGCGGGGCCGCGCACCTGGCTGGCCACGATCTCGGCGCCCTCCTCGACGACGACGCTGCCGGACACCCGCGAGTCGGAGTCGACCGACCCCCGGATGTCGGCGTCGATGCCCTCCAGGACGATGCGGTTCGCCTCCAAGAGATCCTGGCGCTTCCCGGTGTCGATCCAGGGCCGGTCGAGCACGTGGTAGCGGACGGCACGCCCCTGTTCGACGAGCCACTGGATGGCGTCGGTGATCTCGAGCTCACCCCGCCACGACGGCTCGATGGCGTCGACCGCCTCGTGGATGGAGCGGTCGAAGAGGTACACGCCGACCAGGGCGAGGTCGCTCGGTGGGTCCTTCGGCTTCTCCACCAAACGCACCAGCGTGCCGTCGTCGCCGATCTCGGCCACGCCGAACTGCTCGGGGTGCTCGACCTTGGTCAGGAGCACGAGGCTGTTGGGCTCGTCGCGGCCGAACTCCTCGACGAAGTCGCCGATCCCGCCCAGGATCAGGTTGTCGCCGAGGTACATGACGAAGGCGTCGTCGCCGAGGAAATCGCGCGCGATGAGCACGCAGTGGGCGAGGCCAAGCGGCGCCTCCTGGCGGATGTAGGTAGCCGAGATGCCGAGCGCCGACCCGTCGCCAACTGCGGCCTCGATGTCGGCGTGGGTGTCGCCGACGATGATCCCGACGTCGGTGATGCCGGCGGCGGCAATGGCTTCCAGGCCGTAGAAGAGGATGGGCTTGTTGGCGAGGGGGACGAGCTGCTTGGCGCTGGTGTGGGTGATCGGCCGCAGGCGGGTCCCGGCGCCTCCGGAAAGGACCAGGGCTTTCACGGGGCCGCAGGGTAGCCCACGCCCGTAGGGTGCGATCCATGGGAGTTCAGCACGACGGCCCGCGCCGACGAACTCGACTCGACGCCGCCCGCCTCTACCTCTGCACTCCGGCCCGGCCGGCGCTCGCAGAGTTCGTGGGCGCGGCCTGCGAGGCCGGGGTCGACGTGGTGCAGCTCCGGGACAAGGTCCTGGCCGACGACGCCCTGGTCGAAGCGGCCGCCGTCACCCGGGACGCGGCCCACGCCCACGACGCCCTCTTCATCCTCAACGACCGCCCCGACCTGGTCGACGCTTGCGGGGCCGACGGCGTGCACGTCGGCCAGGAAGACGCCTCGCCCGCCGAGTGCCGGGCCCTCCTCGGTGACGACCTGCTGGTCGGGCTCTCCACGCACTCTTCGCGTGAACTCACCGCCTCGCTGACCGAGCCCGTCGACTACATCAGCGTCGGCCCGGTCGAGCCCACGCCGACCAAGCCCGGCCGCCCCGGCACGGGCCTGGGGTACGTCACCGAGGCCGCCCTCGTGTGTTCGCACCGCCCCTTCTTCGTCACCGGAGGAGTATCGCCGGCGACCCTTGCCGACATCGCCGCCGCCGGCGCCACCCGCTTCGTGGTGGTGCGGGCCGTCACCGAGGCCCCCGACCCCGCCTCGGCCGTCAGGCAACTCCGGAAGCTGATCGACTCACTGTTCCTGGCGTGACATCCAGCCTGCGAGGAGGGCCACGGCCCGAGGGTCGTGGCGAAGTCGGTGGCCGCCGCCGGTCAGGATGCGGTGCTCGGTGCTCGGCCCGGCCGCCTCCGCATACGCGGTCGACGACTCCGGCGGCACGATGTCGTCGTCGCCTCCGTGGAGGACGAGGAAGGGGCGGGGCGGAATCTTGGCCGCCGCCGTCAGCGGGTCGAGCTCGGCGATCTCCCGGGCCCACGCCCCCACGTCGGGCGGGAAACCGGCGGTCTGGATCACCCCCATGCGCCGGGCGTGATCAAGGAACTGGGGGGCGTTGTCGACCCAGTTCCGCAGTGTCGCCGGCGCCGCCAGGGTGACCACGCCGCGAACGCGGTCGTCCTCGGCGGCATGCACAACGCACAGCGCCCCTCCCGTCGCCGACCCCGCCAGCCAGACACCGGACACGTCACTCCGGTCGTCGAGAAGTGTGACGGCGGCGTCGATGTCGGCCAGCCAGCCGCCGACGGAGAAGTCTCCGGTGGACCCGCCGGTCCCCCGGTAGTTGAACGTGAGGACGGCCCAGCCCGTGAGCCCCGAGAGCCGGTCGGCGAGCGCCGGGTAGGTGCCCCCCGCCACGGCGGCACCCCCGGGACCCTGCGGGAACCCGTGACACAGCACGAGTCCGGGCACCCGAGCAACCCCCGCCGGCCGCGCGAGGTGGGAAACGAGCCGCGCACCTTGGCTTTCGATGGTGAGGTCTTCGGGCATCGACGTCGGTCCCTCCCGCCAGCGGGCGCCCTGGCACCCACCATTATCCTGGCCTGCGATGGCAATTCCCGCGTTCAAGGAGTGGGCGATCATCGTCGACGCCCTGCTCTCCGGCGAGCAGATCATCGACGTCCGCAAGGGCGGACTGCGTGAGGAGGGCCGGCACTTCGGTGTGCAGGCTCGGCGGTTCTGGCTCTACCCGACGTACCTGCACCAGCGCGCTGATCTCGTGAAGCCCGCCTATCGACACGCCCTCGACCGGATCCTGGAGGAGGCCCCACCCGACGACCTGGTGCGCGTCCCCGGGTGGGCCGAGGTCGTTGGCGTGGCCACGCTCACCGAGCCCGACCAGCTCGCGGCCCTCGACTCCAAGTTCATCTGGACCCTGGACTACGCCGACGCCCGGTTGAAGTGGAAAAAGCGCGACCCGCTCTGGGTGCTCGCCCTGCGCGTCCACTGCCTCGACGAGCCGGTCGAGGTTCCGTTCGACGAGGCGTACGCCGGCTGTACGTCGTGGGTCGACCCCTTCGGTCTGGCGGCCGATCCGGAAGCCCTCGCCGCATCGCCGGCCCTCACCGACGAGGCGTTCGAGGCCCGGCTGAAGTTCCTGGCCGACTCGCTCCCCACTCCTTTGGAGGAGCCAGCCGAGGTCTAGGCGGCGCCTTCCTCGCGGGCCCGCGGCAGGCAGTGCCGGCAGGGGCGGTAGCCGCGATTGGCGGCCTCGGCGAGGGTGTCGGGGCCGAAGGCGGCGAACTTCTCCGAAGCCATGAGCTCGTCGACGGCGCAGGCGTCGGTGGCGGCGTCGAGGTCGTGGACGCGCTGGACGCGCTTGTCGCCGAGGTACTGGTGCTCTTCGAAACGCGTGGGGCGAGTCATCGACCAGACGATACGCGTCGAGGGGGCCCGAAGGCCCCCTCGAACGTTGGACTGATTCAGGACCGAAGCCAGGTGCTGATGCAGGTGGGACCAGTCCTGCCCCGGCGTCGGCGGTGCATCGGTTGGACTACACCCATAGGAGCGCCGAAGGCGCTCCCAGGGAAGGGCGGCCCTCGGCGGGCACAGCCCGCCGCAGCCGTTTCGCCACGAAGGCTTCTGTGTGGCGAACCCTTGCTAGGTGGCCCAGTCAATGGCGACCTAGTGGCCGCGCACCTCCGGGGTCCCACTACGCAAGTCATTCATGTTGTGGACCACCTCCTTTCTCCGGTGCTGCATTGATAGCACGGTGGTCAAGGTGCGTCGCGTTCATCTTCTGGGGCCGGTCCCTCTTCGGCCCGCGCCCCGACGACGCCGATGGAGCGGAGGTATGCGAGCTGCGTCTCGACGACGGCGTGCACCTGCTCGTTGGTGAAGGTGACACCCTGCTTCGCCGACTCGCGGACGATGAAGGCAACCGTCTCGGACCCGCCGACGACAACGTCGCCGCGTGGGCGCGACGTCTCCCCGTTCCTCGAGACGCCCTTGCGCCGGAAGTACTCGAGCTGGAGATCGACGATGCGGTGGACGTCGTCGAGCGTCAGCGTGGCGGCGGCGTCGTCGGCGATGTGCTCCACCACCCACTCGACAGCGTCGGACACGTTGAACCAACGCGTCGGCGGTTCGCGGTCCATGCGGGCGCTCTCCCGCAGGGTGGCCACGGCCGCCACCGCGATGACGAGCAGGACGACCGCCGCCGCGATGGCAATGACGACGACCAAGCGGTCAGATGCCGATGCGCTGGGCGAGGAGCTCGCGGTGGTAGGTGGCGTCGCCCAGGTAGGTCTCCGACGACTTCGCCCGCTTGAAGTACAGGTGGGCGTCGTGCTCCCAGGTGAAGCCGATCCCGCCATGGATCTGGATGTTCTCCGCCGCGCAGTGGAAGTAGGCCTCGGAGCAGTACGCCTTGGCCAGGCAGGCGACGGTGGGAAGCTCCTCGTTGTCTTCGGCGGCGGCCCAGGCCGCGTAGTAGGCGGCCGACTTCGCCGACTCGGTCTCCAACAGCATGTCGGCGCATTTGTGCTTGATGGCCTGGAACGAGCCGATGGGACGGCCGAACTGCACCCGGACCTTGGCGTACTCGACGGACATGTCGAGCACCTCCTGCGACCCGCCGACCATCTCCGACGACAGGCACACGGCGGCCTGGTCGAGGGTCTTCGACAGCGCCGCCCAGCCCGACCCCTCCTCGCCGAGGAGTTCGGCGGGAACGCCCGAGAACTCGAGCTTGGCCTGCTTGCGGGTCATGTCCATGGTCTCGAGTGCCGTGCGGGTGAGACCGGCAGCGTCGCCGGCCACGGTGAAGAACGAAATCCCCTCGGTGCCCGACGTGCCCGCCTTGCGCGCCACGACCACGATGAGGTCGGCGTTGTGGCCGTCGATGACGAACATCTTCTCGCCGGACAGCGCGAAGCCGTCGCCCGCCGGTTCATACGTCATGGCGATGCCGTCGGCGTCCCACTTCCCGGACGGCTCGGTGAAGGCCAGCGTGGCGATGGTCTCACCGGAGGCGATGCCGGGCAGCAGCTCCTTCTTCTGAGAGTCGGAGCCGGCGTTCATGACCGCATTGGCGGCGAGGCAGACGGTGGCGAAGTAGGGCGCGCACAGCAGCCGCTTGCCCATCTCCTCGAGCACGATGCCCAGCTCCACGAACGTGTAGCCCTGCCCGCCGTACTCCTCGGGAATGTGCAGCCCCTGAAGGCCCATCTGCTCGCCCATCTGGCGCCAGACTTCGGGGTCGTACCCCTCCGTGGTCTCCATGATGCGGCGAACCTCGGCCGAGGGCGACTTCTGCTCGAGGAACTGAGCAACGGTCTCCCGGAGGGCAACCTGTTCTTCGGAGAAGGCGAAGTTCACGGGTGTCTCCTGTTTTCCGCTCTGAGGGCCGCTCGGGCCCTATTTGGAAGCGACGGCGGGCTCCCGGGGCAGCCCCAAGACCCGCTCGGCGATCACGTTTCTCTGGATCTCGCTCGAACCGGCGTAGATCGTCTCCGCCCGGCTCGAGAGGAAGTAGTGCTGGAACTCGTTGGGCTCGTATCCGGGGCCGACCACCATGGCGTCGGGCCCCATGACGGCGACCTCGAGTTCGCCGAGCGCCCGGTGCCACGAGCTCCAGTAGAGCTTGCCGATCGACGACTCGGGGCCGAGCACGCCCTTGGCGGCGAGGTTGGCGAGCATTCGCTCGCCGTTGAAACGCATGATCCGGAGGCGGGCGTAGGCGTCGGCGAGGCGGTCGCGGAGGACGGGGTCGTCGGCCCGGCCCCGCTTTTGCGCCTCGGCGAGCAGGTGGCGCATCTCCTCCTCGAATCGGAGCTGCTGGCCGAGGAAGGCCGTGCCCCGCTCGAAGCCGAGGGTGGCCATCGCCACCTTCCACCCGTCGTTGACCTCACCGACGATGTTCTCGGTCGGGGTGCGGGCGTCGGTGAAGAACACCTCGTTGAACTCCGACGTGCCCACGATGGTCTTGATGCCCCGCACCTCGACGCCGGGCTGGTCCATGGGCACGAGGAGGTACGACAGCCCCTTGTGCTTCGGGGCCTCGGGGTCGGTCCGCACGACGGCGAAGCACCAGTCGGCGTGGTGAGCGAAGGTCGTCCAGATCTTCTGGCCGTTGATGACCCACTCGTCGCCGTCGAGGACGGCCGTGGTCTTCACCCCCGCCAGGTCGGATCCGGCGTCGGGCTCCGAGTAGCCCTGACACCAGAACTCCTTGGCGGCGAGGATGGGCGGCAGGAACTTGGCCTTTTGCTCTGGCGTGCCGAGGTTGACGATCGTCGGGCCGAGCAGGCCCTCGCCGAAGAAGCTCACCCGCGCCGGGGCGCCGGCCTTGGCGTACTCCTCGTGGAAGATGACCTCTTCCAGGATGGACGCCCCGCGCCCGCCCAGATCTTTCGGCCACCCGAGGCCGATCCAGCCCGCCTCGCCGAGCCTCTGCTCCCAGACCACTCGGGCGTCCCAGTCACGGTCGTCGGCGGGCCCGGCGTCACCGCCGAGGTTGCGGAACTCGTCACTGAGGTTCTCGTCGAGCCAAGAACGAACCTCGTGGCGGAACGCCTCCAGCTCGGGCGCAGCTTGCACGCCAGGAACGTACTAGACCGAGCGGTCAAGTCACCAGGCCGGGGCCCGAGCGGCCCCATCAGAGCGGGACAGAGGGGAAGCCTCGCGCCTTGGCCCACAGCTCTTCGACCCGTTCCGGCAGCACCCGCTCGTGCGGCCGATACACGACATAGATGCCGGCGTCGAAGCGGTCGAAGCCAATGTGGTTGGTGCCCAGGTAGGCGCCGAGGCGCTGCTCGCTCGTGGTGCCCCGGAACAGCACGTACGCCGGCCGCTCCTCGGCCCGCACGGCCCCTTCGTAGGCCTGGTGGCGCACGTACTCGAGCGGGGTTGCGATGAGGCGCTCGCCGCTTTCCAGGTCGACGCGGTGGGCAATCCAGTAGTCGGCGAACATACGGTCGACCTGCTCATGTTCGAGGGTGGCCAGCAACGGGTCAAGGTTCCCGGCGGCCACATCCCAGTTGCCGAGCACGTCGGCGCGGTCGACCACGTTCCCGGTCCCGACGACGCCCGTCCCGAGCACGAAGACCAAGCCCACGGCCACGAGCGGCCGCGGACCGCGCACGAGCGCCCAGCCCACGACCAACGCCACCAGCGGGGCCAGGAAGGTCAGGTAACGGGGGTCGGCCACCGTGAACGACGTCGGGAATACGGCAAACACGATCGGGTACGTGGCCATGGCCAGCACGATCGGTGTCAGCTTCGGCGTCCGCCGCCAGGCGAGGGCTGCGACGGCGACCAGACCCGGCAGGGCCACGGCGTAGTAGGCGATGCGCCCGGCGGCGCCCTGCGACCACACCGGTGTCACCGGGTGGCGCAGGCCCACGAGCACCGGCAGGCCCTGGCGGAAGAACAGCTCCAGGCGGTCCCAGAAGCTCGTGTCGGGTATGGCGCGCGAGGCCGAGAGCGAGGCCCAGTCGCGGTGCAGGTTCGCCACCAGCCACGGAAACGCCCCCGCCACTGCGCCCAGCACCGCCACCGGAGCCAGCGGGGCGAGCTGCCGAGCCCGCCCCGTGCGCCAGGCGCGCACGACGAGCCAGACGCCGGTCGGGGCCACGAGGTAGAGCGCCTGGGGGCTGGCGTACCAGGCGGAACCGGCAGCCAGGCCGAAGAGGGCCGCGTCGCGCCAGTTGGGCCGCTCGTCGACACGCAGGAGGAGGAGCACCGCCAGGAGCGACAGCACCAGCGTGGCGCC
Source organism: Actinomycetota bacterium (assembly GCA_016179865.1). Lineage (GTDB taxonomy): Bacteria > Actinomycetota > Acidimicrobiia > IMCC26256 > JACPCJ01 > JACPCJ01. The sequence continues at coordinate 13,509 of JACPCJ010000097.1, read as the reverse complement.
GTAGAAGCCGCGCTCCTTGGTCGACAGCCAGACCGACGCCGCCGGCGCGGCCCAGGACAGCGCCCCGGCGAGCCGCCCGGCGTCTTCGCCGGCGAGGCGGCGCCCGATGCGCCACACCAGGATGGCGGCGCCGGCGGCGAGCCCGACGGGCACCAGCTTCATGGCCAGGAAGGTCGACAGGCCCACCTTCATCAGGCCGGCGACAAGCACCGCCTCCTGAATCCCGCCGTAGTCCTGCCCCCAGAAGAAGGCTTCGACCCTGCCATGGAGGAGCCCCCGGGCCATGAGCCCGACGACCGCCTCGTCGGCATCGACGTACCGCACCGGCGAGGTGAGCAACCACAGCCGGAGCCCGATCCCGACCAGGACGAACGCCACAACGGCGGGGGTCACCCACCCCCGCCGCGCCTCCGTCCCGGTGACCACGGCCGGGCAGGCTACGCCCTCGGCGCCGGTAGTCTGCGAGCGATGACCCACCCCGCTCACTACGAGACGAGCACCGTGCGGATCGACAAGTACGTCGTGGGGCCGTTCGAGAACGACGTCTACGTCGTGCGGTGCAAGCAGTCTGGCCACGCCGTCCTCGTCGACGCCGCCAACGAGCACGAGTTGCTGCTCGAGGTGTCCAAGGCCGCTGGCGTCCGGCGCGTGCTCACGACCCACGGCCACTGGGACCACATCCAGGCCGTCACCCCCATGCGCGACGCCGGGATCGACGTGGCCGTGTCGCCCGACGATGCCGCCGACCTGCCGTCATACGACCTGCTGATCCACGACGGCGACGTGCAGGAGGTGGGGCGGCTGCGGATCCGGTCGATCCACACCCCGGGACACACCCCGGGGTCGGTGTGCTTCCTGATCGAAGGTGAGCCGGTGCTCCTGTCCGGCGACACCCTCTTCCCGGGTGGGCCGGGAAACACGAAGCTCCCGGGGGCCGACTTTCCCACCATCATCCGCTCGATCGAAGACCGCCTGCTCACGCTGCCGGACGAAACGATCGTGATGCCGGGCCACGGCCTCGACACCACGATCGGCACCGAGCGGCCCCACCTGCAGGAGTGGATCGACCGAGGCTGGTAGCGCCGCGCGAGTCCTCGTTCTTGACGGCGAATTCCGTCCTGGAGACGGAATTCGCCGTCAAGAACGGAGACGTGCCAACAGGTCGTCGAGGGTGAAGGCGGCGAGGGAGTCCACGACGAGGTCCGCCTCGGAGAAGTCGAGCACTCGGGTCATCTCGCTTGGCACGGCCACGGCAAACAGCCCAGCAGCCTTTGCCGCCGTGACCCCGGCCGGGGAGTCCTCCAAGGCAACAGCTTCTCCCCCATGCACGCCGAGCCCACCCAGGGCATGGAGGTAGACGGCCGGATCGGGTTTGCCCACCTCGCCGACCTCGGTGCGGGTCGCCACAACCGAGAAGTGCTCTTCGAGTCCGTGCCTCTGGAGCAGGGGCACCACCCAGCTCCTCGGAGACGACGAGGCGATCGCCAGCGCCAGTCCGGCACCGGCCGACTGTGTAATCCAGTCGATGACCCCGGGGTTCGGAACGAGGCTCGCCAGGAGCCGCTCGTGGTGGGTGATGCGACGGGACTGGATCTCCTCGCGGTCCACCGGCCGCCCGATGAGACGTTCGAGTTCGTCGTACTCGTCGACGTAACCCGGCTGTCCGCGGATCGACCCGACGTTGGTCCGGACGAAGGCGTCGCCGTCGAAGGGCGCCCCGTGGCGCTCGTACTCGACCCGCCACGCCTCCATGACCACGCCCTCGGTGTCGAGGATCAGGCCGTCGAAGTCGAAGACCAGGGCGCGCAGGGTCACGGCGGTGTCGAGCCCGGCTAGAAGGTCGGTCGGCGAGGTGTGTGGACGAGGGACAGGCCCTCGGGCAGCGCGGTCACGTGCATGCGCTCGCCCTCGACCTCGATCGAGAGGTGCCCGCCCATGAACGGCACGTCATTGACGCGGATGCGGCCTGCCCATTCCGGGATGGCGGGCGCGATGCGAAGTTCGGCGTTCCGGATGTCGGGCTCCAGGCGCAGCATCGTGCGGAGGAACAACAGTGGCGTCGCCGCCGCCCACGCTTGGGGCGAACACGACGTGGGGTAGCTGACCGGGAACGGAAGCTCGGCGCGAGAGAACCCGGCAAACAGCTCCGGGAGCCGGTCGTCGAAATATGGGGCCGCCGACACCAGCGCCTCCATGACCCGGTGGGCCTCGTCGACAAAGCCGTAGCGCATCAGGCCGGCGGCGGCGATGGCGTTGTCGTGGGGCCACACGCTGCCGTTGTGGTAGCTGATCGGGTTGAAGCGGCCCATGCCGGCGGCGAGCGTGCGCACCCCCCACCCCGAGAACAGCTCGTCGCCCATGAGCCGGTCCGCCACGATGCGGGCCCGGTCGGTGTCGACGATGCCGGCCCACAGACAGTGGCCCATGTTCGACACCAGGGCGTCGACCGGTCGCTTGTCGGCGTCGAGGGCCATGGCGTACCAGCCCTGGTCCTCGAGCCAGAAGTCGCGGTTGTAGGACTCCTTCAGAGACAGCGCCTTCTTGCGCAGGTCTTCGGCGAGGTCGGCGTCGCCGTGCTCGGTGGCGAAGTGCGACCGGGCGACGTAGGCGGCATATACGTAGGCCTGCACCTCGCACAATGCAATCGGCGGCTCGGCCAGCGCTCCGTCGGCGAAGGTCACCCCGTCCCAGGAATCCTTCCAGCCCTGATTGCGCAGACCTCGGTCGGACGTGCGTTCGTACTCGACGTAGCCATCGCCGTCGCGATCGCCGTGCTGGGCGATCCACTCGAGCGCCCGGTCGGCGGCCGGGAGCAAGGCGTCGACCTCCGACTGCTTGTAGCCCCAGCGCTGGAGCTCTCCGAGCAGCATCACGAACAACGGCGTGGCGTCGGCGCTCCCGTAGTAGACCCGCCCACCCCCGAGCGACAGTTCGGCGGTCTCACCGACGCGCATCTCGTGGAGGATCCGCCCCGGCTCCTCTTCGGTGAGGGCGTTGACCTCCTTGCCCTGGTAGCGGGCCAGGGTCTGGAGGGTCCCGAGGGCGAGGTCGGGGTCGGCCATCATCCCCATCCACGACGTCAGCAGGGAGTCGCGCCCGAACAGCGTCATGAACCAGGGGGCCCCCGCCGCCACCACCACCCGCTCCGGGTGCTCGGGGTCGAAGAGCCGGAGGGCGGCGAGGTCTTCGGTCGAACGATCGAGGAGCTTGCGGAAGGTGGCGTGCTCCACCTCGACCACAGGAAGCCGCCGCCGCCATTCCTCGAGACGCTCGACGGGCTTCGCCCGCTCCACCGGCTGGCCGCACCGGTACCGGGGTTCGATGACCTCGCCGTCGATGACCGTGGTGACCTGGAGGCACGTGCTCCACTCGGCGCCGGGGGGGACGATGACCTCGTAGTTGGCGATGCGGTCGCTGAAGTGCGGCGGGGTTGAGAAGTCGACGAGCGTGGACCGGCGGAATGCGCCGCGCTGGTAGCTGAACTCCATGCGCGAGTGCTCGGCCGTCATGGAGAGCTCGCCCATCTTCTGCACCCGCATCTCCTTGACCTCGAAGATGTCGGCGAAGTCGCAGTCGACGTCGATCTCGATGCTGCAGAACGCCGCCTCGGCGCCGAAGTTGCGGATCACGATGTCTTCCCGCATTCCCCGACCCACGTATCGGCGGCGGAAGACGACGAGGTGGGAATCGGCCCTCCCCGCCCCGGGCTGATCGCGCGCCACGAAGGCGGCCGAGAAGGGGTCGAGGGTGGTGGCGCTGAGCGGCTCGGGAACGGCCCCGTTCAGCCGAAGCTCCAGGCGGGAAAGAAACCGGGTGTCGCGGAAGAACAGCCCCTCCGGATTGGTGGGATGGACGTTGCCCGTGCGCCCGGAGATGCAGAAGGCGGAGCCCTCGACGAGTGTGACGACGCCGTGCGTTCCGAGGGAGGCGCTAGCGCTCGTCGCCCACGGGTTGGTCATCGCGGCAACGGTACCCTTTCCCTCTCCACCCGCAGACCCAAGGAGTTCGAGTGCGGATCGCTGAGATCGCGCCCGTCTGGTTCAGCGTCCCCCCGACTGGGTACGGGGGAATCGAGCTGGTCGTGGCCCTGCTGGCCGACGGCCTCGTCGACGCCGGCCACGACGTCCCGCTGTTCGCCAGCGGCGGCTCGGTGACCAAGGCCGCCCTCGTTTCTCCCCTGGACGAACCCCCGGACCCGGCCCTCCTCGGCAACGTGTGGTTCGACGCCTACCACACGCTGGCGTCCTTCGAGCACGCGGGGGAGTTCGACGTGATCCACGACCACTCCGGGATCATCGGGCCCGCCCTGGGGTCGATGCTCGGGGGGCGTCCTCCCGTCGTGCACACCCTGCACGGCCCGTGGACGGAGCCCGCCCGGCGCTACTACGAGCTCGTCCACGAGCGCATCCATCTGGTCTCGATCAGCGAATCGCAGGCGGCGGGCTACCCCGACCTCCGCTACGCCGGCACGGTGTACAACGGCATCGACCTCGACGCGTACCCGTTCCGCGAGGAGCGCGACAAGGAGGGCTTCCTCCTCTACATGGGGCGGGCGAATCCCGACAAGGGCCCCGCCCTCGCCATCGACGTCGCCGCCATGGCCGGCATGCCTCTCGTGATGCTGGTGAAGAAATCGGAGCCCTTCGAGCAGGACTACTGGGAGCAGGAGGTGGCCCCGAAGCTCACCGACGCCGTCGAAGTGCGGGAGAACATTCCCCACGCCGAAAAGGCCGACCTCCTGGGCCGCGCCCGGGCCATGGTCTTCCCGATCCAGTGGCCGGAGCCGTTCGGGCTGGTGATGATCGAGGCCATGGCCTGCGGCACACCCGTCGTGACGGCGCCGCTGGGCGCGGCGCCGGAACTCGTGGCCGAGGGGGAAACCGGCTTTCTCGCCGACACCGTGGAGGGGATGGCCGCCGGGGTGGCACGGGTCGATGAGATCTCGTCTCTGGCTTGCCGCAAGCGCGTCGAGGAGCGCTTCTCGGCCCGGGCCATGGTCGAGGGCTACCTGGAGATCTTCGAACGAACGCTCTCGGCCTGATCGACCGCGACCTATTTCCACTATCGAGATAGTGGTTATTACACTGGGCATCCGATGGCTCCGCTCCTCACGATCCAAGACCTCCACGCCTCGGGACACGAGGGAGCCGGCATCCTGCGCGGCGTCACCCTGACGGTGGCGCCCGGCGAGCTGCACGCCCTCATGGGCCCGAACGGCTCGGGCAAGTCGACGCTCGCCAACGTGCTCATGGGCAACCCCGGATACGAGGTCACGAGCGGCAGCGTGAACTTCAAGGGAGTCGATCTCGCCGGGCTCGGCCCCGACGACCGGTCGGTCCAGGGACTGTTCCTCGGGTTCCAGTACCCCGAGGAGATCCCGGGCGTGACGATGATCAACTTCCTGCGCCGGGCAATCAGCGCCCGCAAGGACTTCGACATTTCGGTCCTCGAAGTACGCCTGGCCCTCATCGAGTGGATGCAGCGACTGGGAATGGATGCGAAGCTGGCCGACCGCTACCTCAACCAGGGGTTCTCCGGCGGTGAAAAGAAGCGAAACGAGATCCTCCAGATGGCCCTGCTCGAGCCCGACCTGGCGATCCTCGACGAGACCGACTCCGGCCTCGACATCGACGCCCTCAAGACCGTCGCCGCCGGCGTCGAGGCGGTCCGGTCCGAGCGCCCCGAGATGGCGGTCCTCCTCATCACGCACTACCAGCGCATCCTGAAGTACCTGGCTCCCGACGTCGTCCACGTCCTCGTCGACGGCCGGATCGTGGCGTCCGGCGGCATGGACCTCGTCGAACAGCTGGAGCGCGACGGCTACGAAGGGTTCCGTGAACCGGCCGGAGCGGACGTGTAATGGCCGTGCCCGCCTCTGCCGTGCCCATCGACTGGGCTGCCGTCAAGGGCGACTTCCCCGTCCTCGAGCGGACGGTCAACGGCCACCGCCTGGTGTTCCTCGACTCGGCCGCCAGCAGCCAGAAGCCCAGGGCCGTGCTGGCGGCCATGGACGATCTCTACGAACACCACTACGCCAACATCCACCGTGGCGTCTACCGCCTCGCCGAGGAGGCCACGGCGGCGTACGAAGCGTCACGCGCCAAGGCGGCGCGGCTCATCGGGGCGTCGGATCCCCGTGAGGTGGTCTTCACCCGCAACACGACCGAGGCCATCAACCTCGTCGCCTACTCATGGGCCCGCCAGAACCTCCAGCCCGGCGACGCCGTGGTGACGACGTTGCTCGAGCACCACGCCAACATCGTGCCCTGGCACATGCTCGCCGCCGAGCGGGGCGTCGAGGTGCGGTGGATCCCCCTCACCCCCGACGGTCACCTCGACCTCCGCAACCTCGACCGCCTCCTCGACGGGGCCAAGCTCCTCACGGTGGCCCAGGTCTCGAATGTTCTGGGGACCATCACCGACCTCCCCCCTCTCGCCGAGGCCGCCCACGCCGCCGGGGCGCTCCTGCTCGTCGACGCTGCCCAGTCGGTCCCCCACATGGGGGTCGACGTGGGGGCCATCGGCTGCGACTTCCTTGCCTATTCAGCCCACAAGATGTGCGGGCCGACCGGCGTCGGGGTGCTCTGGGCCCGGGGCGAGTTGCTCGACGCCATGCCCCCCTTCCTCGGCGGCGGCGAGATGATCGCCGATGTCCGCCTCGACGGCTTCACCCCCAACGAGGTGCCGCACAAGTTCGAGGCCGGCACGATGCCCATCGCCGAGGCCATCGGCCTCGGGGCCGCCGTCGACTACCTCGACACCCTGGGCTTCGAGGCCATCCGCGAGCACGACCGCCCTCAAGGCCCTGGCCGCCGGTCTGGGCGACAGGGTCCGCGGCTGGGGCCCGCCGTCGGCCGACGAGCGCGGCGGCGTCGTCAGCTTCGAACTCGACGGCATCCACGCCCACGACGTGAGCCAGGTCCTCGACGAGCACGGGGTGTGCGTGCGGGCGGGCCACCACTGCGCCAAGCCCCTCATGCGGGAGCTGGGGGTTGCGGCCACGGCGCGGGCGTCGTTCTACATTTACAACGACGAGGCCGACGCCGACGCGCTGGTGGATGCGCTGGGTGCGGCCCAGAGGTTTTTCGCCCGCCCGTGAAGGGCGACCGGCGGAGACGGGAGGACGGCTGACCATGCCGGGGCTCGAGGATCTGTACCGCGAGATCATCCTCGATCACTACCGCTCGCCGCGGAACCGCGGCGAGCTTCCCGTGCCGCCGGCACGCAAGGCCGAGGGGTTCAACCCCCTGTGCGGTGACGAGGTCGTGCTCTACATCGACGTCGACGGCACCGGCGTGCAGGACGTGAAGACGACCGGGCAGGGATGCTCGATCTCGCAGGCGTCCACGTCGATGATGAGTTCCGCCATCAAAGGAAAGGCCCTCGACGACGTTCAGCGGCTCATCGGCGCCTTCAAGGCCATGATGTCGATCCACGAGAGCAAGCTCGAGGGGCCCGACGGCGGCGGCGAGACGGTCGACGACCTCGAGGAGCGGCTGGCGGGCGTCCAGCTCGGCGACCTCGAAGCGCTCCAAGGGGTGGTGAAGTTCCCCGTCCGCATCAAGTGCGCCACCCTGGCCTGGAACACCCTCCAGCAGGCCCTCGACGAGGCCACCCAGCCCGCCCAGTAGTTGATGTGTGAGTGCCTGGTTGCGGATTCCGCAACCAGGCACTCACACATTGCTGGGGGTGGGTTTCGCTACAGCAGGCCGTCGAGCATGCCCGAGAGTTCGGGGGGCAGGCCTTGCGGCAGGCCGGCCGGCAGCCCCGAGGGGATCGAAGGACGACCCACCCCGGGGACCGCCGGCGGTGCGGGTGACGCTGCGGGCGGTGCTGCGCCCCCCACATCTCCGTACATGGCGTCGTGGAAGGCGCCATTGGTGACGTTGCTGCGGACCTCGTCGATCAGGTTTTTCGCGACGCCCTTGACCGGCCCGATGCCGCCGGGCACGGCGTGGTCGACGTAGTCGAGCAGGTAGTTACTGACGTAGTCGCCGAGCAGGTAATCGTCGACCCAGCAGTCCGCCACGTAGTCACGGCCGTACTCGTCGACCAGGTAGTCGGTGGCGTAGTCGCCCTCGTCCGCCTGGTAGCCGTCGTGGCGGTCGTCGCAGACCGTGTCCTCGTAGGTCTTGATCCCAAGGAGGTCGAGGAGCCTCTTGACCGGGTCCTTCTCCTCGGCGCCGGGGTCGTCCTCGCCCTGGGCAGGATCGATGACATCGAGCAACTCGTCGACCCGGTCCTCGAGTTCGTCGATCGGAACCCCGGGCACCTGGGCGTCGGGGATCTGCGAGGCATCGGGGACGGCAGGCGGCCCATCCGGCAGCCCCGCGCCACTCGTGCTCCCGGAAGACACCGAGGTGCTCCCCGTTGACCACGACGACACCGAGACCCCGTAGCGCGAGACGCAGACCGTCTGACCGGACTCGCCGTGGCTGGGCCCGTTCGGGTCGCCGTGGCGCTCGTTCGTGGTGGTGCACTTGGGTTCGGCACCGCCCGTCATGACGGGGGGCATCGACCCGCGGCCGCTGGCGGCGAAGGCGGGCAGCGCCATTCCCCCGGCTACTGCGGCCACGACGCCGGCTGCGATGAGCTTGCGCATTGTGTACTCCAGTCGTGTCCGTCGGCCGGGCCGCCGCGTGGCGCCTCTCTGCCCGGCGAGGGCTGGCACCCCCACTCCGGAGGCGCCCGTTCTTTGCACGCCCGCTGGGCGTCAATGACATGGACGGGTGGTCGGGGCCCTCGCGACGACGCCAGCCCGGGCCAGGTGAGGAGGGTCATGAGAAACGCCCGGTTCGCGAAGTTCACGGGCCAGCGCCGTGCCTGGCCTACGCTCTTGGCTCAATGCACACCACCGGGGGGCGCCAGTGAGGCGACGGCGGATCGTTGCCGCCGGCGCCGCGGTCCTCGCCACCGCCGTCGTCGCCGGGCTGGCGATCGGTCCGGGCCAGGCCGCAGAAGGCGGCGGCGAGGATGGCCCCGATGCTCTGTCCGGCGTCACTCAATCGGCGCCCGCCGAGCCCACCACCCAGCCGGTGGTCACGTCCACCACCCTTCCGACCCTTCCTCAAGGCGGCCTCGGCAGCGGCGATTCCGGGGCCGAGGTGGAGGCGCTCGAGCGCCGCCTGTCCGAGCGCCACTACGACCCCGGCGAGGTCGACGGCGAGTACGACCAGGCCACGGCCTTCGCCGTCATGGCCCTCGAGAAGGTGGCCGGCATGGCTCCCACGGGGCGGGCCGATCCCCTGGTGTGGGCGGCGCTCGCCGGCACCCCCGACCCGGCCCCCCTCCTGCCCGACGGAGGAGCCCGGCGCGTGGAGATCGACAAGACGCGCCAGCTGCTGTTGCTGTACGAAGACGGCGACCTCACGCTCATCTCGCACGTCTCGACGGGCTCGGGCGACCGGTACTGCGATGAGGGGCGGTGCGGATCGGCCGTGACGCCGGCGGGCGCCCACCGCTTCATGTGGCGCGTGAACGGGTGGCGCCAGTCCCGCCTCGGGCGGCTCTTCAACCCCGTGTACTTCACCGGGTACGGCATCGCCATCCATGGCTTCCCGTCGGTGCCCGCCTATCCGGCGTCGCACGGTTGCGTGCGCCTCCCGATGCACACCGCCGAGTGGTTCCCGAGCCGGGTCGAGGAAGGTGACCCGGTCTACGTCTTCGACGGCAAGACCGACGTCCAGCCGTTGGACCCCGACCCGGTCACCCCTACCGATGGCACGACGACGCCCGCGGCCCCCGGCGGCTGGCTCGACGGCGAACCCCCGCTCACTCCACCGACCACCCTCCCCCCCGGCCTCCTCGCGTAGGGCTCGCAAATACAAACGGCGCCCGCCGAAGCGGGCGCCGTTTCAGACGGGGGCAGAGCGCACGGGGAGCGAGTTGGGGGAGGGGCTTGGTGCGCGCCCTGCGCCCGTCTTCCCACTCAGACGGTCACGCCCCCGGGTTTCGACGACGCCCACCCCGATTTTCTTTTCTTGACGGTGGATTCCGCGCATACCGCGGAATCCACCGTCAAGAACTAGGGCGCAGCGAGGAATTGGGTGACCAGGCGGGTCAGCTCTTCGGGCTTTTCCAGTGGCAGCAGGTGGGCTGCACCCTCCACGACCTCGAGGCGGGCACCCGAGACCTCGGCCGCATAGGTCTCGGCGTGGGCCGCGGGGAGGAACGTGTCCTGGGCACCGCGCACGACGAGCGTGGGCGCCGTGATCCGGCGCAGGCGCTTCCGCAGCCTGGGATTGTGGAGGTACGGATCCCAACCGAGCTTGGCGGTCGCCGACAGCGACTTGTACACAGGAAGGACCAGCTCCAGCGGGATCTCCACCTGCTGGCCCACGTCCCCCACCCAGTCCGACATGGCGTGCATCACCTGGGCCATGGGGTTGGACTGGTCGGCGAACATCTCCTCGGCCAGCTCGCCCGGAGAACGCCCGAACAGCTCCTGGACGGGGGCGTCGGGAAGGTAGAGGCCGACCGGGTTCACAAGAATGAGGGCCCCGACCCGGTCGGGATACCGGGTGGCCAACTCGGCCGCCATCCAGGCTCCGAGTGACAGCCCCATCACGGGCGGGGCGTCGAGACCCAGCGCGTCCCACACATCGAGGAGGTGGAAGACGGCGTCTTCCATGTCGTCGATCTGCTCGATCCCCTCCGACTCGTTGAAGCCGGGAAAGACAGGAACGAACACCTCCCGCTCGTCGGCGAGGGCCTCGAGGGTGCCGCTCGTGGTGTCGCCCGCGGCCGAGTGGAGGTAGACGAAGGGCTCTCCGGTCCCGCCGCGAAAGAGCTGGACCTTGCCGACGGGCGTCTCGATGAACTGCTGTTCAAGGGACGTCGGCATCAGGCGACCTCGGCGGCGGAGGCGGCCTGGTACACGGATGCACCTTCGGGAAACTCCTGGCGGAGCCGGGGCATCACCTGTTCGGCGAACAGACCGAGGCTCTTGCGCGTCAGGTCCGCGGGCAGGCTGCCGAGCTGGAAGAGGCCGAGCAGGTTGCCCGTCCCCAGACGTTTGAGGTTGGCGACGAGCTTGTCGTAGACGGTCTCAGGCGAGCCCACGATGGCGTACTGGCCCTCTTCGATCTGCTCCCAGGTCTCGAGGTTGAGCATGAACGTCCCGGCGCCCTTCAGGATGTTCTCAAGTGACCGCACCGACGTGTAGCCCGGCGGCTGGATCGTGATGCCGGGCAGGAGCCGCTTCACGAAGTACCAGAGATGCTCCTCGAACTCCCGGCGCGCCTGCTCGTCGGTCTCGGCCACGTAGATCGGCACCAGCCACCCCTGCTGGAGGGGGTCGGCCTCGTAGCCCTCGGCCTCGCACGCGTCGCGGAACATCCGGAACATGCGTTCGAACACGGAGATGTGGAAGTACGGGATGCCCATGTACGCGTACCGGTGGCGGGCGACGAACTCCACCGTCTCCACCGAGCCGGCACCCGGAATCCAGACTTCAGGGTGGGGCTGCTGGAGCGGGCGGGGCCAGGGGTTCACATAGCGGATGCGGAAGTGCTTCCCGATGAACTCGAACGGCCCCGGCTCCGTCCACGCCCGGATGATGAGGTCGTGGGCCTCCTGGAACCGCTCCCGGGCGTCGGCGGGGTTGATCGAGAACGAGTAATACTCGGGGCCCCCGCCCACGACCATCCCGGCGATGAGGCGCCCACCGCTGATCACGTCGATCATGGCGAACTCCTCGGCGACCCGCGTCGGTGGGTCGTAGAGGGGAAGGGCGTTGCCGACCACGGCGATCTTCATCCGGCTGGTCTGGCGGGCCAGGATCGAGGCGATGAGGTTGGGCGAGGGCATGTTTCCGTAAGCGTTCTGGTGATGCTCGTTGACACACACCCCGTCGAACCCCAGATCCTCGGCCGCGATCAGCTCGTCGAGGTAGCGGTTGTACAGGGTCCCACCGACCTCGGGGTCGTACAGGGAGTTCGGGCACGTCACCCAGGCCGAACCCTCATAGGCCGGGTCGAGCCCGATGTAGGGCATGAGGTGAAACGAGAAGAAGCGCATGCCGGCCCCCTCAGATCCATCCGGGTCGTGCGTCGGGCCAGCTTCGGCCTTTGTTGACTGACGAGTCAAGTTTCCGCCTGCCCTCCCGTGTCTGTGTCGCCTTACGGCGCGCATGCGCACCTGCGGCACCGCAGACGTACCTCAATCCACTGGCGAACGCGGTCGATACCGACACCGTGCGGAGGACGATGCTCGCCGTCGGGGTCTTGGTGCTCGCTGGCGCCTGCGGGTCGCGCGCCGGCGCCGCCACCACCAACCAGGAACTCCTCCAGCCGCTCTCCGATCTCCCCGGCGCCCGCCCGGTCGCCGTGGAGCACTACGGCTACGACCTGGGGAACGGCGAGGCCGCCAACGACTTCTTCACCGAGATGGAATTCGAGGTGGCGGACGGCGCCGCCTCCCCCGCGACCGTCATCGAGTCGGTGGAGCGGCGTCTCGGGAGCGACTGGGAGATGGCCGGTCAGCTTGGCGATGGCGACGCCATGGTTGCAACCTTCGCCAACGGCGACGCCCGGCTGTCGGTCACGACCTGGGATGGTGGGTTCGACATCACCGTCGCCGCCGACGGCGCCAAGCTCGACGGGACACCCCTCGCGCTCTGACTCGCACCGGCGTCGGCGGATCTAACGTCGGCACATGAAGCTCGACGAACTCCCCGACCTCCTGCGAGACGCCGCCACCGTGAAGCGGGTCTATGGCGACCCCTACCAGGTGGACGGCGTGACCATCATTCCCGTCGCCCGCGCTGGTGGCGCCGGTGGAGGCGGTGACCGTCACGCTCGCCTGGCGCTCCGTCGCCAAGGCCCGTCAACGGCGGTACGTCCGCCAAGCCAAGCACCGTGTGTGAGTGCCTGGTTGCGGAATCCGCAACCAGGCACTCACACACGGTCAGAGGTTGAGGCCCTCGGTCATGGGGCCCTCGACCTCCATGGCCACGCCCTTGCCCGCCTCCTTGCCGGCCCGGTCTTCCTCGGTGGCGACGAGCTCGATCCCGAACTCCGCCGCCAGGGCTTCGTAGCCCGTCTCCTCCAGTTCCTCGGCGAGCTCGGGCCCGCCGCTCTTGACGATGCGCCCGTCGAGCAGCACGTGGATCCGGTCAGGAGCCAGCTCTTCGAGGAGACGGGCGTAGTGGGTGATGGCGAGCACCCCGAGGGATCGCTCGGCGGTCAACCCCTCGACCCGTCGGGCCACGTCGCGCAGGGCGTCGATGTCGAGCCCCGAGTCGATCTCGTCGAGGACGGCCACGCGGGGCTCGAGAAGGGCGAGCTGCACCGTCTCCCCGCGCTTCTTTTCGCCCCCGGAGAAGTCGACGTTGACCGATCGGTCGAGGAGGCTGACGTCGAGATTCACCCGCCCCGCCTCCTCGCGGAGACTGGCGTGAATCGCTCCGTCAGACGGACGGCCACGGGCCGCAAAGGCTTCCGCCAGCATGCGCTCGAAGCTCACCCCCGCCACCTCGGTCGGGTACTGCATGGCATGGAACAGGCCCCT
>JACPCJ010000116.1 GCA_016179865.1 Actinomycetota bacterium | reverse complement strand
GCGTTTGGCGGCATGGGTCAGCGCGCCAGAACGACGAACTGGAGGAACGACGCCAGAAAGATCAGGACGAGGAGAGCGGCGAGCGCGATCGTCGTGCCGCGGCGCATCCGCTACCCCTCGGCCAGCGGCGCTAGGGCCTACGCCTGCGCCGGTCGGATCCCCAGCTCGTCAGCGGCAGAGCCCTGGTTGGGCGCCACCGAGACCAGCCCGTACGAATCGACCAGCAACACGGCCTCGCCGGAGCGCGCCGCGCCGTAGGCCTCGACCCAGCGCAGCGGACGGGTGGACTCGCCGATCCGCACCTCGGCGACACCACCAACCTCGAGGCCCAGCGATCGGAGCTCCTCGGGGTCGATGTTGAGCTGGACATTCCCAAACCGGTCGATCCAGAGGACCTCGCCGTGGACGGCGCCCGCCTCCACTCGAGTGAGGGGAAGAAGCCCGGGCTGGAGGGAGAGGGGATCGATGGCGTCACCCAGTTCTCCAAGGTCGACTCCCGAAGCGAGGGCGGCGGCCGCAGGTGCAAAGACGTCTCGACCATCGAAGGTGGCGCCCGGCGCGGGCAGCCGGTGATGCTCGCTGGTCAGCACCACCCCCGCCGTGGCACCGCCTGCCATGGCAACCGCCGGGGCCAGAAGGCCGTTGTCGGGGCCGACGAAGAACCCGCCCTCGACGCCAACTGCGATCGGCCGGCGGTCGGTCCCCACACCGGGATCAACGACGCCGAGGACCACTCCCTCGGGGAGGTACTGCACGGCTCGGGCCAGGGCCAGCGCGCCAGCGCGAACGTCATGGGGAGGGATGTCGTGGGTGATGTCGATGATGCGCAGGCGGGGCTCGATGCGCAGCATCACCCCATGGCACACGCCGACGAACTCGTCGGCGCGGCCGTAGTCAGACAGAAACGAGACCGTGGGCGGTGCGTCCACGGGTCAGTTCTGACACAGCGCGAGCCCCGTTCGCCAACGCCAGGCGCCAACGAGGCTCACGCCGAGGCGTTAACCGGTCTGGGTGTAGCTGGTTTCCAGGTAGCCGTCGATGTCTTCCTGGCGCACCCGGAATGAGCGGCCGACACGCACAGCGCGCAGGTCACCCGACTTGATGAGCCGGTAGACCGTCATCGACGACACCCGCATGAGGTCAGCGACCTCTTGCACGGTCAAAAAACGCGATTCGGACAGCTTGGACACAGGAAGGCCCCTTTCGTACTCCGCAGTTACGGAGGGTACCGGACGTTGCCTGTGTTGTCGAGTGTTTGTCGAGTGACGCAACGTGATGGCTGTGTTCCCTAGTGAGCGGCGTCGGATCGCCGCCCTCTTCAGCCGGCGCCCATCTCCTTGGACCGCTCGGTGGCGGCCGCCACCGCGTCCACGAGGGCAGCACCGAAGCCACGATCGTCGAGGAGCGCGACGGCTCGCTCGGTCGTTCCCCCTTTGGACGTGACGGCAGCCCGAAGATTCTCTGGGCGCTCGCCACTCTCCGCCAGGAGGGTGGCCGCCCCGAGGAGCGTCTGCACAACGAGCTTGTCGGCGACAGCGGGGGGAAGCCCCTGCGCCCTCCCCGCCTCCATGAGGGCCTCGGCCAGGTAGAAGACGTACGCCGGACCCGACCCGGACAGCCCCGTCACGGCGTCGAGGAGCTCCTCGGGAAGGCGCACCACGATCCCGACCGCACCCAAGATGTCCTCCGCCCTGTCGAGGTGGGAATCGGTGGCGTGGCTCCCCGGGGCGATGGCAGCCGCGCCCTTGCCGACCAGAGCGGGAGTGTTTGGCATGACCCGGACGACCGGGTTCCCCGGCGCCAGGCGTTCGAGCTCGGCGATCCGGACTCCGGCCGCGATCGAGAGCACCAGAGCTGCCGGCCCGAGGGCCGGGGCCGCGGCTCCCAGGGCGTCGGCGACGTCGTCGGGCTTGACCGCCACGACCACGGTCTCCGCCCCGGCGACAGCGGAAGCGCCGTCGGGAACGACGGCGAGGCCAGGGAATCGCTCGACCAGTTCCGCACGCCGAGCATCGAAGACCTCGGCAACGGTGATGTCGGCTGGCGCCCAACCCGAGGACGTGAGGCCCCCGATGAGGGCCTCACCCATCTTTCCGCCACCGAGCAGCGCCAGCCGGGCCATGGAACACGCAGGCTAACGGACGCCTTGGAGCTTCAACCCCGGCCGCACGACACCGGCGGCCACGCACAAGACCGAGGCGAATACGGTGCCGGCGACGAAGGCCCCGCCGGTTCCGATGGTGGCGATGGCGGCGCCTGCCACTGCCGGGCCGATGGCCTGGCCGGCCCGGGCCGCTGCCACCCAGACCGCCACCACGATCCCGCGGTGCTCCGGGGGTGCGAGCGCCGCCGCGTAATCCTGGAGGGGCACGATCGGACCGGCCACTCCTCGCGGCGGCGATCGCCGCCCGGGCCACCCATTTCGTAACGGGCGACCAATGCCATCGCGTAAACGAATGGCAGGAACAAGAGCGCCAGCGTGAAACTCCTCGTCGAGGTGGATCGGCAGCGTCGTGGCCACGCCGAACACGAGGACGAACACCGCCGCCCCGGCGGCCGACATGGCGTAGACGCGCCGGTCACGGAGGTAACTCCCGGCCCCCCGCAGCTGGCGAGCGAACGACATCTCCTCTTCGGGTCGGATGTCGGGGAGCACAATGAGCGTCACCACTGCCACCACCAGAGCGGCTCCGTAGGGAACGAACGACGCCCGCCAGCCCCACTGCTCTGCGATCGCCCCGCCGAGGGTCGGGAAGATGGAGAGGCCGAGGGTGAGGGCAAGGGCGTTGCGCCCGATCTTGCGCGCCCGCTCCGCACCGTCGAAATGGTCACCGAGCACGACGATGGCCAGATTGACCAGACCCGCGGCCCCTACGCCCTGCACGAGGCGGAGCCCGAGCATGACGCCGAATGACCGCGCCAGGCCGGCGGCCAGGCCTCCCAAGCCGAACACGACGAGGCAGGGCACGATGACCCGGCGTCGCCCGAAGCGGTCGGCGAGGAGCCCGATCAGCGGGGCGGCGATCACCCCCGGCAACGAGGCGGCGGCGACGATGAGACCGATCCGGCCCGATGACACATGGAGGTCGTCGGCAATGTCGGGCAGGACCGGCAGGATGATGGAGTTGGCCAGGATGCCGGTCGCCGAAAGCGCGTAGGCGATCGCCACCGTTCCCCGGGGCGGCGGGTTCATGGGGCGCCGGAGCGGGCAACACGCGGCTGGGCCCGAGGAACCATTGGCGCCGCTCCGCACTTCCCCGAACGGAACGGTGCCGCCTGCCCCTCGGGCCGCACCCGGCCGCCACCTCGCGGCGGCGGCGTCGTCAAGGTAACGATCACCGTGCGCGCTGGCAAGGGGAAATCTCGCCCCGACCCAGGGCCGACCGGAGGGGTCACGGGCGACCGAACGCCATCTTGACCGCGGGCTGGAACCAGGTCTCTGTGGCCTCGTAGATCTCACCGATCACGTGGTCGAGACGGGTCTCATCCAAGTCCTGGATCGGAACCCGCCCGACGAGGTAGACGTCGCCGTCGCGCCCGAGGGCGAAGTGCACCGTGAAGAGCGAGCGGTTGTGCTTGAGGAGCCATTCGAGAAACTCCCCGGGCGGACGCCCGTCTGCCCCGGGCGGCGGCATGGGCAAGAAGTACAGCTCGTAGTAGAG
>JACPCJ010000118.1 GCA_016179865.1 Actinomycetota bacterium | reverse complement strand
CCCTTCAGGATGGCCTCGGCGCCGATCTCGGCCGCCCGCAACGCCGCCGTGGTGTCGGTGGTGAAGTACGGGTTGCCGGTGCCGGCGGCGAAGATCACGACGCGACCCTTTTCGAGGTGCCGGATGGCGCGGCGCCGGACGTAGGTCTCGGCGACCTCCGACATGGTGATTGCGGTCTGCGTACGCGTGGGCTGGCCAACCGCTTCCAGCGCGTCTTGGAGGGCGAGGGCGTTGATCACCGTGGCGAGCATGCCCATGGTGTCGGCGGTCGCCCGATCCATTCCTCGATCGGAGCCCGACATCCCCCGGAAGATGTTGCCGCCGCCGACCACGATGGCGATCCCAACGTCCAGCTCCGTCCGGGCGCCTGCGATCTCACCCGCCAGCCGGTGCACCACCCCGGCGTCGATCCCAAAGCCGACGGCGGGATCGGCGAAGGCTTCACCGGAGAGCTTGAGGACGACCCGCCCGTACCGGCTCTCCGGCAGCGCGCCTGACATGAAGACGACGTTAGCGCTCGCCAACCTGCACGCGGGCGAAGCTCCGGATCTGTGGACCACCCAGGTCGTC
Source organism: Actinomycetota bacterium (assembly GCA_016179865.1). GTDB lineage: Bacteria > Actinomycetota > Acidimicrobiia > IMCC26256 > JACPCJ01 > JACPCJ01. Next base: position 2,024 of record JACPCJ010000118.1, on the reverse strand, counting down.
GACCAGGGACGCGACGGTGCGCTTCGGTTCACGCACGAAACCCTGCTCGAGCAGCACGTTGTCCTTGAAGAACCCGGCCAGGCGCCCTTCCACCACCTTGGGAAGCGCCTGCTCCGGCTTGCCCTCATTGCGGGCCATGTTCTCGTAGATATCGCGCTCGGCGCTGATGACGTCGTCGGGCACGTCTTCCCGACGGAGCCACCGGGGCGCGGCGGAGGCGATGTGCAGGGCGAGGTCGTGCGCCACCTGGCGGGACTTCTCGTCGCCGGATTCGACGCCCTCGAGTTCGACGAGCACCCCGATCACGCCCCGATCGTTCTGGACGTGCTTGTAGCCGTCGACCAGGCCACCAGCGGGCTCGACGCGGACGACGCGCCCGAGTGAGACGTTCTCGCCGACCTTGGCACCCAACGCCTTGACGGCGTCCTCGACGGTCCCGTCACCGAAGGGCTTGGCGGCCAGGTCGTCGGCGGACGACACGCCAGCCGCTTCGAGGGCGAACTGAGCCAGGTCGCCGACGAAACCGACGAACTCGTCGCCCTTGGCCACGAAGTCGGTCTCGCAGTTGACCTCGACGACGACCCCGGCTGATTCGCTGATCAGGACCTCGACGGCACCGTCGCTCGCCTCCCGTCCGGCTCGCTTGGACGCCCCGGCCAGGCCCTTCTCGCGCAGCCAGGTCTTCGCCGCTGCCATGTCGCCGCCCGACTCCTCGAGCGCCTTCTTGCAGTCCATCATTCCCGCCCCCGTCTCCTTGCGGAGCGCGGCGACGTCTTTCGCGGAGATCTCAGCCATCGTGTTCCTCTGGTGCCGGTGCTTCTGGCGCCGGTCCTTCTGGTGCCGGCGCTTCTGGTGCCGGTGCGTCTGCCTGCGCCCGCGACATGGCGAGGCGCTTCTCGCGCGCCCGCTGCGCGGCCATGGCTTCGGCGCGAGCCTTGGCTTGCTGCTCGGCTCGGCGCGCTTCCTCCTCCGGATCGAGCGGCTCGGGCTCGAGAGCCTGCGCGGCCGCGGCGACGGAACGACGCTTGTCACCAGCGAGGAGGTGACCTTCCTCAACGGCGTCGGCAATCACGCGGCACAGGAGCGTGGCCGAGCGGATGGCGTCGTCGTTGCCGGGGATCACGTAGTCGATGAGTTCCGGGTCGCAGTTGGTGTCGACCACGGCGACGACGGGAACCCCGAGCTTGTTGGCCTCGCGGACCGCGATGTCTTCCCGCTTGGTGTCGATCACGAAGATGGCCTTGGGCGCCGACTCCAAGTTGCGGATCCCGCCGAGGTAGCGCTGCAGCTTCTCGAGTTCGCGGCGGTGTCGGAGCCCTTCCTTCTTGGGCATGATGTCGAACTCGCCCTCGCGTTCGCGCTGCTCGAGCGCGAGCATCACGTCGACCCGCTGACGGATGGTCTGGAAGTTGGTGAGCATCCCGCCCAACCAGCGGTAGTTGACGAACGGCATGCGGGCGGCACGGGCGTGCCGCTCGATGGGCTCCTGGGCCTGCTTCTTGGTGCCGACAAAGAGCACCGACCCGCCCCCGGCCACCAGGTCACGGATGAAGCGGTACGCCTCGTCAACCCGCGCCAGCGTTTGCTGGAGGTCGATGATGTAGATCCCGTTGCGCTCTCCGAAGATGTAGTCGCGCATCTTCGGGTTCCAGCGGCGGGTCTGATGGCCGAAATGCACCCCAGCCTCGAGCAACTGCCGCATCGTCACGACCGGCATGGTCGTCCTCCTTCGGTTTGTTCCTCCGCCCGCGCCGTGCGCCCTCGGGTATCCGAGGCCACCACCGAAAGTTGGCGGGCGTGCGAATTCCCGCTTGCGGCCCGATCCGGCCCGTGCCCGTGGATGTGTCCGGGGACGACGGGCGCGTGAAACGAACGCGCGTCGCGGGTTGGATTCAGTCTAAGGGCCCGCCAGTGAACAAGCCGCATGGTTCACGCGGCGCTCCCGGCTTCTCGCTCGAGGCGACGGGCCAGCCCGGCCCGCAACACGTTGTGAGCGGCGTTGACGTCGGCGTGGGCCTCGTGGC
>JACPCJ010000117.1 GCA_016179865.1 Actinomycetota bacterium | reverse complement strand
GCTCGAGTTCGGTCCGGTCTTCGCCGCTGATCTGAAGGGGATGTAGTCGCATGTCCACATCAAATCACATCACTGTGATTTACGCGGTGATCCACTAGTGCACTAGACCTCGGGCCGGTGGACACCGACACGCTGCTCTCGCTCCACCGCGTCTTCGCGTGGATCACCATCGTCGGGAACGGCGTTGCGGGCGCCTACGCCCTCCTGTCCTGGCGGGTGCGGGCGCTGCGCGGGCCGCTCGTCTGGGCCCTCGCCATCGCCGCCGAAACGGCGCTGCTGATCCAGGTGACGCTCGGCGTGATCCTGGTGAGTGACGAGACGATCGTGGCACCACGGTTCCACATGTTCTACGGCTTCGTCGGGTTCCTCACCGTCGGCCTCGCCTACTCGTACCGCATCTCCATGCGAGGCCGCTTGGAGATGTTCTACGGAATCGTCGGGCTCTTCCTCATGGGTGTGGGAATCCGCGCCATGCTTCAGGTGTGAATCAGGGCGAGAAGATCCGGGTGCTCCTGCTGTTCGGCGGCCGCTCCGCTGAGCACGACGTGTCACGGGTGAGCGCCGTGGCCATGGCCGGGGCCCTCGACCCGCAGCGCTACGAAGTCGTGCCGGTGGCCATCACGAAGGAAGGGCGCTGGCTCCTGGCCGAGGGTGCCCGGGCTGCCATCGAGAAGGGCGCCGAGGCGCTGCCTGAGGCGTTCGACGTGGAAGGCGCGCCGGTAGCCGAGTTGCCCGACCCCTCACGATCGGGGTTGGTGGCGCTGGACGACTCCGCCGAGATCCTTCAGGCGGTTGAGCCCTTCGACGTGGTGATCCCGATGGTGCACGGTCCATACGGGGAGGACGGGACGTTGCAGGGCCTGCTCGAGCTCGCCGGGGTGCCCTACGTGGGTTCCGGGGTTGTCGGATCCGCGGTGGGCATGGACAAGGTGATCATGAAAAGGGCATTCGCTGCCGCCGGACTTCCGGTGGCGAACTGGCTGACGGCTCGGGAGTGGGAGGTCGGCGACGCCTTCTATGACCTCGTCGAAGCCGAGCTCGGGTACCCGTGTTTTGTGAAGCCGGCGAACATGGGTTCTTCGGTTGGCGTGTCGAAGGCCCGAGACCGCCACGAGCTCGCCGGGGCCATCGAGACGGCCTTGGCCTTCGACGAATGGGTGGTGGTCGAGGAGGCGGTCGTGGGGCGGGAGATCGAGGTTGCGGTGCTCGGCGACCGCCCGCCGGAGGCATCGGTCCCGGGCGAGGTCGTCCCGGGCGACGAGTTCTACAGCTACAACGACAAGTACGAAGACGACGCCGCCGAGCTCCTCGTCCCCGCTCCTCTCTCTGCCGATGCCACCGCCGAGGTGAGGCGCCTCGCCGTCGCGGCGTTCCTGGCGTGCCGGTGCGAGGCGATGGCGCGGGTCGACTTCTTCTACGAAGAGGGCGGCCGGGGCTTCGTGGTCAATGAGGTCAACACCATCCCCGGGTTCACGCCCATCTCGATGTACCCGCGTCTCTGGGGGGCGTCGGGCGTTCCCTACCCGGAACTGATCGACCGGCTGATCACGCTGGCGTTCGAGCGCCACGAGCGCCGCGCCCGACGCGCCGGTCGCCAGCGCTAAAGATTCACCACCGGGCAGGTAAGGGTGCGGGTGATGCCCTCCACCAGCTGCACTTGCGACACGACCATCTTTCCGAGGTCGTCGATCGTTCCCGCCTCGGCCCTGGCGATCACGTCGTAGGGGCCGGTGACGTCTTCGGCGGAGAGGACGCCGTCGATGGCAGACACCTCGGTCGCCACCTGGGCCGCCTTTCCGACCTCACACTGGATCAGCAAGTACGCGTTGACGCTCAACGTGGCCTCCTCGACGGGCGGTGCTCAGGCGGGCGCATCGTATCGAAGCCGCCGCGCGCGGGGGCGGCCTAGGCGACGGTCTTGACGATGCGGTCGTCGAGGTCGGGGAACTGGGCCAGGAAGTCGGCCCGCTCCTCCTTGAGCCGGGTGACCCACTGGTCGTACTCGTCGGACCGGCCCTGGGAGGCGTAGAGCTCGCGGGGTTGGAGCAGGTCGCCGTCCTCGCTGGGGAACTCGGGAACCGACGCCGCCACCTCGTAGCCGAAGTCTGGGTCGTCGACCCACGCGATGGTGTCTTCGGCGATGGCCTTTACCACGGCCGAGGAGTGAGGGATCTTCACCTTCTTGGAACGTTCGTCAGCGTCGGCTCCGCCGACCCGCCCGGTGTTCAGCAGGTAGACGGGGATGGGGTGGTTCTCGAGCAGCTCGAGGAGCCGGTTGCCCTGGTAGTCGTGGGCACGGGGGAAGAACGGGTTCGTCCCCGGCACCCGGAGGAACTTGCCCGCCTCGGCGGCACCGCCCGCCGACGTGCCCGTGGTCTCGCCGAGCATGAAGTAGGCGGCGGCCTGCTCGGGGTGAAGGCGGGCGACGGCGGGGATCACGTTCTCGTTGCGGTTCAGGATGAGCAGGAAGTCGACGGCGCCGAGCGTGGCGGGGTTGTAGTGCTCGATCAGCCCGAACTCGAAGGTCGCCCGTCCGTTCTGGGTGTAGGACTCGTCATAGAAGTCGACGGCGCCGTCCTTCTGGCTCACGTTCTCGAGGTACGCCTCGGGGGTGGTGACGGCGCCGTAGATCGTGGGCTC
>JACPCJ010000050.1 GCA_016179865.1 Actinomycetota bacterium | reverse complement strand
GCCCCGACGACTCCTGCCTGGCCGGGCGCAGCCCTGTCGAGGGCCTCTACCTCAGCGGGGCGTCCTCGTACCCGGGCGGCCTCATCACCGGCGGCCCCGGCTACATCGCCGCCAACTCGGTGGCGGAAGACCTCGAGGCCGAGAAGTGGTGGTCGCCGCCCAAGTACCTGAGCCGGTACCGGGAGACGTATCTGTCGTGAAGGACGCGCCATGAAGATCAAGTCCCGCGGCCTGGGCCGCAAGGAACTGGTGATGGACTTCCGGCGCTACGAAATCAGTCGCGAAGGCGACGACGTGGTCGTGAGCGGGACCATCACCGAGCCCGTCAACTGGGACTTCGCCATTCGCATGAGCCCGCAGGACATCCCGGGCATGGTCCGTGTCGCCGTGAGCCCGCGGACCTTCGGGCTCGGCGCCCGCTGGGTGGCGCACGTGTTTCGTTCACTGTTCCGCTGGCTGACTCGCTCCGATCGGCGCCAGGAGCGCCCGATCGAGCAGGCCGGCCAAGAACCCCGGACAGCATCAACAAAGGCGGCGGCGCGGATTCCGCAGCCCGCGACACCCGCCGCCTCGATGCCGTTCCGGGATTCGGCGGTCACCCCGGCCGAGGTACCCGAGGGTTCGGCGACCCCGGGAAGCCCCCCGGCTCGGCAGGTGCCGGAGGTAGTTCCGGCTGGGGTGGCCGCCGAAACTCCGAGGCTCCGTCTGGTGCACGGAGCCGCCAGCCCGCCCACCCGCACGGCGGCGGCGCGGGCGCGGGCGCGTCCCGAGGGCCCGCCGGCGGAAGGGGAAGAGCCGCGCACGGCCGCGGGCGCCGCGTCCGCGACTGGACGACGCGGCGCACACCACTAGACGACAGATAACGGAAGGAGCACGAGTGGCGACGCCCACCTACGACGCCATCGTCATCGGGGCGGGCCACAACGGGCTCTGCCTCGCCGCCTACCTCCAGCGCAGCGGGCTCCGCACGCTGATCGTGGAGCGCCGCCACGAGGAGGGGGGCGGGGCCAACACCGAGGAACCGGTGCTGGCGGGGTACCGCCACAACATGCACGCGCAGTACATGGAGTTCTTCGACGTCATGCCGATGATCCAGGACTTCGGTCTCGAAGACCTCGGGCTGCGCACCGTGATGCCGGAGGCGCAGGCGGGCATCACCTTCGCCGACGGCCGCCCCCCCGTCGTGCTCCACCGCCCCGACCTTCTCGAGGCCACCTACACGAGCATCGCCCGCTACTCCAAGGCCGACGCCGAGCTGTACGTCGAGCTGAAGCAGCGGGCAATGAAGCTCGAAGAGCTGCTCGCTGTCGGGCTTTACAACCCCCCGGGCGCGGTGCCCAACGCCGGCTCGCCCGAGGGCGTGGCCATGATGCTCGAGGGTGTCTTCGGCGACCTGGGCGTGGCCGGGCACTTCGTCGCCAAGTCCCCGAAGATGGTGATCGACGAACTGTTCGAGACGCCCGAGCTTCGGGCACTGCTCTACCGCACCTGCGTCGAGTGGGGCTTCCCCATCGACTCCACCGGGACGGGCGGGGCGTTCTTCACCTTCATCATGTGGACCATGGCCAACTGGAAGCTGGCCATCGGCGGCACCCACACCCTGGCCAAGGCCATGACCCAGGCCTGCTACCGGGAGGGCGTCGACCTTCTGGAGAACAGCCAGGTCGAGCGCATCATCGTCGAGGACGGACGGGCCGTCGGCGTCGTGGCCCGGGGTACCGAGTACCGGGCCGAGCGGGCGGTGGCGTCGAACGCCGACCTGCGCCAGACGCTCCTCGACCTCGTGGGCGCCGACCACCTCAGCCCGCTGTGGGTGAAGCGGGCGAAGGCCTACCGCTACGGCCCCAGCCACGTGCTCGGCACGCCGATGTTCTGCCTCTACGAAGCTCCCGCCTACCGCTCGGCGAAGTGGGACCCCGACATCGACCGTTGCTTCTACACGATGGTCGGCTTCGACGGGCCCGACGACACGGCCCGCTACATCCGCGACGCCTACTCGGGCACCCTGCCCAAGCCCGCCGCCGGAACGTGGGTCAACAGCTTGTGGGACCGCTCGCAGGCGCCCCCCGACCGTCACGCGGCGACGGGCTGGTACTTCCTCCCGTGTGCCTCGGAGCTGACGGCAGCGGAGTGGGAAGACGTGCGGCGCACCTACAACGAGCGCTTCCTTGCCACCTGGCGCGAGTTCGCTCCCAACATGACCGCCGACAACGTCATCGCCCACAAGCTCTACACGCCCGACCAGATGGAGCGGAAGAACCTCATGCGCGAGGGCGACTTCTCGAACGGGGAGTTCGCCCCCGACCAGATGGGGCCCAACCGCCCGTTCCCGGAGGCGTCGAACTACCGCACCGAGGTCGAGGGTCTGTACCTCTGCGGCCCGTCCGCCTACCCCGGCGGCGGCGTGCACGCGGCGTGCGGATACAACGCCTTCAAGGCCATCGCCGAGGACCTCGGCCTGCCCAGCCCCATCCCTGCCGACAGGAGTTACTGATGCCTGCCATATACACCCCCGAGTGGTACGAGTCAGTGAAGGAGGCCATCAACGCCAAGGTCGCCACCGTGAAGGACGTGCCCGAGGGCGCCTGGACGGTCGCCGTCGAGATCGCGGGCGATGGCGTGTCTCCCTATGTCGCCGACGGCGACGAGCGCCGCTTCCTCATTCGCATCGAACGGGGCCAGTGCGAGTGGTACCGCGAGATCGACGGGGAGCCTGACGTCGAGCTCGACTACCGCTTCCGGGGGCCCGCCACGGTCTTCGACGAGATCGCCGCCGGCCTGGCCGACCCCATCGACGCCGCCCTTCACGGGACCGTGAGGGTCCGGGGCGACATGCGCTTCCTCATGCGCCAGGCCGAGCTGGTGCAGGTGCTCCTCGAGGCCTACACGGCGGGTGTCGAGACGACCTGGCCCGAGGGCCAGCCGCCGTATTCCGCGGACCAGGGCCCGAGCGGCCCCCTGAGCGGGGAACGGGAGGCCCTCAGTGCGTGAGCGCTACGACGCCATCATCATCGGGGCGGGCCACAACGGGCTGACGCTGGGCGCCTACCTGGCCCGGAGCGGCCTCGACGTGGTCGTCCTCGAGCGCCGCCACGAAGAAGGCGGGGGCCTGTGCACCGAGGAGATCACCCGTCCTGGCTTCCTCCACAACCTCCACGCCAACTACCACACCTTCGTCGACATGGCGCCACCGGTCGCCGACCTCGACGTGCGGGGGCACGGCGTGGAGTACGTCCGGCCCGAAGTGCAGATGGCCTCGATCTTCGACGACGGGACGGCCCTCACCGTCCACACTGACCTCGACAAGACGTGCGAGTCGGTGGCGCGGTTCTCGGAGGAGGACGCCGAGACGTTCCGGCGCCTCTATGGCGAGGCCCACGGCTTCGTCGACCTGCTGCTCGGCACCCTGATGTACCAGCCCCCGCTTTCGGTGAAGGAGCTCACCAAGGCCCTCGCCACCTTCGGCGTCGAGGACAAGAGCGAGTTCCTCTCGGTGAAGCTGCGCCGGGAGACCATCAACCAGTTCCTCGACCAGCACTTCACCCACCCGAAGGTGAAGGCCCATCTCGCCTTCCACGGCGCCGTGTGCTCCTACACCAACGACGTGCCCGGATTGGCCATCGGGTTCCCGCTTCTGGTGGGGAAGATCGACAACTGGCACCTCTGCCTCGGCGGGTCACACCGGCTCGCGCACGCGCTGTGGCGCGACCTCGCTCAACACGGGGGCGTCATGATCTCGGACGCCGAGGTCGAACGGATCCTGGTCGACGGCAATGGATCGACGCGTCGCGCCGTCGGGGTGCGCCTCGCCGACGGCACCGAGATCGAGGCCACCCAGCTCGTGGCCTCCACCGTTTCGGTCGAGCAGACCTTCCTCGAGTTCGTCGACGCCTCGGTGACGGGCGAGGACTTCGCCCACAAGGTGAAGACCGAGGTCAAGCACAAGGACTGGTCGCTGTTCTCGGTGCACCTGGCCATGAACCGCCTGCCCGAGTACGAGGCGGCGGCCTTCGACCCCGACGTGAACCGGGCCTGGGTCGTGAATCTCGGCTACGGCTCACCCGAGGACCTGAACGCCGACTGGGCTGACGTCCGGGCCGGCCGCCTGCCGGACCCCCGCCCGAACGCCGCCGTGAACTCGCTCTATGACCCGACCGACGCCCCCGAGGGGTGCTTCACCGGCCTGCTCCGCCAGTTCGCGCCCTTCGCCCTTGCCGACGGGGGCGAGGGGGCGTGGGACGACCTCGGGCGGTGGTACGGGCACAAGTGCATCGAGGCCTGGCGAAGCTTTGCCCCCAACCTCACCGACGACGCCTTCCTGGAGTGGTCGGTGTTCACGCCGCACGACATCGCCACCAAGCTCCCCAACATGGTGCGGGGTGACTGGATGATGGGAGAGATCTCGCTCGACAACATGCTCGACGAGCGCCCGCTGCCCGAGTTGGGGCAGTACCGCACGCCGGTCAATCGGCTCTACATGGCGGGCTCGACCCAGCACCCGCACGGCTTCATCACCTTCGGGCCCGGATACAACGCCCTGCAGGTCATCGCCGAAGACCTGGGCCTCGAGCGCTGGTGGCGCAAGATCTAGGACTCAACGTCCGCCTCGCCGACGGCGACGACGCCTCCGGGCTCGCCGTCATGGTCGCCGATCTTCTCGCTGACAACGTCCGCGAGTTCCGCGGGCGCGCCGCCGTGGCCCGTGTCGCCCGCGGCGACCTCGTGCTCAACGCGTCCGACCGTGACGTGTCAGTGACGCTGTCGTTCCGTCCCGGCGAGGTCGTGGTGTCGAACGGGGCGGCCGAGGGTGCGCCGGTGCTCGCCGGTCCCTGGCTCGACATGGCGGGCGTGTGCAGCGGCCGCACGTCGCCGGTTGCCGCGCTGCTGCGCCGCCGCCTGCGGGTCACCCGAGGGGACCGGATGTCGGTGGTTCCTGCCGGGGGGTTCACCCTCTCGGTCCCGGCGTCGTTCTACGGCGAGTCAAACCGGCGACGCCGGATCCTCGTCGCCGGAGTTGCACTGCTGTTGCTTGCGGTCTGCGTCCGCTCCTGCCGGCGCCACTGCGCCCGATGACCAAGCGGCGCCATTGGTCCAGACGGCTGGTCGCTGTGGCGGTGGCGGTCGAACTCGTCGGCGGGGGAGCGGTGCTGTACGCGCGCTCGCTCGACACCACGACGCCGGTGGGCGTCGACGAGGTCGTGGCACGGTACCGAGAGCGCGCCGGGGAAGGTGTGAGTGGCGAGCGGCGAGCCCGCCTCGGGCCACGCACACAAGCCCTTTCGAGTGACGTGAGCGTGTCGACCCAGCCCAGTGTGCGTGGCCCCGAGGAAGTCGGGCTCGCTCCGCTCGACACCGAGCCCGACACTCACACGGAGGAGATTGCTCTCCCCGACCCCGGCGTCTACGTGTGGAACACCACTGGCTACGAGTCGGTCACCGCCCTCGGAGGAGCCCGGCACGACTATCCGGCGCAGACCACCATCACCATTTCCCACGGGGGGTGCGGGTCGAAGGCGCGCTGGGATGTGCTCGAGGAACGCTGGGATGAGTGGGAGAACTGCGTGACGGATCTCGGCGAGGAGTGGAGGGTCTTCTGGACCCACCACGAGTTCTTCGGCCAGTCCGACGATCGCAGTTACGAGTGCGAGCCGGGGTCGGTGATGCGTCCCGCCCGTCCCGAGGTCGGGATGACCTGGAAGGCCCGCTGCGTCGAACCCGACTCCTGGTTCGAAGAGCAGGCGACCGTCGTGGCCATCGAAACGCTCACCATCGGCGGGGAGCCCGTCGACACGTTCCACATCCGAATGGAGAGCACGGCGGGCGGGGATACGCGGGGGTCCGGAGTCCACGAGTACTGGTTCGCGACGAGCCGGAATCTGATGGTGAAGACCGCGGGACGCTTCGACAGCGAGTCCGACAGCCCCTTCGGCGCTGGTACCGTCGACTACCACGAGGAGTACGAGGCAACGCTGTCGTCCCTCGAACCCCTTCAGTAACCGAACTTGGGTTCTTTGTTGCGCCCCCGCCGGAATTCTTCGGGCCAGGTTTGACGAGGGGAGCCGTGGTTCCGGCCTACTCGCCGACCGGCCAGTGCTCGACGGTGAGTTCCTCCATCGGGAAGTCGTCGGGGTTGCCGGTCGCAAGGGTGGCGCCGACGCCGAGGGCGGCCGCGGCCACAAGGCAGTCAGCCTGGCTGAGGGTGATCCCGCGGGTCGCGAACTCGCGCCGCCACGCGCCGGCCTTCTCGCCCTCGGATCGCCCGAGCGGAGCAATCCGGAGGCCGCGGAGAAGATGGTTGGCGGGCCGGGGCTCGCGAGCGCGCAGGCCCCGCACCACTTCTTCCACGTTGATGGCGCAGGCAAAGGGAACGTCACCGGCGCGGCGAAGGTTCCGGACTCGCTCGGCCGCCGGCCGGCCCCGGAGCGCGTCGATCAGGACGGTCGTGTCAAGAAGCACCCGAGTCATGGGAAGGGCCTAACCCACCCGCCGCAGGTCGTCCCGCCGTTGCGCCCGCACCCACCCGGCGGGGTCCTCGTCCCACTCGTTTTGTTCCTCGGCTTGGGACCCGAGACCGGACTCGATGTCATCCCATCGCTGCTCGTCTTCGAGGGCGCGTCGCACGAGCTCAGTGATGAACGCGCTGCGGCGCCTGCGTCCGACGCGGGAATCGAGCTCCGCCACGAGATCGTCCTCGAGGCTTATGTGCAGACGCATGTGCCTATCTTAGCCCACAGACGTTGGACCGAACTTGGCTTCTTGCCCTGCGCCATCCCGTGATTGAGAGACCAAGTTCGGGAGCGAGCCGGCGAGGAGGTCGAGGACTCGATCGCGGTTCAACGGAGCTGGGACGACGATGCACCCGTCCAGCTCTTCCCCGAATTCGTCGAGTTCGGCGGGCGGCACTTCGACGACCAGCGGGGTGTCGGGGGCGCGATCTCGGTAGGAGCGGATCACGGCCAGGGCCTCGTCGGTGGGAGCCCGCAGGCTGAATACGTAGGCGTCCGCCGCCTCCACCAGCGAGCACCGCCCCTCGGCGACCATCGGGCAGTCGGGGACGGCGTGCGGCACGCCGAGCCCACCGCACACGGCGACGTCGTATCCGGAGGCGGCGAGTTCCGGGTCCTGGGCCCACTGGCAGTCGCTGTCCCAATCGACGACGAGGACCCGATGCGGTTCGGTGCTTCGATTCCACTCGGGGACGCCCACGGTGATGGTGGTCCCGCCTCGGGAGCCGTCGGCCACCGCCATCCAACCCCCGTGGAGGCGAGCGAGGCCGCGCACGACGGCGATGGCGCGGTTCCCGGGTTCCGGCGCCGGCCCAGCGTGCTCGACGGTGATGACCACGGCTCCATCGTCGGGCCGGGCTGACACATGGACGGTCGCCCGCGGCGGCGACTTGGCCAGAGCGTGGTCGAGGAGCCGGTGGACGATCGTTTCGAGATGGCGGGGATCGACCAGGATCGTGGCCGCCTCGCAGTTGGTGGTCAGGTGGCGATCCCCCGGCTCGGTCCCGTCGACCACGCCGCGAACGGTGCCGCTGAGATCGGTGGGGTGGTGGCGGATCGGCACGTCCCCCTGCCAGAGCTGCACTAGGAGGGCGGCGTCGTCGATCGCCACTTCGAGGGCCCGGGCCTCGGTGAGGATTCGCGATGCCCACTGCCGCGCGAGGTCAGGCGGCAGGTCGAGGTCGTCGCGTTCGAGTGTTCGGGCCAGGCCGCGCAGGGACGTGAGTCGGGTGCGCAGCCCCATCTCGATCGTGTCCGTGAGGGCCGAGGCGAGCCCCGAGGCGTCGTCCGGGGGCATGCGGCCACCGTACGGTTCCGGGCCCGGCTCCCCACCGACCAGAGAGTCCCGAATGCTTATGACCTTCGGCTCTGGCCGCGGTGGGGTGACCTTCGGGCATCGTCGGGGATGCGCATGCAGGCGCCCGATCGTCGCGCCCGGCTCGCCGTCGATCGGGATGACCTCGCGCACACGGCCGCCACGGGCGCCATGATCGGCTGGGCATCGCTCGCCCTCATCGCCGCCGCCACCGTGCTGCCCCATCGCCACGTCGACGAGATGAGCCACCCGGCGCTGTTGTGGCTGAGCGCCGGGGCGGCGATTGTGAACGGCGCGGCCCTCCTCCTCGCCCGCAGGGGGCGGGGTTCCGGCCCGCGCTGGCGCCTGCTCTGGGCCTGGACGCTGAGCCTGCTCGTGTTCCTGGGCGTCGTGACCTACGCCGGGGGTGGATTTACGACCGACGTCTACGTCCTGTCCTTTCCCGCCGTCGTCTTCGCCGGGACGCTCCTCCCGCCCGCCGGGGGTGTGGCGGCAGGCCTGATCGCCGCCGCCGTCCACCTGGCGGCTGTCCTCACGGTGCCCGAGCGGGTGTTGACCGGAGAGCTGGTGGTGCGCCTGGGGGCGCTGGTGGCGACGGGCGTCGTGGCGGCCGAGCTGGCGGCGCGGGCCCGGCGCGAGGCGGCGAGGAGGGCCGCCACCGAGGCGGAGCGCGACCTGCGATCGGCGCTGCTCCAGGAGCTTCACCACCGGGTGAAGAACGACCTCCAGACGGTGGCGGAGCTGCTCTCACTCGAGGTGAACCGTGACCCGAGCCAGTCCGCGAGCGAGGTTGCCCACCGCACCGTGGCCCGGATCCAGTCCATCGCCGGCGTCCACGATCTCGTGGCCCTCCACCCCGGGACGACCTTGAGCGGTGACGTTGCCCGCCGCGTCGCCGGCTTCCTTCGGGACCGACAGCTCGGAGAGGGGGTCAGCCTGTCGGTGGTGGGCGACGGAGTGACGCTGGACGTCGAGCAGGCCACGTGCTTCGCCCTCGCCGTCAACGAGCTGGTCACGAACGCCCTCACCCATGCCTTTCCCGGCGGCCGGCGGGGATCGGTGACGGTGGAGCTGCGGCCTGGCGACGGCAGCACCGAGGTCACGGTGACCGACAACGGGGCGGGCTTTCGCCCCGGGCGCGAGGACGGCGAGGCCCTCGGCCTCGAGATCGTGCGTCGGGTCGTCAGCCAGGGTCTCGGCGGTACGTTCACCATTGGCCCGGGCGCTCCCGGCACCGTGGCCACGATCCGATTCCCCGTCGCCGGTCCCCACCCGAACGCCGGCCGCTGAACCATGGGCGAGCGGCGCGCGCGCGTGCTGTTGGCGGAGGACGAGCCGGTCATTGCCTTCGGACTCGAAGAGAAGCTCCGCCGACTCGGGTACGACGTCGTGGGGACGGCGGGTGACGGCGAGACCGCCCTCGAGCTCGCTGGGCACCTGGAGCCCGATCTCCTTCTCCTTGACATCAAGATGCCGCGGCTCTCGGGGCTCGCGGTGGCCGAGCGCCTTGCCGGCCAGGGCCGGAGCGTGCCCACCGTCATCATCTCGGCCTTCGAGGACGCCGACCTGGTGGAGCGGGCCATCGCCGTCGGCGTCGCCGCCTACCTCGTGAAGCCGGTGTCGGAGGGCCAGCTCGCCACGGCGCTGCGCCTGGCCGCCAGCCGTTTCGCCGAGTTCCGGGCCCTCGAGAGCGAGGTCGAGTCGCTCAAGCAGGCCATCGAGGCCCGCAAGCTCGTGGAGCGAGCCAAGGGCCTCCTCATGGACCACTTCCATCTCTCGGAGTCGGAGGCCTTCGCCCGACTGCAGCGAGAGGCCCGCGACCGCCGCATCCCCATGGTCGAGACCGCCCGGCGCGTCATCGACGCCGAGGCCGTGCTCAAGCAACGAGGGCAGGCGGGCGCCTCCGCGCCATCTGTCCGGTTTCGGGACCAACGTCACTGAGTGGTCGGCGGAGGTCACGACTCGGCGCCCGGGCCTGGTGAGCCTGGCCCGGTCGGGCTATAACTTGAGTAGTTCTTCACTGATGAAGCACTAGGAAAGTCCGAACGGGCCACGAAGCCCCGCTCACACGGCGATCCCGTGTGGCGGGGCTTCTTGCATTCGGCCCGCACAACACGCAGGAGGTGGCGGGGATGAACGAGCGGAAGCGGAGCCATCGGACTCGAGGGCTCGGGGCCGTGACGGTCGTCCTGCTGGTGGCGGCGGGAGTTTCCGTCGGCCGGGTCGACCAGGCGGCCGCTGCCGGCGCCACGGTGAGCATGGTGGGCACGCAGTTCGTGCCACCCGTCGTCGACATCAAGACCGGTGAGACGGTCACGTGGGAGAACGACGAACCGGCCAACTACCCGGTGGTGATCGGCGTCCACAACATCGTTTCCGACGACGGCGCCTTCTCTCCGTCTCCCCCCGTCAACCCCGGCGAGGCGTGGACGTACTCCTTCAAGAAGCCCGGGGCATTCAAGTACCACTGCGGGATCCACCCGAACCAGATGCGGGGCACGGTGAACGTGACCGGCGATCCGGTGCCGGAGTCGAGTACTTCGACCGCGCCCGGATCGGGGTCCACGACCCCGACGACCGCTCCCGGCGGCGGCGGGGGTGGCGGTTCCACCGGAAGCGGCCCCCAGGGCGGGGCGGGCGAGACCGTGCGGCGCGTCGAGCTGACCGTGGCCGAGAAGGACTTCCCCGTCCTCGGCGTCCCCATGACGTGGTGGACCTACAACGGGACCGTCCCGGGCACAACCATCCGGGCCAACGTGGGTGACACCGTGGAGATCGTCCTGAAGAACACCCACAACCTGCCCCACGCCATCCACACCCACTTCATGGACTACGACATCACGAGCGATGGGTCGTCGATGACGGCGCCGCTCCCCGTCGTGCCCCACCAAGAGGACGACACGGTGGGCGCCGTGGGCGGGGTCGTTCCCGGGGTGGCGGGCGAGACGGGTCCGGCGATCGGCCAGAATCCCATCGGCCCTTACGAGCCCCGAGGGGATCGCGACGTGGCCGGACCGGGCAAGACGTACACCTACCGGTACAAGCTCGATGAGGCCGGGACGTCCTGGTACCACTGCCACGTCCTCGAGGCCACCGACCACATCTCAAAGGGTCTGTACGGGTTCATC
>JACPCJ010000026.1 GCA_016179865.1 Actinomycetota bacterium | reverse complement strand
GCCGACGCAGAAGGTGAAGCGCCGCATCGTGGCCGAGAAGTACCGCGAGGTCCTCGAATCGCTCTACCGCCCGTGACGGGCTGGTTAGTTTAGAGCTGTAGCGGAGTGCGCCGCCGTAACCATCTTGGCAGCGGAACCGCGACGTCCTCGGCCGTGGCTGCCATCACTCTAAGGTTCCGCCAGCTTCAGACCTAGAGTCGCCAACGCTGCGCGGAGGCCTGGGTCATCGCGGCGCACGGGACGAACGAATGGTTCGGCGCCGGGGTCTTGTCGTGGGCGTTCGAAGATAGCCCAATTCTGATAGTTGTCACCGAAGCGTGATTCGTACTCGATGCCGGCGAAGCGAGGTGTGCCGTCGGACGAGGACAGTTTGTAGATGTGGTTGGAGATCTCCTGAGTGAAACGTCGCGGAGCGGCGATGCGAATCGCGGCTGCGTCGAGATCAGAGATATCGTGGTGAATCAGGCGCGGCGCCATGACCGTACGGAGGTATGTGAGCGATCGGGCGTGGCCGACGTCGGCGTAGACTCCCGTCAGCGTAGCCTCACCGATCGCGCGATTGGCTAGCCACGTGACCGGAACGATGCCGATCCGGTATTCCTCGCTCGGTCTCTCGATCGCGGCAAATTCGGCGATAACGACGGGATCGGGTAGGCCCCCTCGAGCTGGCTGCATGCATACAGGACGCGGTAGACGCCCTCTGGATCATCCCAGCGATTGCCGAATGTGTTGTCTGAGTGCTGCGCTTCCCAGGGCGGCCAAGCCCACGGGTCGGGCGACCGGCCGATGCGCGTGACGCGCCCGATCGGCCGCGTGCTTTCAAGATCGCTCATCCACCGACGACGAAGGCACGCGCGGCGGAAATGATCTCGGGCCCAACGTCATCGATATCGCCTTCGCGCAGGAGCCGGGCGGGGGAACGATCGTTGAGCTGCGGATTCAGCCCGGTGAACCAAGCCCGGGCGATTTCCTTGCTGTCGTGCTTGCTGATGAGCATTGCGACTCGGAGCGCTAGGCGGAGGCGTCGCTCGATCGCGGGATGCCTCGGGCTTCGACTGTCCTCCGCGTACTGCTGGACGGCGCGAGTCTCACGAACACCGGCGATGTACGCCACGAGCTTCGCTCCGAGGATGTCGATCACTTCTTTCGCGACGAAGGTGAAAGGCGCTCGGGTCGCGTAATCGAACGCTTCGAGATCCGGCCTAGGCGCGGTTCGGCTGGCGGCCATGTCGCTCCCCTCCCTGAACCGTAGTCTACGCCAGCCATGTCCAATAGGCAATAACTAGTCAATCCCATCTATTTCACAGTTCAATATACCGAGGATTTCGGCAAGAGTTGGCGCGGGCGGAGGCGGCGGAAGTTGGGCTAGAGCCGGCAGGCGCCGGGGTCGCAGCGCGCGAAGAACTCGCGCGCCATCGCGTCCTCGTCGATCCCGAGCGTCAGCACCTGGGCGGGCCGGGAGCCGAGCCGATAGACGGTGATCCCCTTGAGCCCGAGCCGCCAGCCCTCGCGGTAGGCTTGCGCGACCGCCGCGGGCTCGGCGTCCTGGGGCAGGTTGATGGTCTTGGAGACCGCGTTGTCCACGTGGCGCTGGAACGCCTGCTGGACCAGCAGGTGCTGCCGCGCCGGGATCTCGGCGGCCGTGACGAAGAGGCGGCGCACGGACGCGGGGACGCCCGGGCCCTCAGGCAGGGTCCCGCCGGCCAGCGTGCGCGCCAGCAGCCCCTCGGCGTCGAGCCGGTGGGCCTCGGCGTAGCGGAGGAAGACCGGGTTGACCTCCATCAGGGGGGCGCCCCCGAGCGTGTGGGCGCGCCGGTAGGCGAGCGCGAAGAGCGGCTCGACGCCGCCGCTCGTCCCCGCGATGATGCTGAGCGTCCCGGTCGGCGCGATGGACAGCCGGGTGGCGTTGCGCACGCGCTCGCCCGCCGCCGCGTACACGCTGCGCGGCCAGTTGGGGAAGGGCCCGCGGAGCTCGGCGAGCCGGCGCGACACCTCCCGCGCCTCGGCGGCGATGAACGCCATCAGCTGGTCCGCCCGGCGGATCGCCTCGCCGCCGTCGTAGGAGACGCCCAGGAGGATCAGGCACTCGGCGAAGCCCATCACGCCGAGGCCGATCTTGCGGTTGCCCCGGGTGGCCGCGGCGATGGCGGGCAGGGGCTCGCGGTTGATCTCGATCACGTCGTCGAGGAAGCGCACGCCGACGTGGACGGCGTGGCGCAGGCGGTCCCAGTCCACGTCCGGGCCGCCGGGCGTCGCGCGGACCATGTGGGCGAGGTTGATCGAGCCGAGCACGCAGCTCTCCCACGGCAGGAGCGGCACCTCGCCGCAGGGGTTCGTGGCCTCGATCTCGCCGAGGGCCGGCGTCGGGTTGGCCCGATTGATGGCGTCGAGGTAGAGGAGCCCGGGGTCGCCGGTCCGCCACGCGGCGGCCACGATGCGGTCGAACACCTCGCGCGCGGGCACCTCCCGCACCACCGTGCCGCGTCCCGGATGGACGAGGCCGTAGCGCGCGCCCGACTCGACGGCCTCCATGAAGCGGTCGGTGACGCCCACCGAGAGGTTGAAGTTCTCGAGGCCGCCGCCGAGCTTCGCGTCCACGAACTCGAGGATGTCGCGATGGTCCACCCGCAGCACGCCCATGTTGGCGCCGCGGCGCCGGCCGCCCTGCTTGATGTT
>JACPCJ010000096.1:42500-47008 GCA_016179865.1 Actinomycetota bacterium | reverse complement strand
CGCGGGGCGACGGTACATCAGCCTTTCCCGCGACCCTCACCGAGACCCCGGGCACCACATTCACCGGCCTCCTGGACCAGAGGGTGGACCAATGACGGTCTCTCCCGTCACCGAGGGTCACCCCAGGGCGGCGAGGCGTTGGGCGATGTCGGCGAAGGTGGCGTCGCGCCGCCGGACCTGCTCGAAGAGCGTCCGGGCGCGAGGGAGGTTCCCGGCGCGCTCCTCCAGGTCGGCCAGCGCGTACCAGAGGCGGAGGTGGTGGTCCTTCGGTCGCTTGGGCTCCACCGGCCCACGTTGGAGGAGGCGAAGGGCGTCGGACAGGCGGCCCTGGTCGGCGAGGGCGCCGGCCATGACGATGCGACCCTCGGTCACGAGCTCACCGGACGGTGACGCCGCCCGCAGTTCGTCCCACAGC
Organism: Actinomycetota bacterium; assembly: GCA_016179865.1. Taxonomy (GTDB): domain Bacteria; phylum Actinomycetota; class Acidimicrobiia; order IMCC26256; family JACPCJ01; genus JACPCJ01. The sequence continues at coordinate 46,593 of JACPCJ010000096.1, read as the reverse complement.
TTCTCGACGTCGTCGAAATGGCGCTGGGCGCGGTGGCAGTCCATGAGGACCGGGTGTTGCTCGGTCGAGCCGGCGAGGGTGGCGAACGCCTCCAGCTCGACGGTGGCTGGCCTCCACTCCCCCATCCGGTAGAGCGTCAGACCGTAGAGCTCGCGTACTTCCGCCTGGCGTTGGTTCCGCTCTGCCAGAGGCCGGAGGACCCGGCGGGCGTCGCGGAAGCGCTCGGCGTTGAAGGCGGTGGCCGCCTCCTTCAGGGCCCGGCGCAGTTTCTCGTCTGCCTTGGGCGCGCTGACGGGTCGTCGGGCGACGGATCGCGGCGGCATGCCGTCAGTGTCGCACGGGCCCTTCACCGCTTCCGATCGGTGGCCCGGAGGGGTCGGTTGCGGCGCGCCGGCGATGTGGTGGGCCGCGAGCGGGGCTGAGGCTGCGGCGGCAATCGGGGATCAGCCCCGGCCGCCATGAGGATGAGGGGCACCCCCAGGGCGATGAGGACCCCGGCCACCCCGAGTCCACGCCATGCGATCGCCCGAGCGTCGGGGTCGTCACTCCAGCTGAGGAGGTCGGTCGCCCCGAAGAAACCCGCTTGTCGAACGAGCATGCCCAGCAACCCCGCAATCGAGACCGGAACCATGACGATTCGCACGAGGATCCTCAGCGGGGCGCTCCGCCCGTGCCGTTCGAGGGCGTTGTTCCCGCGCAGGAAGAGGACGAAGACGATCCCCGCGACGAGCATGACCGCAGTCCCCCACCGGAGGTCACCCGTGCTCCGCTGCGCGATCTCGACGTCTGACGTGGTGCAGGCGCCGAGCAACAGGAACGCGCTGATCCATACGGGCGGGATGGGGCGGGAGGGCCTCCGTGTCACACGGGCGATACGTGGCCGGCAGCGGGAGCACGCGGAAGTGCCCCGCTCGGTGTACGGCGGGGCACTTCCATGAGAAACCCGGCGGCGACCTACTCTCCCAGGGCGTCTCCGCCCAAGTACCATCGGCGCTGGCGGGCTTAACTTCCGTGTTCGGAATGGGAACGGGTGTCTCCCCGCCGCTATCACCACCGGAAACCTGGTTGTCAATGGGCGCGCGCGTCCCTTGAGCGCTCCATAGCAAGCAAGAAGGTCCCTCCCGATCACCGAAGTGATCGAGAGAAGTATCCAAGCCCTCGGCCGATTAGTACCGGTCGGCTGAACACGTTGCCGTGCTTACACCTCCGGCCTATCAACCTGGTGGTCTTCCAGGGGCCTTACCCGGTTAACCCGGTAAGAGACCTCATCTTGGGGTGGGCTTCGCGCTTAGATGCCTTCAGCGCTTATCCCGTCCGTAGGTCGCCAACCAGCCGTGCCCTTGGCAGGACAACTGGCAAACGAGAGCTACGTCCTTCCCGGTCCTCTCGTACTAGGGAAAGCTCCCCTCAAGTCTCTCACGCCCGCGGAGGATAGGGACCGAACTGTCTCACGACGTTCTAAACCCAGCTCGCGTGCCGCTTTAATGGGCGAACAGCCCAACCCTTGGGACCTGCTTCAGCCCCAGGATGCGACGAGCCGACATCGAGGTGCCAAACCCTGCCGTCGATGTGGACTCTTGGGCAGGATGAGCCTGTTATCCCCGGGGTAGCTTTTATCCGTTGATCGACTGCGCTTCCACATGCCACAGCCGGGTCACTAAGCCCTGCTTTCGCACCTGCTCGACGTGTCCGTCTCGCAGTCAAGCTCCCTTGTGCCTTTACACTCAACGGCTGATTGCCAACCAGCCTGAGGGAACCTTTGGGCGCCTCCGTTACGTTTTAGGAGGCGACCGCCCCAGTCAAACTGCCCACCAGGCGCTGTCCCCGACCCGGATAACGGGCCTGGGTTAGAGCCTCAGCACACAAAGGGTGGTATTCCACTTTCGGCTCCACGAGAGCTAACGCCCTCGCTTCAAAGCCTCCCACCTATTCTACACAGTGCGTACCAAAACCCAACACCAAGTTGCAGTAAAGCTCCACGGGGTCTTTCCGTCCTTCCGCGGGTACCGAGCATCTTTACTCGGAATGCAATTTCGCCGAGCCTCTGGTTGAGACAGTAGCCAAGTCGTTGCGCCATTCGTGCAGGTCGGAACTTCGCCTTCATCCGTTGTTTCCAACGGGGCAGACTATGCCTTCACCTCAGTGCCTGAATGATCTTTGCCGGGTCATACCCGCGCTTTCCGCTCGGATTCATCCGGCTAGCGTGCGCCACGATCTCCGCAAGCCCTACCGGGTGCAAATGCTCACGACGACTCATCCGTCGACAGATGTCGGCGAAGAGTTCGAAGTCGCGCTGTTTTCCCGATCGGAGCGGATACCGCTCGAAGTGAGGGATTGCAGCGCTCAAGAGGAGGGGCAGACTTCGCACCTCCCATTTGAGCGTCTTGTCGCTTCGGTCGGGCCGGATCGTGCCGCAGCCGAAGTACTCCTGGATCTCCAGCAGTACTTCGGAGCGGTCGCCGTTCTGGCTGACCGACAAGCTCGGCCGCACCTCCCAGCCAACCCGAAGGGTCGGGCGGGGCGCGATCGATACCGTGAAGCATCCCTCACCGTCGACGTATCCGGAGATGTACGACGGCAGATCAGTCAAGCAACTCTGAGGGCCCGCGTGTTGCGCCGTCCGTAGATTTGCCATCCTCCAACCGTATGGCCGAGGTGTGACAGTGTCCGGCGCCTCGCCCCGAAGGGCTCAGTCGTTACGGGGTCATGCCGGCTCTCTGAGCCGGCAGCGGACTTCCCACGGCATTACCCGCCGATCACCACCGTGTCCTTGAAACACGGCTCCCGGTGAGGGCTTCGCCGTTATGAGCGGGCATTCACACGGGATCACTCCCGTGCAGGGCAATCCGGTTACCCGACAAGGAATTTCGCTCCAGTGCTCCACATGTCGCCATGTGGCTGGGACCATATCTTCACCTCAGTATCGGAACCTGAGGTGGCTGGCGTATGGCCTCTGAGGATTCCAGGTATCGAGACCGCTGCTTGCGATTCATCCGCTCAGTCACCTGAGCGATCGCCGCCAGCCCTTCCTCCGTGCGATGCTGCCCCGTCTCCATTGTTCGGAGGACGTCGGCGAACAACTCGAAGTCGGACTGTTTGGCGGTTCTCAGTGGGTGCTCTTCGAAGAACGGCACCACCCTCTCCAACAGATCACCCCGGCGCTTCACACTGAAGCGCATGAGGGGTAACCGATGGTTGTCGGTGCGCCGGTTCTCGATCAGATACCCGCAGCCGAAGACCTCAGCGAGATCTTCGAGCGCGGAGACCCTACGAAGAGGGTGCGACAAGAACGAGTACCGCCGGATCCACGGGGTTTCCAGCAAATAGCCAGCTGCACTCTCACGCGTCGCCGCGTGGAGGGGCAACACCCGGTTGCAAAACCGGGATTTACCTTAGGCACGACTGTTACCTCCACTCCGGCTGGTTGCCGGAGGGCGGCCAGGTCATTTCTGCCTGGCTCCCCATGTCGCCATGAGGGTCGGACTGTCCCTTCACCCGAACAGGATTGGCGCACCTGAACGGGCACCTGGCGTGCAGTCTCTGAGGATCCCACGAACGTAACGAATCGCTCGCGGTTTCCTGCTGATTGTCCGCACCGGACGGATTTTCACTGCTCAAAAGAGCGAGTACCGCCGGATTCTCGGGTGTTCCAGCATATAGCCAGGTTTCATAACGGCCAGTATGAAACTCACCGTTATAGTTACGGCCGCCGTTTACCGGGGCTTAGATTCTGAGCTTCGCCCGAAGGCTGACCCGTCCTCTTAACCTTCCGGCACCGGGCAGGCGTCAGAGCATATACATCGTCTTGCGACTTCGCATGCTCCTGTGTTTTTAGTAAACAGTCGCTTGGCCCTGGTCTCTGCGGCCCTTTCGGGCTCCGGGCGCGAAGCCCTTCACCGTACTTGGGCCCCCCTTCTCCCGAAGTTACGGGGGCAATTTGCCGAGTTCCTTAACCAGAGTTCACTCGATCGCCTTGGTATTCTCTACCTGCCCACCTGTGTCGGTTTAGGGTACGGGCACCACTGTCACTCGCTAGAGGCTTTTCTCGGCAGTGTGGGATCGATGGCTTCACCTATTACGGTTCGGCATCGCG
>JACPCJ010000096.1:0-37500 GCA_016179865.1 Actinomycetota bacterium | reverse complement strand
TGCCCGACGGGTCGCCGACCTGAGCGGTGAAGTCGCCGATGATCAGAACGGCGATGTGGCCGAGGTCCTGGAAGGCGCGCAGCTTCCGGAGCACCACGGCGAAGCCAAGATGGATGTCGGAGGCCGTGGGGTCGATGCCGAGTTTCACTCGAAGCGGTCGCCCCGCCGCCAGCCTGTCGACCAGCTCGCCTTCCGAGATGACGTCGACCGTCCCCGCGGTGAGGATCGGGAGCTGCTCCTCGGGTGTCACGGCGCAGGACCGTACCAGCCCGTTTCCCAATCAAATCGCCGTTCGGCTCTGCTTCTGACACCGGAGAGGCCTCACTGCGCCCGTACAATCGCCCCAATGTCAAGCCCCCGGCGCTCGCGCTCGCGCCGCCTGCTCTCCTCTGCGATCCTCCTCGCGCTGCTCGGGGGCGCCTGCTCGTACACGGTTCCCCTCGAGCCCGTATCGAGCGTGGCCCGCTCGACGTTCATCTACGACGCCCAGGGCAACATCATCGCCCGCCTCCACGCCGAGGAGGACCGGGAACCGGTGACCCTCGACAAGATCGCGCCCGTCCTGCAAGAGGCCGTGATCGCCATCGAGGACGAGCGCTTCTACGCGCACAACGGCGTCGACTTACGTGCGACGTTCCGGGCCCTCAGCCGCAACCTGGAAGGCGGTGAGGTGATCGAGGGCGGCTCGACCATCACCCAGCAGTACGTGAAGAACGTCCTCATTGGGCGCGAACGCACCGTGGGTCGCAAGATCAAGGAGGCCTCGCTCGCCTACCAGATGGAGCGCAACTTCACCAAGGAAACGATCCTCGAGCGCTACCTCAACACCATCTACTTCGGGAACGGGGCCTACGGCGCCGAGTCGGCCGCGGCCCGCTTCTTCGGCAAGCACGCCACCGAGGTCACCCTGGCCCAGGCGGCGCTGCTGGCGGGCATGATCCGGGCGCCGGAACGTTACGACCCGTTCGAGAACCCCGAGCGGGCCGAGGCCCGTCGCCAGCTCGTACTGCGACGGATGCTCGATCAGGGGATGATCACCGAGGCGGAGCTGGAGCAGGCAGCAGCGTCGCCACCGGAAGTGCAGCGGCCCGATGAGGAATACGCGGCCGGCCACTACGTCGAGGCCGTCAAGCGATTCATCCTCGAGAGCGAGGAGTTCGGCGAGACCCGCCAGGAGCGTCGCGACCTGCTCTTCAAGGGCGGCCTCCACATCCACACCAACCTCGACATGCGCATGCAGGAGGCGGCGCAGAACTCCGTTGCGCAGGCCCTCGAGAGCGAGGACCAGATCATCTCTGCCCTGGTGGCCCTCGAACCGACGACGGGCAAGGTGCGGGCCGTGTGGGGCGGCTACGAGTTCTTCGGCCCCGAGAAGAAGGCGAAGTTCGACTTCGCCACCGTGGGGCGGCGCCAGGCCGGCTCTGCGTTCAAGCCCTTTACCCTGACCGCCGCCCTCACCGAGGGGATCGGGCCCACCCAGGTGTACCCGGCTCCCGGCAACATCACCCTGAAACCCGACAAGTACGGCCCCGAGTGGAAGGTGGGCAACTACGGCGGTGGGGGCTACGGCGCCCTGACCCTCATCGACGCCACGGTCCGCTCGGTCAACACCGTGTACGCGCAGCTCATTCTCGACGTGGGCCCCAAGATCGCCGTCGACATGGCGCGCGACATGGGCATCAAGAGCGAGCTCAAAGACAACCCGGCCGCCGTCCTCGGTACCAACGACGTCTCCCCCCTCGACATGGCGTCGGCGTACGGGACGCTCGCCGCCGACGGGGTTCAGACTGATCCGAAGTTCGTCGACCGCATCGAAGACTCCGACGGCAAGACCGTCTACAGCGCTCCCGAGACCCGCCGGCGAGTGGTTTCGAAGGTCGTCGCCCGCAACGTGACCAAGATCCTGCGCCGGGTCGTGAGTGGCGGTACGGCGACCGCGGCTCGCCTCGAAATCACCGACAACGTGGCCGGGAAGACGGGTACGGCCCAGGCGTGGCGCAACGCCTGGTTTGTGGGGTACTCAACGAGCCTGGTGACCGCGGTGTGGGTCGGGAACCCCGACAAGCCGGTTTCCATGCGACCACCCCTGACGAAGCGCACGGTCACGGGGGGTTCGTATCCGGCGACGATCTGGAGCCTGTTCATGGATCAGGCTCTCCAGTGGGCGCCGCCCGGCGAGTTTCCCGAGGCGCCCGAGTTCAAGGCCACGAAGAAGATCAAGACCAGCCTGCCGTGCGACCAGATCTTCCCGCCCGCCGGCCCCGACGGACAGCCCGCGCCGCCGGGGGTCGACCCTGAGTCACTGGCCGACGACGGATATTCCGATCACGTGATCGCCGCCGCCGAACAGATCTGCGGGACGACGACCACTACGACGACGATCCCGGGAGACCCGAACGCGACCACGACGATCCCGGGCGAGACCACCACCACGGCCGCGGGGCCGGCGCCAACCGACACCGACGGCGACGGCCTCCTCGACACCATCGACAACTGCCCTGGGGTCTCGAACCCGGCCCAGACCAACCTCGACGGCGACGGCCGTGGCGCCGACTGCGACGCCAACGACTCCGACCCCAACGTCTGAGTGGAGTCAGGCGCGACTCACATGAGGGTTGCGCGGAATCGAGAAGCGCCACGGTTGGTGCGTCGCCCGCCGGATCCCGATGCGGGGGGACCGTAAGGGTCGAGCGGGTGGCGCGACGCCGTCGTCGAGGACGCGTACGGAGCCCCGGACCAGGTCTTCGCCGTCGAGGTCGCGGTCGATCCCCAGGGCCTGGCACAGCTTGGCCGGTCCTGAGCACAGATCCCGCTCCCGTCGGGCTGCCCGCCGGCGGAGCCACAGCGGCTCGATGGGCGGGAGGGGCGCGAGCGCCCGGATCAGGACCGCAGACCCCTCTCCAACACCGCCGCACACCGCGTTGCAGCAGAAGTGCATGCCGTAGGTGAAATAGACGTACAGGTGGCCCGGGGGGCCGAACATCACCGCGTTGCGAGGCGTTCGACCCCGGTAAGCATGGCTGGCAGGGTCCTCCGGACCCATGTAGGCCTCCACCTCCACGATGCGGCCGGCGAGGCGTCCGTGCTCGGGGTCGAGGCGTACCAGGACCTTGTTGAGGAGCTGCGGCGCCACCGCGAGCGCGCTGCGCGCGTAGAAGGACCGTGGGACCGCCCGGCTCAGGACCCCACCTCGCCCGCGGGGCCTTCGAGCTCTGCCAGCCTCGCCGTGGCGGCGAGGAGCTGTTCGGCGACGCGCTCGGGCCCGGCGCCGCCCGGGCTGGTGCGGTGCGTCACCGACACGCCACCGCCCCCGAGCAGTTCGAGGGCCTCGGGGCCCAGCGCGGGTTCGGTCATGACGAGCTCCTCCATCGTGACGCCCCGCTCGAGGGCCTGGCGGACGAGCCCGCCAACGAGCGCGTGGGCGTCACGGAAGGGCACGCCCTTGCGAACGAGGAACTCGGCGAGGTCGGTGGCCGCGGCGAGGGAGTCGTCGGCGGCTTCGGTCATCCGATCGGTGCGGAACTCCCCCGTCCGCAGGAGCCCCGCCAGGGCCGACGCCGCGAGCGACAGCGTGTCGAGGGCATCAAAGAGCGGTTCCTTGTCCTCCTGGAGGTCGCGGTTATACGCCAGGGGAATGCCCTTCAGGGTGGCGAGGAATCCGGCCAGGCTGCCGATGAGCCGCCCCGCCTTGGCGCGGGCCAGCTCCGCGACGTCGGGGTTCTTCTTCTGGGGCAACATCGACGAGCCGGTGGCGTAGGCGTCGTCGAGGGCAAGGAAGCCGAACTCTTGCGATGTCCAGAGCACGACCTCCTCGCCGATGCGCGACAGGTGAACCTGGGCCAGCGCGCAGACGAACAGCAATTCGGCCACGAAATCGCGATCAGACACCGCGTCGAGCGAGTTTTCGAACCGCGATGAAAACCCGAGCTCAGTCGCCACTGCGTCCGGATCGACGGGCAGGCTCGTCCCCGCCAACGCCCCCGCACCCAGCGGCGAGACGTCGGCCCGGGCCAGGGCCTGGTCGAGGCGCTCGACGTCGCGGGCGATGGCCCAGAAATGGGCGAGCAGATGGTGGCCGAGCATGACGGGTTGGGCCCGCTGGAGGTGCGTGTAGCCGGGAAGGTAGGCGTCGCCCGCGTCGGCAGCCCGCTGGACGAGCACGCCCATGAGTTCAATGAGGCGGCGCCGCAGGGCGGCGCCCTCGCGCCGGACGTACAGCCGAAGGTCGAGCGCCACCTGGTCGTTGCGGCTCCGGGCCGTGTGAAGCTTGGCGCCGGCGTCGCCGGCCAGCTCGGTGACCCGACGCTCGACGGCGGTGTGAATGTCTTCGTCGGAGGGAGCGAAGGCAAACGCACCGTCGGCCAGCTCCCGTTCCACCCGGTCGAGAGCGGCGAGGACGACCGAGCACTCTTCGCTAGTGAGGAGCCCGGTGCCCGTCAGCATCCGCACGTGGGCCCGGGAGCCCGCGATGTCGTCGGCGGCGAGCCGCACGTCAAAGGGCAGGCTGACGGTGAAGGCCAAGAGGTCGTCGGCGGGGGCACCGGGAATGCGGCCGTGCCACAGCGGCCGGGCCGCGTCCTGAGACCTCGGCCGGGTTTCGTCGTCGGTCATGATCGTCCTCGAGTCGGGCCCGTTCCCTGTTCGGGCCCGCCCTGACGCCGCGACCACACCTCGAGGCCGAGACCCCAGAGGCGAACGAACCCGGCCGCGTCCTCGTGACGGAAGCTGTCTTGCGCCTCGTAGGTGGCGAGCTCATAGTCGTAGAGCGGGCGGTCGGCGCGCCGCCCCACCACGGCGCACCGGCCCGGCGAGAGGGCGAGGCGGACCTCACCGGTGACGTGTCGTTGGGTCGTGTCGATGAACGCGTCGAGCGCCTCGCGCAAGGGAGAAAACCACAGCCCGTCATAGATGAGCTCTGCGTAGCGGATGTCGAGGCGCTGCTTCTCGCGCTGGACGTCGCGCTCAGTCGTGATCGACTCCAGATCACCGTGCGCCATGATCAGGGCCAGGGCCGCCGGGCACTCGTAGATCTCCCGGCTCTTGATGCCGACCCGACGGTTCTCAACCATGTCGACGCTCCCCCAGCCGAACCGCCCGACGCGCTCGTTCAGGACGCCGACGAGATCGACCAGCTCGAGGTCGCCACCGTCGAGACCGACCGGGACCCCGGCCTCGAAACTGACGACGACCGCGTCGCGATCGAGCCCGGGCTCGGGCGCTCGGACCAGCGTGTAGACATCCTCGGGCGCCGGATTCCACGGGTCCTCGATGGCGCCGCATTCGATCGCCTTTCCCCAGAGGTTCTCGTCGATCGAGTACGGCTTCTCCTTGGTGGCGGTGACGGGAATCTCGTACCGCTCGGCGTAGTCGATGCAGTCGTCGCGGGTCATTCCCCACTCGCGCACCGGTGCCATGACCTCGAGGTCGGGCGCCAATGCCCGGCACGAAACCTCGAACCGGACCTGGTCGTTGCCCTTCCCCGTGCAACCGTGCGCCACGCCGTCGGCGCCGACGTCGCGTGCCGTGTCGACGAGGTGGCGAGCGATGAGCGGGCGCGACAACGAAGAGACGAGTGGGTACTTGCCCTCGTAGAGGGCGTTGGCCCTGATGGCTCGGGCGACGTACTCGTCGGCGAACTCCGCCCTGGCGTCTACGACTCGGGCGTCGATGGCGCCGGCAGCGAGGGCCCGATCGCGGACGGCGCCGAAATCCTCCTGCTGGCCGACGTCGACGGCGAGGGCGACGACTTCGACTCCCCATTCCTCTCGCATCCACCGCACAGCCACAGACGTATCGAGGCCCCCCGAGTAGGCGAGGACGACCCGTTTTGCCATTCTTCGTGCTCCGTTCTGGTTTGTGGGTCCGGCGTCCTAGACGTCGAGCCCGGCGAGCTCCGAGAGTTCGGCACCCACGGCATCCCCGCCAACCGACTCGCTGCACACGACGAGCACCGTGTCGTCGCCCGCTACGGTGCCGATCACGTCCGGGAGCGAGGCCCGGTCGAGGGCCGAGCCGACGACGTGGGCCGACCCGGGCGGCGTGCGGAGCACCACGAGGTTGCCACTGTGGCGGACCTCCACCACGAAGTCACCCATGACCCGGCGGAGATGGTCCTCGGGGACGGGCCGTTCCTTGGCGTGCTCGGGAATGGCGTACGCCGTCGAACCTCCAGGGATGCGCACCTTGACGGCGCCGAGCTCCTCGAGGTCACGACTCACGGTCGCCTGTGTTGCCACGACGCCCTCGCTGGCCAGGAGTTCGACCACCTGGCCCTGACTGGAGATCATCTGCTCCTCGAGCAGGCGAGCGATCCGGTGCTGCCGCTGCGGCTTTCCGAGGGTGGACACCGCTCAGCCACCTTCCTGCTGAGCCGTCACCAGCTCGACGAGGAGCGACCGGGCGGCGTGCATCCGGTTTTCGGCCTGCTGCCAGACGACCGACTGAGGGCCGTCGAGGACTGACGCCGTCACCTCCTCGCCACGATGGGCGGGCAGGCAATGGAGGAACAGGGACTTCCCGCCCACGGCGTCCATGAGCTGATCGTCGACCTGGTAGGCGCCGAACGCCGCCCGCCGCGCCGCGGACTCCTCCTCCTGGCCCATCGACGTCCACACGTCGGTGTAGACGGCGTCGACGCCCCGAACCGCTTCGTGGGGATCCTGCTCCTGGTCGACGATGCCCCCCAGGTTGCGCGCTCGGGCGATCACGTGGTCGTCGAGTTCGTATCCACTGGGGCTCGAAAGGACCACCTCGATCCCGGTCATGGCCGCGCCCACGGTGAGTGAGGCGGCGACATTGTTGCCGTCGCCTACGTAGGCGACTCGGCGCCCCTCCAGTGACCCCCAGTGCTCCTTCATGGTCATCAGGTCGGCGAGAGCCTGGCACGGATGCGTGGCGTCGGAGAGCAAGTTGACCACCGGAACGCGGCGCTCCTCCACGGCGGCGGCCATCTCGTCGAGCACAGCGTGGTCGAACACCCGCGCCGCGATGACCGCGCAGTATCCGGCCAAGGTGCGAGCGATGTCGGCCGGCGTCTCTCTCGTCCCGAAGCCCACCTCGTCGCCCCGCAGGCTGACGGGGTGCCCGCCGAGGGTGGCGACGGCGGTCTCGAAACTGACGCGCGTCCGGGTCGATGGTTTCTCGAAGAGGGCGGCGCCCGCACGACCCGAGAGGGCCGGCTGCACGCCCGAGGGGTCCGCCTTCCAGGCGATGGCGCGATCGAGGACGCGTTCTAGCGCCGCGTGGTCGAGATCGTCGACGTCGAGGAAGCTCGCAGGATTCATGAGATGGCCTCTCGGGTGGCGCGCCCGAAGATCTCGAGGGCGCTGTCGATCTCGTCCTCGGTCACCGTCAGCGGCGGCGCGAACCGCACGGTGTCGGGGGCGACGGCGTTCACGATCAACCCGCCGCCGAGGCAGGCCGACGCCACCGGGCCCGCGACCGGGGCGGAAAGCTGGGCGCCGAGGAGCAGACCCAGACCGCGGACGGACACGACGCCGGGCGCGAGAGCCAAACCGTCGGCGAGGCGCTTCCCGGCATGGTCGGCGCGACCGGGGATGTCGTCTCGTTCCATGACGTCGAGGACGGCGAGGGCGGCGCGGGCTGCCAGCGGCTGACCGCCGAAGGTCGACGCGTGGTCGCCGGGCGAGAAGGCGTCGGCCACCTCGGCCCGCGCCCAGCACGCCCCGATGGGCACGCCGTTCCCCAGCGCCTTGGCCAGGGTCACGACGTCGGGCCGTATGTCTGCGTGCTCGAATCCGAACCACCGTCCGGTGCGACCGAGCCCCGTCTGCACTTCATCGCAGATGAAGAGGGCGTCCCGCTCCGCGCAGAGGCCCGAGACCGCCTCCAGGTAGCCGGCCGGAGCGGGGTTGACCCCGCCCTCCCCCTGGACCGCTTCCAGCATCACCGCGCACACCCGCTCGTCCATCGCCGCTTCCAGCGCGCCCACGTCACCGAACGGCACGTGCCGAAACCCCTCCGGCAGCGGCTGGAAGGGTTCCTGCTTCTCGGGCTGGCCGGTGGCGGCGAGGGTGGCCAGGGTCCGCCCGTGGAAGGACCGGAAGGCGGAGAGTACGTGGAACCGGGCCGGCCCGCCGTGGAGGGTCCCCCAGCGCCGCGCGAGCTTGAGGGCACACTCGTTGGCCTCGGCGCCCGAGTTTCCGAAGAAGACGCGACCCCCACCCCCCAGCAGGCCGTCAAGCCGGGCAGCCAGTGTCGGCTGGAGGTCGTTGTAGTAGAGGTTGGACACGTGGACGAGCTGCCTCGCCTGGTCGGCCAGGGCGTCTGCGATCTCAGGGTGGGCGTGCCCGAGTGAGGTCACCGCCAACCCACTCAGGAAGTCGAGGTATTCCCGGCCCTCGCTATCCCAGAGCCGCGTGCCCTCACCACGCACGAAGGCAACCGGGATTCGCCCATACGTCTGCATGACGTGCGCGGCGTCGGCGGTCTGAATGTCTTCGAGGGAAGGCATCAGGGCACCACCATCGTTCCGATGCCCTCACGCGTGAAGAACTCGAGGAGGAGCACGTGAGGAATCTGTCCGTCGAGGATGTGGGCCCGCGCCACTCCGGCTCGTACAGCGTCGATCGATGAGCGAACCTTCGGGATCATTCCCTCGGACATCGAGCCCGAATCGACCATCGCCTCCAAGCGGGCGGCGTCGACCTGGCTCAACAGTGTCCCCTTGTCGTCGAAGTCCTCGTAGATGCCCTCCACGTCGGTGAGGTAGACGAGCTTCTCGGCGGCGAGCGCGGCGGCAATGGCGCCGGCCACGGTGTCGGCGTTCACGTTGTAGGCCTGGCCCGACTCGTCGGCTCCCACCGTCGCCACCACGGGGATGAGGTCTTCGCGGAGGATCCGCTCCAGCACCGACGCGTCAACACGCTCCACGTCACCGACGAACCCCAGCCGCGGGTCGCGCTGGCGGACCGTGAGGAGGCCTGCGTCCTCTCCAGAGAGGCCGACGGCGACGGGGCCGTGGCGGTTGATGGACGCGACGATCTCCCGGTTGACCTTGCCCACGAGCGCCATACGGGCGATGTCGACCGTCTCGGCATCGGTCACCCGAAGCCCGTCGATGAACTCGGGCTCCTTGCCCAGGCGACGCATCAGCTCGGTGATCTGTGGCCCGCCGCCATGCACCACGACCGGCTGCATCCCGACCGAGCGCATCAGGACGACATCTTCGGCGAAGGAATCGGCGAGCTTGGGGTCGGTCATGGCCGCCCCCCCGTACTTCACCACGACCACCTTGCCCCGGAACTCCAGGATGTAGGGCAGCGCCTCGACGAGAATGTTGGCCTTGGCGGCGGCGTCGTCGCGGTCGCCCATCATCATGAGGTCCCCATGTTCTCGTCGACGTAGGCGTGGGTGAGGTCGCTGGTGAGGACCGTGGCCGTTCCCGCACCCAGTCCGAGGTCGCAGGAGAGGTCGATCTCCCGCTGCTCCATGGCGGCGACAATGGCGTCGGGGTCGTGGCCGGCGGCGATGCCGCCGCGACACACGACCACCCCGTTGTAGGCGATGGATACGGCGTCGGGCTCCAAGGTGACGCCGCTGGCCCCCAGCTCCGACAGCACTCGCCCCCAGTACGGGTCCTTGCCGTACAGCGAGCACTTCACCAGCAGGCTTCCAGCCACGTGGCGGGCAACGCGGCGGGCCTCCTCGTCGGACCGGGCACCCCCCACGTGCACCCGCACCAGCTTCGTCGCTCCTTCGGCGTCCGTCGCCATCTGCTGGGCTAGGTCGGCCAGCACGTCGGTCAGGGCCTCGGTCATGGCGTGGAAGCTGGGCGAGCTCGCGTTCACCTCGGGCGCTCCCGCCACCCCGCTGGCCAGGAGGATCACCGTGTCGTTGGTGCTCGTGCAGCCGTCGATCAGCAACTCGTGGAAGGAGCGGTCGACCGCGTGCTCGAGCATCGCCCGCATCGCCGCGGGCTGGATGGCGGCGTCGGTGGTGGCCACGGCCAGCATCGTGGCCATCGACGGCGCGAGCATTGCCGCCCCCTTGGCCATCCCGCCGATCATGACCGTGTGACCACCGTCGGACAGCGCCACCGCCGCCTGCTTGGGACGCGTGTCGGTGGTCATGATGGCCTCGGCGGCTTGGACGCCACCGGCCTTGTCGGCTCGAAGGGCGCCCGTCAGCTTGGGGATTCCCGTCTCCAGCGGGTCCATGGGCAGGGGGATCCCGATGAGCCCCGTGGAGCAAACGAGCACGTCGCCGGCGGAGCACCCGAGGCCTTCGGCTGCGAGCTGGCACATCCGCTCCGCGTCGGCCCGGCCCTGCGAGCCGGTGGCGGCGTTGGCGTTTCCGGAATTGAGGACGACGGCCACCGCCTTGCCGTCGACGAGATGGTCGCGGCTGACCTGCACGGGGGCGGCTTGCACCTTGTTGGTCGTGAACACGGCGGCGGCCGGGACGGGCCGGCGGCCGGCGGTGGCGACAAGCGCCAGGTCGGGCCGGCCGTCCTCTTTGATGCCGCACGCGATCCCAGCCGCTTCGAAGCCCTTGGCGGCGGTCACACCCATCTCGGGGCATCCTTCACGGCATGATCCCAAGGTCGGTGAGGCCCGTGGTCTCGGCCAGGTCCAAGAGCAGGTTGGCGTTTTGGATCGCTTGGCCTGACGCCCCCTTGACGAGGTTGTCGAGCGCTCCGACCACCACGATCGTTCCGGTGCGGGGGTCGAAGCGGGGCGTAACGAGGAAGGTGTTGGCGCCCGCAGTGGCCTTGGTCGGAGGTGGATCGGCCACGGCGCGGACGAACGGCTCACCGGAGTAGAAGTCGCGGTAGTGGTCGAGGAGGCCGGCCGATGACAGCCCCGACGCCGCGGGCCGGGCGTAACAGGTGGCCAGGATCCCCCGGGTCATGGGGGCGACGTGGGGCGTGAAGACGACCTGGGCCGCGGTGCCGGCCACGGCCGACAGCGCCATCTCCATTTCCGCCGTGTGCCGATGGTCGAGGAGGCCGTAGGCGCTGACGTTCTCGTTGGCCTCAGAGAACAAGTTCTCCTCGGTGAGGCTCCGGCCTCGCCCGGAGATCCCCGAGACGGCGTCGACCACGATTCCTGTCGGCTCGGCGAGGCCCAGGGCGAGTAGGGGGGCCAGCGACAAGATGGCGGCGGTCGGGTAGCAGCCCGGATTGGCGACGTGGGGAAAGGCGCGGATCTCGTCGCGGAACAGTTCCGGCAACCCGTAGGAGAACTGCCCCAGAAGCTCGGGTGCCTCGTGCCCGGTTCCGTACCAGGTCGCGTAGGCCGCGGCCGGGAGCCGGAAGTCGGCGCCGATGTCGACCACGTGGGCGCACGCCTCGATGAGGGGCGAAGCGTGGCGCTGCGACTCGCCGTGCGGCAGGGCCACGAAAGCCAGGTCGAGCCCTGCGCTGAGGGACTCGGTGGAGAAGGGCTCGAAGCGCACCCCGTCGTAGGCGGGGCCGAGGCTCGGGTAGAGGTCGGTGACCGTCGCCCCGGCGTTGGTAGCGGCGGTCACCTGCACCACCTCGATGTCGGGGTGGTGCGCCAGGAGCCTGAGGAGTTCGGCCCCCGTGTACCCTGAGCCGCCGATCACTGCCGCCTTTGCCATGCGGCCTACGATACACAAGTTTGCATACTCATGCACGTCGAATCTCCCTTCCCGTCCCCCGGTACCGATCTCGGTTCGCTCGAACTGAAGGTCACTGACGAGGCGAACGACCGGTACTGGCGTGGAGCGGGAGTGTTTCCGCCGCCGGGCGCCTCGGGCGCCCTCTACCCGCCGATGGCGGTGAATTTCACGATCCTCCTCGTGCAGCAGACCATCGGGGAAGGCGTACTCCACACCTGGGGTCGTCTCGATTCCCACGCCCTCAGTGCGCCCGGAGCCGTCACGGTGAGCGGCACAGTGCTCGAACGCTTCGAGCGGCGGGGGCGCGACTACTTCGTTGTGGCCAGCCAGGTGCACGCGGCAGACGGGACCCTGTTGTGGTCAGCCGAGACCGAGCTGGCGGCGTCGCGCCGCAGGACGGGTGCCGGCGAGGGCGAGGGATCCGGGCCCCGTCGAGAACGCGTCGACGTCCCGCCCGGGGGCGACCGGCGCTCGCTCACCCTGACGGCCGACCTTCTCCGGACATACTCCCGGGCCGGCAACTTCCATTCCGATGACGCCGCCGCCCAGGCAATGGGCTTGCCGGGCATGGTGGCCATGGGAATGCAGACGCTCGGGCCCGCCTACGGCTGCTGCCTCGACGCCTGGGGTCCCGGTTTCGTTGCCAGCGGGAGCGTCGAAGCCCGGTTCTTCGGCCTCGTCTTGGAAGAGGACACGGTCGAGGCTCGGGTGATCCGGGACGGCGAGCTCGCTACGTTCGAGTTGGTCAACGCGACCGAGAGCACGACAACGGGCGCGGGCCGGATGGCATTGCTCTCGCGCAAATAGGTCAGGAGTCGTCGAATCCTTCGGGAATCTGGCTCCCGCCGGTATCGCCGCCGGACCCTCCCCCACCGCCGTCGGCAGCGACCGGCGTGCCGAGCACTTCGAGCTCGGCGAAGCCCCCGCAGTCAGGTGCCTCGCCGCCGGTGAAGTTGAGGACGATGGCGTTGCCGACCGCTCCCGGGCGCACCGTCACGTTCGGATCGGGTGTCCCCGGGAGTGACACGGTCTCGGTGAAAGTCACCTCGTCGTTGAGGTAGACCTCGATCGTGACCGCGCCGAACCCGAATCCGGTTGGGAACTGCGGGTGCGCACCGTTTCCAACGACGGTGATTTCGGTGATGTTGGTGGCGCCGCTGAGCGTGGCGCCGAAGCGCGCCGACCCACCGCCGGCCGAGAACCACGAGGTCGAGCGGTCACCGTCGAGCGAGAGGTTGGCGGAGAACTCGCTCGAGTAGGTGCTCGAGGCGGTTGGGCTTCCCATCTGGACCGGACCGGCGACGGCGGGAGCCGTGGTCGTGGTCGTCGTGGTGGTCTCGCCCGTCCCCTCCACCGGCTTGGCCTCGGTGGCTGGGGTTCCGGGTGGGCGGGAGATGAGGCCGCCGTCGACCAAGTCGCGGATGACGAACTCCTCGACGCGGTCGGTGGCGGCGATGACGATGACGTCGCCCGGCGCGTAGCCAGGCCAGGGCTCGCCGACCAGCTCCGGCTCGGGGGCCGCGGGCTTCGCCGGGGTCAGCGGGTTCCCGCAGTAGCAGCGGACGCGGGGAACGCCGAAGGCGTCAACCAGGACGGCCGTGCCCGCTTGGAGTACCGACTGGCGGGGCGTCGCCTTCCCCCCCGAGAACCCGTGGTTCGTCACTCGGACGTCTCGTTGGAGGATGACGTCGGTGAGGTCCTCGACGTAGGAGCGAATCTCGCCGACCTCGATCCCGACGGTCGACGCCCAGGCCGCCGCCTTGTCGGCGTGATCCTCGAGGAAGGTGACGAGCTGCTCGGCGTCGCACACGGAGAGCTGCTTGGTTCCGCCATACAGCCCGGGCGCGGCGCCCGAGATGGTGGTGACCTGGGTGCCGGCACCTCCACCGCCTCCACCGCCTCCACCCCCTTCCGGCAGCGCGGGCACGCTCGGGAGGGTGACCTGACTCACCAGGTCTTGCGGCGACGGAAGGTCGGGCAGGTCGGGGACGAGTGATCCGGTGAAGGGAAGGGGGCCGACCTCGGAGATCGGTTCGAGGAAGAGCTCCCCAACCGTCGGCGCCTCATCCTCGCTGCCACTGGCGAGAAGGGCGAGGACGGCGACGACGGCGGCAATGCCGCCCAAGCCCAAGACGGCAAGCAGTGGTGTGCGCCGCTTGCGCCGTGGCGCCGGCGGCCCCTCGCCGCTGCTCGGCGGTCCCCCGCTCGGGGCCGGGGGCAAGGGCGGGGCAGGAGGAGGAGGAACCGCGGCCGGGGGCGGCCCGGGAGGTGCCGGCGCCGGGGGCGGGCCGGGCACCGGAACCGGGGGCGGGACCGCCCCGGCCGCCTGGAGGCGTGCGAGCTCCTCAGGCCCCATGGTGGCGCCGAGCGGCGGACCGGCCACCGGGGCTGCCCCTGCGTTCTCACTCACCTCGTGGAGCGCAGCGCTCCAGTCGCGAGCCGTCGCCGGTCGCTGGCTGGGGTCCGCCGACATCGTGCGGGTGAGGAGGTCGTCGAGCCCCGGCGGCACGTCTGCTCGTCGCGCTCGCGCTCGGGGAACAGGCTGCTCGCGCTGGGCCCGCAGTACCTGGCCGAGCGAGTCGAAGGGGAACGGTGGCTCTCCGACCAGCAGCTCGTAGAGGATGACGGCGGCGCTGTAGACGTCGCTGCGCTCGTCGGCCTGGCCGTCGGCCTGTTCGGGGGCCATGTACTGGGGCGTGCCGGTTGCGATGGTCCTTCCGCGTGACTGGGCGAGGGAGCGGGCGATCCCGAAGTCGGCGAGGACGAGCCGCTCTCCCCCACCCTGGTGCTCGGGCACGGACTGGAACAGAACGTTCGAAGGCTTGAGGTCGCGGTGGACGATCTGAAGGGCGTGGGCGACGCCGAGTCCCTCGGCGATGTCACGCGAGAATCCCAGTGCCTCCTCGACTGCGAAGCTGGCGCCGGCAGAGCGCTGCTGGGCGATGCGGTCGGCGAGGCTGCCGCGATCGGCGTAGGCCATGACGAAATATGGGCGCCCGTCGTCTAGCTCCTCGACGGTGTGGACGCGGATGATGCGATCGGAATCGGCGCGCCAGAGGATGCGGGCCTCGTCGGTGAACCGCCTCCGGACGTCTTCGTCGTGAGCCCAGTTGTCGGCCAGAACCTTGATGGCGACACTGGCGTCGAGCGCCTCGTCGGTCGCGAGCCAGACGGTGGCGAAGGCGCCACTGCCGAGCACCCGCTCCGTTCGGTACCGCCCGATCCGCTCGGTCACGCCCCTCACCCATGCGTCTGCGTCTATTTCCCGCTCTGACGGGCCGCTCGGGCCCTGGTTCCCGCTCTGAAGGGCCGCTCGGGCCCGTTAGAGTGCGGCGACGTTACACCGGTGTCCTGGAGGGGCGCGCCGATGGAGGAGGCCGCGGGGCCCGAACTCACGCTTCACGTGGCTGACCGGGGCGTGGCGGTGCAGGCGGGACAAGTCGCGAGTGTCGGCCGGGACCCTTCCTGCACCGTCATGATCGATCATCCGCTGGTGTCGCGGCGCCACGGCACCTTCGAGTGCCGGGACGGCGCCTGGATCTACCGCGACGAGCAGAGCAGCAACGGTACGTATGTCGGCGAGAGCCGCGTCATCGAGGCGGCCGTCAACGGCCACGTCGAGCTCCGTCTCGGAGATCCGGCCATGGGGCCTGCGGTCCGGGCGGCCGTCGCGGTGCCCGTCGAAGCCCTTCCGCCGGAGCGGGCACCGGCGCCGGCGTCGGCGCCTCCGGGCGCCGGCAAGCTGAGCGCGATCTATACCGTCGCCGACCGGGTGCGGATCGGGCGCGACCCGGACAACGACGTCGTGGTTGGCGACGACGTGCTCGTGTCGCGGCATCACGCCGAGATGGCCCGTCTTCCCGACATCGGGTACGAGATCGCTGACCTCGGAAGCCACAACGGGACGTTCGTGAACGGGCGCCGCGTCCGGCGAGCGATCCTTCAGCCCCTCGACGTCGTGGGCATCGGCCGCCACCGCTTCCGGGTGGTCGACGATCGGCTGGAGGACTACGTCGAGGAGGGCGACGTCGCCTACGAGGCCCACCGCTTGACCGTCCGGACGCCCGCCGGCCAGGTGCTCCTCGACGACGTCAGCCTTGCCCTCGGGGGTTGCAGCTTCCTCGCCGTCGTGGGCCCATCGGGCGCGGGGAAGTCGACCCTCCTGGGTGCCCTCACCGGATTCCGCCCCGCGCAGGAGGGGCGGGTGGTCTACGGGGGTCAGGATCTGTACGGGGAATACGAGGACCTGGGCCAGCGCATCGGGTTCGTGCCCCAGGACGACATCCTCCATCCCGAGCTCACGGTCCGACGCGCCCTCGAATTCGCCGCCGAACTGCGCTTCGCGCCCGACGTGACCACCCCGGAGCGGGAGGCCCGCGTGGTCGAGGTGCTCGGTGAGCTCGGGCTGACGCATCGGGCCGACGTCCAGATCTCCCGCCTATCGGGTGGGCAGCGCAAGCGAGTCAGCGTGGCCTTGGAACTCCTGACTCGCCCGTCGTTGTTGTTTCTCGACGAGCCGACCTCCGGCCTCGATCCCGGCATCGAGCGCAATGTCATGGAGCTGCTCCGATCGTTGGCCGACGGGGGTCGGACCGTGATCGTGGTGACGCACACCGTCCAGAGCCTGCGTCTTTGTGACCGGGTGCTCGTGCTGGCGCCGGGGGGCTCGGTGGCGTACTTCGGGCCCCCCCAGTTCGCCCCCGCCTACTTCGGCGTGGACGACTACGAGGAAGTGTTCCAGCTCCTCGGCGGCGAAAGCGACGTCGACTGGAAGGCGCGATTCCGCGAGCACGCGGATCACGCCGAGTACGTCGAGGCCCCGCTGGCGAAGGCGGCTTCGGTGCCGCTGGCTGCCGCAGGTCAGCGCGCCGACGTAGCGCCGGTAGGTGTGAAGCGAGGATCCTGGGGCCGCCAGCTGTCGACCCTCGTGCGGCGCTACGCCGCTGTCATCGCCGCCGACCGGCGCACGGCGGCGCTCCTGATCCTCCAGGGCCCGTTCCTCGGGGCGCTCATGCTGACCACCCTGCCACCCGGCCAGCTCGCGCTGCCCGCGGTCGGGGAGATCCCGATCGTCTCGCGGTCGTCACTCGTGCTCTTCAACCTCATCGTGGGCGCGACCTACCTGGGGGCGGCCAATGCCATCCGCGAGATCGTGAAGGAGCTGCCAATACTCCGGCGCGAGCGCGCCGTCGGCGTCTCGTTGTCGGCCTACGTCACGTCGAAGGCGCTCCTTCTCGGAATCCTGACCGCGGCGCAGGCGATGGTCTTCACGGTTGTGACGACCGCCAGGCAGGACGGCCCCGCCGATGCTCTGGTGCTCGGCTCGCCCCTCCTCGAACTCGCCGTCGTGGTAGCGCTCACGGGCGTCGCCGCCATGGCCCTCGGGCTGCTGATCTCGGCCCTCGCTCCCACCGTGGACCGGGCCATGACCCTGCTCCCGGTCGTCCTCATCCTCCAGCTCACGCTGGCATCTGGAGGTCTGTTCCCCGAGTTGGTAGACAAGCCGGTGCTCAAGCAGGCGACGTACGCCGCCGGGCCCCAGTGGGGCTTCACGGCGGCGGCGGCCACCGTCGACCTGAACCGCCTTCAGCCGCTGAACACCGCCAGCCAGGAGATTCCCGCCATCGACGTGAAGGAGCCCGAGAAGATCATCGACGGCATCGCGGCGGCCAAGGTCGGCGACCCCCTGCTCGCCCACGAGGCCCGCCGGTGGTGGACGGCCGTCCTCGCACTCGTGGCGCTGAGCGCGGCGGGACTCGTGGCGGCGTCCATCGCCCTTCGCCGGCACGACCCGGGCACCCAGACATGAAGCGCGCGCTTCCACTCGTGGCGGGCTTCCTCGCCCTCTCGGCGTGTTCGGGCGGCGGAGAGGGGGATGCTCGCTCGGCGGACACCACCGCTCGATCCGATGCCACGACGACGAGCACCGCTGCGGCGGCGGAGAGCTTCCTCGGCACGGCTGATCTGCCGGAGTGCGTGCAGGGCGAGGAGGGGTGCATCGCCGCGGTGCTGGCGGAAATGGATCGTCGGTACGGGCCGCTCGAGCAGGCTTGCGATCACAACGCGCCCTTCGCCCTCCCCTCCCGCACCATGACCGCCGAGGTCGCCAAGGGGGTCGATGCGGAAGGCCGGTTCGCCGACCCGGGCTGGCTGCGCCGGCTCGACGCCGTCTTCGCCGATCTCTACTTCGAGGCGCGTGACCACTGGGAGGACGAGCGGGAAGAAGACGTTCCGCCCGTCTGGCGCACCGCGTTCGGCGCTTCCGATGCCCGCCAAGTGGCGGGCATCGGCGACACCCTGCTGGGCATGAACGCTCACATCTCGCGCGACCTGGCCGTGGCCCTGAGCATCGTCGGTCTCACCGCAGAAGACGGGACGTCTCATGAGGCCGACTTCCGGCTCGTTGACGACCTCATCGTGGCCGCGGCACCTGCCGTCATCGCCGGGGTGGCCGAACGGTTCGACCCCACCATGGCGGCCTTCGACATCCCTGGGCTCGACCTTGACGAGACGACGGCGGGGGCGGTGATCGCCGCCTGGCGCCAGGAGTCGTGGGTGAACGCTCAGCGACTGGTGGCGGCGGCCAGCGAAGGCGAGCGTGCCGAGGTGCTCGACGAGATCGAGGCCAACGCGCAAGCCCGTGCCCTCGTCATCCAGGCCGCCACGACCTACCTGCCCCTGACCGGGGCCGCCGAAGCCCGCGACGATTACTGCGCGTCTCGCCCCAGTTCTTGACGGTGAATCTCGTCGCGGAGACGAAATTCACCGTCAAGAAGTGGGGCGGTCAGCCGCGGAGGGTCGCGCCGTGGGTGCGTTCCACCGCAGCGATACAGGCCTGGCGGATTTCGCCGACCTCCGAGTCGGTCAGGGTGCGGTCCGGAGCCCGGAAACGGAGCCGAAAGGCCAGGCTGACCTGCCCGGCGCCGAGGGCGTCGGAACGGAACACGTCGAACAGTTCTACCGCTTCGGCCAGCGGGTCGGCGGCGGCCATGAGGGTGCCTCGGACCGCACGCGCGGGCACGTCGGCCGGCACGCTGAAGGCGAGGTCAATGGTGCTCGCCGGGTACCGGGACGGCTCGGCGAACCGTCGCACCCGCTTCGTGGCGGTCAGGCACCAGCCGAGGTCGAGTTCGAAGGCCACCACTGGCAGCGGCAGCTCTATGCGGGCCACAACTTCCGGGTCCACCTCGCCGACCGCGCCTACCTCGCGATCCTCCACGTAGACGGCGGCGCAGCGGGCGGGATGGAGGCCGGGCCGGGTTGCCGGTTGAAGGGTGAAGGCCTCGAGGTCGAGTGCGGCGGCGATCGCCTCGAGGACTCCGACGACGTCGTGCGTGTCGACCGGCCGCTCCTCTCCGTGCACCTCGGCTCCGGCGGCACCCGAGAGCGCTGCGGCCAGGTGCTCACGCTCGTCGGGGAGGAGGTCATCGCCGGTGGGGGCGAGGAAAACGTGGCCGACCTCGAAGAGGGACACGCTGGGCAAGCCGTGGGAAGCATTAAACGCCACCGAGCGGAGAAGCCCGGGAAGGAGCGCAGTTCGCAGCAGCGACTCCTCGACCCGCAGCGGGTTTTCCACTTCGATCCCCACCGCCGGAAGGCCCGCCTTTGAAAGGTCGGACGGTGAGACGAGGGAGAGGGTCATGGCCTCTGACAGGCCCCGGCCGACGAGAGCATCACAGACCCGACGCCGCGCCACTTGCTGTGGCGTAAGGGCGCCGACCTGGGTCGTCGGCCGGGGCAGCGAGCGAGGAAAGCGGTTGTAGCCGTGGAGGCGCGCCACCTCCTCCACGAGGTCGACCTCACGTTCGAGGTCGGGGCGGAATGTGGGCACCGCCACGTCGAGGTCGTTGCCGACCACCCCGGTGTCCAGCTCGATGGCGCGCAGGTGGGTGGCAATCTCGTCGCGAGTCAGGGTCGTCCCGAGCAGGTGGTTGACTCGGTCGGTGCGCAGCGTGATCCGCGCCGGCCCGATTGGTTCTGGATAGGCGTCGACGCCAGGACCATCCGCCGTGCCACCCGCGGTCTCCGCCAGGAGTTCCCAGGCCCGATCGGCGGCGGTGAGGACGCCGTTGGGATCGACCCCGCGCTCGAACCGGGCGCTGGACTCGGTGCGGAGCCCGAGTCGCTTGGAGGTGCGCAGGATCCCCTCGGGCGCGAAATAGGCCGACTCGAGGAGAACACGCGCGGTCGCACTGTGGACTTCGGAGGTGGCTCCGCCCATGACGCCGGCGATCGCCTGGGGAGCGTCGGCGGCGTCACAGATCAGCAGGTCCTCGCGGGTGAGTTCGCGCTCGACGCCGTCGAGGGTTGTGATCCGTTCCCCGTCTTCGGCGACTCGCACCCGGATCCCCCCGCCCCCGAGCAGGCCTTGGTCGAAGGCGTGGAGGGGCTGGCCTCGCTCAAGGAGCACGTAGTTGGTCACGTCGACCACGTTGGAAATTGGTCGCAAGCCCGCAAGGGTCAGGCGGTTGGCGAGCCATGTCGGTGACTCACCGACCGCCACCGACCCCGTCATCGCCACGTAGCGGGGGCAGCGGACGGCGTCGACCACCTCAACCTCAGCGGGTGCGCTGGTGCCGTCCCCGGCCGGGGTCGCCGGGACCGGCACCGTAAACGGAACGGCGAGCTTGGCCGCGAGGTCGCGGGCGACCCCGACCACCGACATGGCGTCGGGCCGGTTGGGGGTGATGTCGAGTTCGAAGACCACGTCGTCGAGGCCGAGCACCTCGCGGACGTCGCCACCCAGCGGAGCCGACGGACCCAGGTGCAGGATCCCGGTGTGGTCGTCGCCCAAGCCGAGTTCGGCGGCCGAGCAGAGCATGCCGTCGGACTCTTGACCTCGGATCTTTCGCCGCTCGAGCTTGAGCCCTCCAGGAAGCGTGGCTCCCGGGGGCGCGTACGGCACCACATCGCCAGGGGCAAGGTTTCGCGCGCCGCACACGACTCGCGATTGGCCCTGACCGAAGTCCACGTCGACCAGGGTGAGCTTGTCGGCGTCGGGGTGGTCGACGACTTCGAGTACCCGGGCGACGACGACGCCGCCGATGTCGCGGCCCGGTGCTTCGATGGCGTCGACGATGAGCCCGATCTCGTTGAGGGCGTCGGCGACGGCAGACGGCGCCGCCTCGACCGGCGCGAACTCTCGGATCCAGGACAGCGGGACGCGCATCAGGCCGGCCTCAGAACTGACTCAGGAAGCGGACGTCGTTCTCGTAGAACGTCTTGATGTGGTCGATCCCAAAGCGAATCATCGCCATCCGCTCCAGGCCGAACCCGAAGGCGAAGCCCGACCATTCCTCGGGGTCGTAACCGACGGCGGTGAAGACGTTGGGGTCGACCATGCCGCAGCCGCCGAGCTCAATCCAGCCGCTCTGCGAGCAGGTCCCGCATCCGGAGCCCTCGCAGAAGATGCAGGTCACCTCGAACTCGGCCGAGGGTTCCGTGAACGGAAAGTACGACGGCCGCAGCCGGGCGTGGTGGCCGGCGCCGAAGTAGGCCTCGGTGAACGCTTCGATGGTTCCGGCGAGGTCGCCGAAGGTGATCCCGCGGTCAACGACGAGCCCCTCGATCTGGTGGAACATCGGCGAGTGGCGGGCGTCGAGCGTCTCCTTCCGGTAACAGCGCCCCGGCATGACGATGTACACGGGGGGTTCCTGCGCCTGCATCACGCGGATCTGCATCGGAGAGGTGTGCGTCCGGAGCAGGACCTGCTCCGGCTCGCCGAGTCGTACGTAGAGCGTGTCCCACATCGAGCGCGCCGGGTGGGCCTCGGGGATGTTGAGGGCGCCGAAGTTGTTCCAGTCGGTCTCGACCTCGGGGCCTTCTGCGACGCGATAGCCGAATCCGACGAAGAGATCCTCGAGTTCCCGCTGGACCTGGGTCACGAGGTGGAGGTGGCCGCGGGTGGGTCCGCGGCCAGGAAGAGTGACGTCGATGCGCTCAGATCCCAGTCGGTCGCCGTCACCGCCCGCCCGCCGCTCGCGCTCCCCCTGGAGGAGCGCCTCGACCGCCGTGCGGAATTCGTTCAGGGCCTTCCCCACCCCAGGTCGATCGGCGGTGTCAAGCCCTTTGATCTGCTCCTTGACGCTCGCCGCCACCGATGCCTTCCCCAGAAATCGCCGGTCGAGCTCCTCGACCTCGGCCGCGGACCGCGCCGCGCGAATGGCCTCGTCGGCAGCCCCCCGTTCGGCGTCGAGCCGGGCGATGAGATCACTCGCGGTCATCGGGCCCCTCGACCTCGAGTTCTTCAGGCACTCCGGAGGGCAAGGTGAACACGAACGTGCAGCCCTGGCCCGGCTCGCTTTCGACCCACATCCGCCCGCCGTGGGACTCCACCAGGCCGCGGGCGATGTACAGGCCGAGACCAGAGCCCGTGGGTCGACCCTCACCCGATCGATAGAACTTCGTGAACACTCGCTCGAGGTCGTCACCGGGGATGCCGGGGCCCTCGTCATGGACGGCGATCCTCACTTCGGACCCGTCACTCGAAGGGCTGAGACGAACCTCAACACCCTGCCCGTCGGCGTACTTGCCGGTGTTCTCCACGAGGTTGGTGAGCACCTGCATGATCTTGTCAGGGTCGGCGTAGACCTCGGGAACGGATTCCGCGATGACGACCCGGGGGGTGAGGCCTTGATGCAGATGGTGGACGTCGGCGACAACCTTCTCGATGAGGGGCGGGAGCTCGATCATCCTCCGTCGGAGCTTGAGCCGGCCCGTTTCGAGGCGGCTGATGTCAAGCAGCTCGGTGACGAGACGCGTCACACGGTCGGCGTCGATGTGAACCTGCTCGATCATCTCGCGCTTCTGGGTGTCGTTGAGGCGGTCCCACCGGTTCAGCATCAGCGAGGTGAACCCCTTGACAGAAGTCAGAGGCGACCGCAGCTCGTGCGACACCGTGGAGACGACTTCGATGCCGCTTGCCGCCTCGGCGTCGCGACGCCGAACCGGACGCAGGACGAGCGCGACTCCCCTGAGGCGGCCCTGCTCGTCGCGCCGGTATCGGCCCGTGACTGCGAGCCGGACCTGGCTGCCGTCGCCCCGGCAAACCTGCACGGTCTGCTCCGGAATCCCGTGAACGCTGGCGAGCCTGGTCGCGGCCGGCCAGCCGTTGGCCCACACGGGCGCCCCGTCACGCCCGCGGGGGTCGAGCACCTCGTCCGCCGGCGACCCCACGAGCCGCGAGCGATCGACGCCGAGCAGTGCACACGCGGCGGCGTTCACCTCCTCGACCCTGCGATCCTGGTCGAGGACGAGGACGGCGTCGGGCAGGTCGTCGAAGGGGTTCACGTTCCCCCTCGGGCGTGACGGCTTGCCTCGAAGAGCAGCACCGACGCGGCCATGGCCACGTTGATCGACTCGGAGCGGCCGTGCAGCGGGATGGTCACCCAGGCGTCGACGCCACGAGCGGCGTCGGTGGGTACACCCCAGGCCTCGTTTCCGAGGACGAGCGCAGAGGGGACGGACCAGTCGACGTGGTCATAGGGCTCTCCCCCTTCGGCCACGGTGCCGAGGCGGCGCACACCCCGCTCAGCGAGCACGTCGAGTACCTCCCCTGGGTGGTCGCCCCGGACGACCGGAACGTGGAAGATCGCCCCGGCCGCCGCCCGCACAACCTTGGGCGCAAACGCGTCGGCGGAGCCGCGACAGAAGATTACCGCCGAGGCACCGGCGCCTTCGGCGGCTCGCACGATGGTGCCCGCGTTCCCGGGATCGCGTACGTCGGCAAGCACCACGGCAAGGGACAGATCAGAGAGCGTGGTCAATACCCGATCGGGCGCCCGAGCGACCGCGATGACGCCTTGCGGGGTCATCGTGTCAGACAGCCTCTCGACGACTCCGGGTGTCACGGTCACCACGTCGGCACCACACGCCACAGCCTGCCGAACCAGGTCAGCCGGAGCGTCCGGTTCGACGAGCATCTGTTCGACGGCGGCGCCGGCGTCGAACGCAGCAGCGACCCCGCGGACGCCCTCGATGACCAGCACGCCGGCTTCGTCGCGCGCCGACCGCTTTTCGATCAGGCGGCGAACCCGCCGGACGACGGCGCTCCGCGGGCCGAGCGCGTCAGCACCCTGACCGGTCAGGCTACGCGGCCTCGAGTGCCTGACGGGCTCGCTCGACGAGACCGTCGAAGGCCTCGGGCTGGCGGACGGCCAGATCGGCGAGGATCTTGCGGTCGACCTCGATGCCCGCCGACTTCAGCCCGGAGATGAAGCGCGAGTACGGCATCCCCCGCTCCCGGCAGGCGGCGTTGATCCGGGCGATCCAGAGGCGCCGGAACTCGCGCTTGCGGACCCGGCGATCGCGATACGCGTACTGGAGCGAGTGCATGACCTGCTCGTTGGCGACGCGTAGACGTCGGCTGCGCGCTCCCGAGTACCCCTCGGCGCGCTCAAGGACCTTCCGCCGTCGCTTCTTCGAATGAACTGACCGCTTGACCCGTGCCATCGTGGCTCCCGAAATCGATCCGCCGTGGGGCGGGACGGTTTTCTACTTGCCCAGCGCCCGCCGGACGTGGCGGCGCTGCCCTCCGGTGACCTCGGCCGGACGGCCGAGGCGTCGGGTTCGCTTCGTGGGCTTCTTTTCCAACAGGTGGGCCCGGAAGCCGCGCCGGCGGAGGATCCGACCGCTGCCGGTCGACTTGAATCGCTTGGCAGAGGCCCGGTGGGTCTTCATCTTGGGCATGTGGCTGTGCTCCTATCCGGCCGGATCTTCGTCGGCGGGACTTGCTTCCTCTGTCGCGTCCTGCGCTGGGGTCGGCTCGGTCGTGTCCTCGGCGGTGACGCTCGCCTCCGTTTCGGCGTCGCCACCCGCTTCTGTTGCGGCGTCGCCGCCGCCTTGCCCGTCCAGCGCGGGCTCGTCGTTCTCTGTTGCCGCCGCGGCCGTCACGGGCGCTTCCTCCGGCACCGAGACTCGCCGTCGCCGGCGGCCGTCCTTCACCGGGGCAAGAACCATGGTCATGTTGCGGCCGTCGATGCGGGGGTAGTGCTCGACCTCGGCGAAGTCCTCGACCTCTTCGGCCACCCGATCGAGGATCCGTTTCCCCAGCTCCGGGTGCGAGACCTCGCGACCGCGGAACATGATCGTCAGCTTGACCTTCGACCCTTCATGGAGGAAGCGCTCCACGTGCCTGACCTTGGTGGCGTAGTCGTGCCGGTCGATCTTGGGCCGGAACTTCATCTCCTTGATGGAAACGTGGGTCTGCTTCTTCCGCGCTTCCTTACGCCGTTGCTGCTGGTCGTAGAGGTACTTCTTGAAGTCCATCACCCGGGCCACCGGAGGCGCTGCACCCGGAGCAACCTCGACCAGGTCGAGATCCTTGCTGCGGGCGTAGTCGAGCGCCTCAGAGGTCGGGGTGACGCCGAGTTGCTCGCCGGTCTCCGAGATCAGCCGGACCTCCCGGGCCCGGATCTGCTCGTTGAACCTGGCGTCGTCTACTGCGATGACCGCACCTTCTTCTGTGTCTCCTTTGTCTCGGCCGCCGCTGGCGGCGCAGGTTGTCGTGGCCGCCGGCTTCGCTGGGCGCGAAAAACGGCGGACAGGGAAGCCCGCCGTCTCCAGCCCATGCATTACCGGGGGCCGGACCGGAACAACCCAGACTCGCTCATGAATTTCAGCGGCTGGGTGGGGGGCTCTCCGATTCCTCGCAGGTCCCCGCTTCCCTCTCGATTGTTCGAGGTGTGAGGATACCAGCGATGAGCACGCTTTGGACACCCGGCGATGATGAGCCCGAGGTCGAGGTCGAGGACGAGGACGAGGAGCAGGTCCGAGCGCGCCAGGAGCTGAACCGAATCCGAGACGAACTCCTGTCGACGCCCGTTCGGGACATTGTCGCCAACCACGCCATCGGACTGTGGCAGCTTGCCGTCCTCCACCTCGGGCTCGACGACGAAGAGCACGCGCCCAACCTGGAAGAAGCGAAGCTGGCGATCGACTCCCTCTGGTCGCTCGTGGAAGGAACCATCGACCGCCTCGGCGATCACGCCGAGCCCCTGCGCGCGGCCCTCACCAACATCCGGCTGGCGTACGTGCGGGTCAGCGAGGACGCCGACACCTGACCCGTTCTTGGGTTCTTTGTTGCGCCCTGGGCGCAACAAAGAACCCAAGAACGGGGCTCACGCGAACTTCGCGATCTCGGTGGCCTCCCACCGACCGAGTGGTCCCGCTGCGACCTCGAAGGTGACGGCGGCGCCGACGTCGACGGTGCGGGTTCCGTCGGCGATCTGCGTGCAGTGAAACGGATAGAACAGGCCGTCGTCGCCCTCGATCTCTCCGAGCCCGCGGTGCTCGTCGAACGTCACGACGTGACCGCGCACGGGCAGGCCTCAGTGAACGATCTTGGAGATCGGGAGCTCGATGATGTCGGTTGCGCCGTGGTCCTTCAGGGCCGGGATCAGCGTGTTGATCTCGGACTTCGGCACCACGGCCTCGACGGCGTACGCGCCGGCGCCATAGAGCTGGTTGATGGTGGGGGCCTTCAGCGAGGGCATGACGGCGATGACGTCGTCGAGCTTGGCTTCGTCGACGTTGAGCTTGACCAGGACGCGTCCGCGCGCCTCGAGAGTGCCGGTCAGGAGCGTCGTGAGTTGCTCCATGGCCTTGCGCTTCTCGAGGTCGGCGTGGGCGGCGGGATTGGCGAACAGTTCGGTGTAGGACGTGAGGATCTCGCCGACGATCTTCAGCCCGGCGGCCCGCAACGACGACCCGGTCTCGGTGAGCTCGACGATGACGTCGACGATGTCGGGCACCTTGGCCTCGGTGGCGCCGTACGAGAGGCGGATGTCGGCCTCGATGCCGTGCTCGCGGAAGAAGCGCTCAGTGAGCACCGGGAACTCGGTGGACACCCGCACCCCGCTTTGCAGGTCGGCCACGCCCTCGACCGACGACTCACGCGGCACCGCTACGACGATGCGCACGGGGCGCTGGCTCACCTTCGAGTAGCGCAGTTCCGTCAGCGTGACGACGTCGGCGCCGGTCTCCTCGATCCAGTCCCGGCCCGCGATGCCCAGGTCAAACAAGCCCTCCGACACGTAGCGGGGGATCTCTTGGGGTCGCAGGACGCGAACCTCAGAGATGCGAGGGTCGTCGATCGACGGCCGGTAGTCGCGGTCGGACGACCGGACGACTGGGAGGTCGGCCTCCTCGAAGAGGCGGAGTGTCTGCTCCTCCAGCGAGCCCTTCGGCAGTGCGATCGACAGCATCCCTTGCCCTTCTTCCCGTCCGCTCCCGTGCTCGTCTTCGGCCCCGGCCTCAGGCCCCGCCCCGGATGCGCTCGAGCACCCGGGCCATGTGAACGGCGCCGCGTGCGGCCTCGTAGCCCTTGTTGGTCTCGTCATCGCGAGATCGCTCCTCAGCCTGCTCCACGGTGTCGGTCGTCAGCACACCGAACATCACCGGGACCCCGGTTTCGAGCGCGACCTCCTGGATGCCCCGAGCCGCCTCGCCCGCCACGTATTCAAAGTGCGCCGTGTCGCCGCGGATCACGGCCCCGAGGCAGACCACGGCGTCGACTCCGCCGTCGATGGCGAAGACCCGTGCGGCCAACGGCAGCTCGAACGCACCCGGCACCCATTCGACGATGATGTCCGCGTCGGATACGCCGGAGTGGAGCAGGCCCTCGCGGCACCACTTGAGCAACGCTTCGGTGATGGTGCCGTTGAACATCGCGGCTGCCACGCCGATCCGCAGCCCGCCGCCGTCGGCGTCGCCGAACTCGGGCGACGCCTTCATGCACCACCACCGGTGCCGTCGGTCAGGGATGGACCGTCGGTCTCTTCGCTCAGCACCGGGGCTTCCTCAAAGGGAAGGTCGAGCATGTGACCCAGCTTGGCCTGCTTGGCCCGCAGGTAGGTGATGTTTTCGTCGTTGGGATGCGCCTGGATCGACACCCGCTCGACGATCTCGAGCCCGTATCCCGAGAGGCCGGTGTACTTGGCCGGGTTGTTGGTCATCAGCCGCATGGTCGTGATCCCGAGGTCGGCAAGCATCTGGGCACCAATTCCATACTCCCGGGAGTCGGCCGGGAAACCGAGTTCGAGGTTGGCCTCGACCGTGTCGCGGCCCTGGTCTTGGAGGCTGTAGGCGCGGAGCTTGTGTGAGAGGCCGATGCCTCGCCCCTCGTGGCCCCGAAGGTAGACGACGACGCCGAACCCCTCCTCGGCGATTTGTCGCAGGGCGGCGTCGAGCTGGACGCCGCAGTCACACCGCAGTGAGCCGAACACGTCGCCGGTCAGACACTCGGAGTGCACGCGGACGAGCACGTTCTGCCGCCCCGCCACCTCGCCGCGCACGAGGGCCACGTGGTGGTCGCCCTCCAGCACCGACTCGTAGCCGTAGGCGATGAAGGCGCCGTAGGCGGTTGGGATCCGGGCCTCGGCGATGCGGCGGACGAGCTTCTCGTGCTGGCGGCGATACCGGATGAGGTCCTCGATCGAGATCATCACCAGGTGGTGCTCTTCCGCGAACCGCTCCAGGTGCGGAAGACGCGCGGGCATGCCATCGTCGGTGACGATCTCGCAGAGCACGCCCGCCGGATAGAGCCCGGCGAGCCGGGCGAGGTCGACGGAGGCCTCCGTGTGTCCAGCTCGGCGGAGCACCCCGCCCTCCCGATACCGCAGCGGGAAGATGTGACCGGGGCGCGCCAGATCGTCGGGCCGGGTGGCAGGGTCGATCAGGGCCTGGATGGTGGCCGAACGGTCGGCGGCGGAGATTCCCGTGGTCACGCCGGAGCGGGCGTCTACCGAGATGGTGAAGGCGGTCCGCATGGATTCCGTGTTCTCAGCGACCATGAGCGGCAGCTGCAGCTCGTCGAGCCGCTCCCCCGGCAAGGGCGTGCAGATGACGCCGCTCGTGTGGCGCACCATGAATCCGATCTTCTCGGGGGTCGCCTTCTCGGCCGCCATGATGAGGTCGCCCTCGTTTTCGCGGTCGGCGTCGTCGGCCACGACGACCAGGTCGCCCCGGCGAACGGCTTCGATCGCCGCTTCGGCGCTTGCGAACGGCACGGCGTGCTCCTCTCTTCGCCCTAGCGGTCTTCGCGCCAGGGACGGGTCAGTCGCTCCACGTACTTGGCGACGACATCGACTTCCAGGTTGACCTCGGCGCCGACCGGCTTGTGGCCGAGCGTCGTGACTTCCGCGGTATGTGGGATGAGGGCCACACTGAAACCCTCCTCGTCGACGCCCACAACGGTGAGACTCACGCCGTCGACGGCGATCGAGCCCTTCTCGACGATGTAGCGAACGAGCGCGGGGGGCGCTGAGACGCGCACGGCGAACGATCCATCGGGCAGGTGCTCACGAGCCTCCAGGACCCCGACGCCGTCGACGTGGCCCTGGACCATATGGCCGTCGAGCCGCCCGTCGGCGCGCAAGGGGCGCTCGATGTTGACGGCGTCGCCGGCGGCGAGGCGCCCCAGTGATGTGCGGCTGAGCGTTTCGGAGACGGCGTCGGCGGAGAACGCCCCTTCGGAGATCTCCACCGCCGTCAAGCAACATCCGTTGACCGCGACCGAGCCGCCGACCACCAGGCCCGCGAGCGTGGCTTGGCCTTCGATCTCGATGCGCGCCCCCCCTTCGTTGGGGGTGACGGACCGCACCCGGCCGAGCTCCTCCACGATCCCCGTGAACATCAGACCGCCCGCCGCCACGTGATGCGGGCGTCGGTGCCGACGCGGGCGACGTCGGTGAGGGACCACCTGAGCGCGTCGCTGAGGGTGGGCACCGAGAGGCCATCGAAGAGAGGCCGGCCCCCGGGTCCCAGTGCCGACCCACCCACGTACAGGACAACCTCGTCGGCGAGATCGGCGGCGGCGAGGGAGCCGTGAACCGCCGCTCCGCCCTCGACCAGCGCCTGGAGCACGCGGCGTTCGTGGAGCACACGGAGGGCTGATTCGAGGTCCACTCCCCCGGCGGGACTGCCTTCCAGCTCGACGACTTCGGCCCCTGCGCCCTTCCACTCCCGCACGGCATCGGGGTCGGCGGCGGCGGTCGTCATGATGAGGGTGGGGGCAACGTCGACCTCGAAGAGCGGGCCCACGGCAGGCACGCGTCCGCGCGCGTCAAGGAGGACGCGCAGCGGGGGCTCCGAGGGTCGGGGGTCGAAGTCGCGGACGGTGAGGGCAGGCCGATCGGCAAGGGCGGTGCCCGAGCCGACGACGACGGCGTCGGAAAGAGCTCGCAGCCGATGACCGTCGGCGCGGGCGTCGGGGCCAGTGATCCACTGAGACGTTCCGTCGACCGCCGCCGTACGGCCGTCGAGGCTGACGGCCGCCTTGAGGACGCACCAGGGCCTGCCCGCGGCCCGGTGGTGGAGGTAGGGACGCAGGGAATCGAAGACTTCGGTGGCGGCGACCCCGACCTCGACCGTGATCCCCGCGTTTCGCAGCCGGTCGACGCCCTCGCCCTGAACCCGGGGGTCGGCGTCGGTGACGCCCACGACGACGCATGCCACTCCCGCCGAAATGAGGGCCTCGGTGCAGGGCGGGGTGCGAGCTTCGTGGTTGCAGGGCTCGAGGGTGACGTAGGCGGTTGAGCCGCGGGCCCGCCGCCCCGCCTGCTCCAGTGCAACGGCCTCCGCGTGCGGTCCGCCGTCGCGGTCGTGACCACCCTCCCCCACCACCTGGCCGTCGGCGACGAGGACGCAGCCGACCCATGGGTCGGTGCCGGACAGGCTGAGGCGGCCGCGCTCGCCGAGTTCGATGGCTCGACGCATGGCGGTGACGTCGGGGTGTTCGACCACCCGCTCCTCCCGTTCACGCCGTTCACGCCGTTTCGGGAGCCGAGACAGGACGGCCGCAGGCGTCGTCACGCGCGAACCTTCCCGCGCGCGAGGCGCCCCGCCGCGTCCTCTCCCATCCGGACTCTCACCGTCGGCCCAGGCCTTGCACCTGGTCGGCCCACGGGTGACCGGATCTCCGGCCGCCAGTGGGTTCGCGGGCTCCTGCTCTCGCTCGATTGCGGGCGCAAGCAGATACCGCCGGTTGGGAATTTCACCCGTTCCCGAGGACGACGTTTCTTGTGCTTGTTGACTGTTGAGTCAGGGTATCACGGACCGGTCGTTTGCACCACTATCGTGCGAGGAACGACCGGTACGCTGTCCTTTTGCCGGATCGAACGGCGCTCAGAGCCGAACATCCGGCACTACGAGTGCGCGGTCTCACCCGCCAGGAGCTCCAGGGCGTGCGGAAGCGCCGGCAGCACTGCGGCGAGGCATTCGAGGGCGCCGGAGCGAGAGCCCGGCACGTTCAGGACGACGGCCTGGCCCCGGGCACCGCAGACGCCCCGAGACAGCATCCCGTGGGGCGACGGCGACGCGGCTCGCATCGCCTCGGCCAGGCCAGGCGCCTCCCGGTCGATCACGCGCCGGGTGGCCTCGGGGGTCAGGTCGCGCGGGCCGAATCCAGTGCCCCCGGTCGCCACCACGACGCCGTTGAAGCCCTCGGTCAGGGTGGTCAGAGCCGCTGCCACCTCGTCAACGCCGTCAGACGAAACCGCGGTGTCGACCACGTCGAACCCGGACTCCATGAGCGCCTCGACGAGCGCCGGGCCCGCCGTGTCGGTTCGACTGCCGGCGACGACACCGTCCGAGACCGTGAGCACCTTGGCCGAGGGCGTGGCGATCAGTCCTCGTCGCGGTCGTGGCCACGTTCGAAGCCACGCCGGCGGTCGATCTCGTAGCGCGACCCCTCGACCCCCTTGGCCAGGTGCTTCATTTCCGTAGCCACGGCCGAGATCTCCCACTGGGTCTGGAGATCGCGGTGGGCGGTGGTGGCGACGCCGACTGAGATCGACACCGGCCGCACCTGCCTTCGCTCGCCGTAGCGGTCGACGGCCTCGACGTAGCCCCGCTCGGCGTCTTCGGCGTCATAGAACTCGGCGATGCCGCGGTCGAACGTCTGGCAGATCTCGCGGCACACCTCCTCGACCAGATCTGGAGAGGTGACGGCGATGAAGTCGTCTCCGCCGAGGTGGCCGAGGAAGTTGCGCGCCGAGGGGTGCCGCTCCAGGGCGGTGCGGATCACCTCGGCCGTGTACCGGAGGACCTCGTCGCCGCGCATGAAGCCGTAGTGGTCGTTGTAGACCTTGAAGTCGTCGAGGTCGGCATAGAGCACCGCAAACCCGCTGCCCGCCTCCGACACCAGGCGCCGGAGCTCGGCGTCGATGCGCTTGTTTCCGGGGAGACCGGTGAGGGGCGAGACGTCGCGGAGGGCCCTCGACCGCCGCAGCACGCTGTTGACCCGCGCCACCAGCTCTTCGGGGTCGAAGGGTTTGACGACGTAGTCGTCGGCTCCCACGTCGAGACCGCGGATCTTGTCTTCGGCGCGCCCCTTCGCCGTCAGCAAGATCACCGGGGTCTCCTGCGTGCGGGGATCGGCGCGCAGCCGCCGGCACACCTCGTAGCCATCGACGCCCGGCATCATGACGTCGAGGAGGATCACGTCGGGATCGATGGCGCGCGCCTGCTCGAGGGCGTCGTCGGCGTCGACCGCCTCGTGGACCTCGAAGCCGTCGTGGCGCAGCGTGAGCCCGAGGAAGCGGCGGATGTCGGCGTCGTCGTCGACGATGAGTACGGCGTCGGCCATCTAGCCCCCCCCGCCGCTGAGCGCCTGCTCGCGAATCCGGCGCGCGCTGGCCAACGGGTCGTCGGCGTGGAAGATCGCACTTCCGGCCACGAAGATGTCGGCTCCGGCTTCTGCGGCTGCCGCGGCCGTGTCGGCACTGATGCCGCCGTCAATTTCGATTTCCACCGCGAGACCGGCGCCGTCGATCAGGCTCCGAGCGGCGCGGACCTTTTCGAGAACCTCCGGGATGAAAGCTTGCCCTCCCCACCCGGGGTTGACGCTCATCACGAGGAGGAGGTCGATGGCGTCGAGGTATGCCTCGACCGCAGAAACCGGGGTGGGCGGGTTCAGCACGAGCCCGACCCCCAGCCCGAGGTCTCGCATCCTCGCGATCAGGGGCGTCGGGTCGCCGAGCTCGACGTGCACGGTGCAGCCGCTCGCTCCGGCCTTGGCGAAGTCGTCGAGCAGATCACCGGGGTTGTCGACCATGAGGTGGCAGTCGAGATAGAGGTCGGTGTGCTCGCGCAGGGAGGCGACGACGGGGGGGCCGATGGTCAGGTTGGGAACGAAGTGCCCGTCCATGACGTCGACGTGCAGGAGGTCGGACTCGGGACGGACGCGGTCGATCTCCTCGGCCAGGCGAGCGAAGTTTGCCGACAGGATCGAGGGAGCGATCTTGACTGTCACCGGGGCGATCCTACCGACCCCCTCCGGCGATGCCGTTCACTCACCGAGTCGGTCCACCCCACGGAGGCCTCGGTACCACTCACCAGCCGGGCCCGGTCGCTTCCCCTCGGCCTGCACTTCGATGAGTTCGAGCACCCCGGAGCCGGTTGCCACCGTCGGTCCGGCGAGCAGGCTTCCCGGGGACGCGGTGGCCCTCGCCGCTCCCACCCGCGCCCGGAGGATCTTCAGGCGCCGACCGGCTGCCGCCGTCCAGGCCCCCGGGTTGGGGTTTCCGGCGCGTACCACCCGGGCCAGCACCTCGGCCGGCTCGGCCCAGTCCAGGCAGAACTCCTCGGGGGTCAGTTTCTTCGCGTAGCTCGGTTCCCCGTCCTGGGGCGTCGGCACGGCGTCGGGGATCTCCTCGATGTGGGTGGCGAGGAGGTCGGCGCCGATGGTCGAAAGCCGGTGCCTCAATTCCCCAGCCGTCTCTTCGTCACCGATTGAGACCCGCTCGGAGAAGTACACCGGCCCCGTGTCGAGCCCCTCTTCGAGTTGCATGAGGGCCACGCCGGTCTCGGAGTCGCCCGCCAGGATGGCGCGCTCCACAGGGGCGGCGCCCCTCCAGCGCGGGAGGAGCGAGAAGTGCACATTCACATAGCCGCCGGGCAAGGCCTCGAGCACCGCTGGCGGAAGGAGTTGGCCGAAGGCGACCACGGCTCCCAGCACGGCCCCCGACGCGCGAAGGTCGTCGACGATTTCCGACGAGCGCTCCGGCGTCAGGACGGGGAGGCCGAGCTCCTCGGCGGCCTGCTTCACCGGGCTGGGGCCGACCTCGCTGCCCCGTCCTCGCCGGCGGTCGGGCTGCGTGACCACGAGGGCGACGTCGTGGCCGGCGCCGTGGACCGCCCGCAGCGCCTCGGCGGCCTCGATCGGGGTCCCGAGGAAGACGACCCGCACTGGCAGGCTCCTTAAGAATTCTGGGCCATGGCCCGCTCGCGCAGGGCGCGCATGGCCTGTTTGTGGGTGGCCTTGTCGAGGCGATCGAGCAGGAGCTGGCCGTGCAGGTGGTCGGTCTCGTGGAGGAAGACCCGGCCCAGGAGTTCGTGGCCCTCGAACGAGACCGGGTTGCCGTCGAGGTCGAGGCCCCGGATGTGGACTTCTTCAGCCCGCGTGATCGGGAAGAACAGGCCCGGCACCGACAGGCAGCCCTCCTCGTAGATCCACTCCCCGCTGGTTTCGACGATCTCCGGGTTGAAGAGCACGCCCGGGCCTTCGCCGATGTCGTATACGAACACCTGCTGGAGCACGCCCACCTGCTGGGCGGCGAGGCCAACCCCGGGGGCGTCGTACATGGTCTGGAGCATGTCATCGACGAGCTTGAGAAGCGTGTCGTCGATGTTCTCGATGGGGGCCGCGGGCTGGCGGAGGACCGGATCGCCCCAGGTGCGGATCTGCATTGCGGGGAACTTACAACGCCGCTGCGTGTGTCAGAGGCGTAACGGATCGACTTCGATGCGGAGGCGGCCGGCGGCCCGAGCCGCGGGTGCCGCTGCGGCCAGGGCGTCGCACAGGTGATCAGCGCTCGGAGAGCGGACGATCGCCTTCGCCCTGCCTTGGAGAGTGCCGGGCACCTCGGAGAAGGCGACGCCGGGAATAGCACTGAGCTCCACGCGCAGGGCGGCGAGGGCCTTGGCCTCCCCTTCGACGAGCGCCATGGCACCGAACGGGGGCAGCCCAAGCTGGCGACGGCGGGCGGCGTCCGCTTCGGTGACCACCTGTGGGTCGCCCTCGCGGGCCGACGCGATCACTTCGTGGTCGGGGAGGTGCGTCTGCACGAGCACAACCCCCCGGGACCCCGCTGCCCGGCGCGCCCGCACGAGGAGCCAGAGGGCTTCCTCCGGGGCCCGAAAGCGAGGGGCGAGCAGCTCCTGGTCGAAGTCGAGAAAGGCGACCAGCCCTGCGTCGCCCGCTCGGTGGAGCACCGCCTCGGTCCCAACCAGCACGGGCGCATCGGGCAGTTCGGTCGCTGGTGCCGGCGCACCTGCGATCTCGGCGACCGCCACGCGTGGCAAGAGGGCGGCCGCCTCCTCCGCGACTCGCTGGACGCCGGGGCGGAGGCGCCGGAGGACAGTGCTGGCGCAGTGGGCGCAAACCCGCGGACGCTCGGTGGCGCACACCCTGCACACCAGGCCCCGCGTCTCCTCCCCGACGGCGGCACCGCATGCCTCGCACCGCACGAGCTCGCGGCAGGCGTCGCAGCGCAGGAGCCGCGCCCGGCCTTTGCGGTTGAGGACGCACAGCGCGCGCTGGGATGGCGCCTGTTGTCCGCTCTGTGGGGCCGCTCGGGCCACCGTCCGGCGGAGCAACTCGGTGAGTTCGGGAGAGAACATTCCCATTCCCGGCGCCTCTTCCCGGCGGTCGACCACCATCAGGCGACCCCACCCCCGTCGCTCCGTGACTCGGGAAGGCGCCACGACGACGCCGATCTGGAGGGCCTCGACGGTTGGCGCCGGGGACGCCACCGTGAGCCGGGCGCCGCCGCGAGCGGCCCGCTCGGCCGCCACCTCGCGGGCATGCCACGTGGGCGCGCGCTCGTCCTTCAGGGCCTCGTCGGCGTCGTCGACCAGCACGAAGGCTCGGGCGTCGGGGACCGGCGCCCAGGCGGCGAGCCGGCCGCCCACGACCACGCAGTTCCCGGCGCTCGCCTCGACCCACGCCGCCGTACGCACCGCGCCGGGGTCGTCGCCGCGCACGAGGAGGGCGCGGCGCCCTGACCGGTTGAGGTGGCGAGCCAGAGCTTCGGCGCGAACGGCGTCGGGGATGACCACGACCGTCGAGCCGTCGGGCGCGACAAGACGTCGGAGGAGTTCGGCCCAGCGGGCGGCGGGGGGCCAGCGGACGACGCCGTGAGTGAGTTCGCGCCCCCGCATGGCCAGCGCTTCCACGTCGGGGTCGTCAGCCGGGTCGTCGGCGGGCTTCTCTCGCTCCGACGGGGCGGTCGGTCCCCGAGCCTGCCCGCACGTTCCGGGCGTCACGTTGTTGGGCGGTGACGCGGCACGCAAGAACGCCACCCGGGGCCCGGCCCAGCGCCAGGCCGCCCACGCACTCAGCTCGACCAGTTCTGCCGGGGGCCCGTCCGACGACACCTTGAGCAGGGGTTGCAGCCGGTCAAGCGGAGCCTCGGGTACGACGGCGTCCTCGATGACCCAGCCGCGGACGCGCCGGCCCCGAAGGGCGACGCGAACAATCGATCCAACGCCAACGACCCCGGCCCAGGCGTCGGGCACCAGGTAGTCGAAGCCGCGCTCGACCGCGGGCAGATCGGGAAGGACCCGGCACACACGGAGGGCATCGGAATTCTTGACGGCGGATTCCGCGGTATGTGCGGGATTCGCCGTCAAGAACGAGGGCCTACGCCAGTGCCTCGGCCGCCGAGCGGAGTTCGTCGGCCACGTCGGCGACCTGCTCCCAGGTGAACTCCTTCTCCTCGCCGCGCCCGAAGTGCCCGTAGGCGGCCGTCTTCCTGTAGATCGGCCGGCGAAGCCGGAGCCGGTCGATGATGGCGCCGGGCCGGAGGTCGAAGTGGTCGAGGATGAGCCCCGACAGCTTCTCGGGGTCGATCTCGGAGGTTCCGAAGGTGTCGACCATGAGCGACACCGGGTGGGCGCGGCCGATGGCATACGCCACTTGGATCTGACAGCGCCGGGCGATCCCGGCGGCGACGATTGCCTTGGCGGCGTGACGAGCCGCGTAGGCCGCCGAGCGGTCGACCTTGGTCGGGTCTTTCCCGGAGAAGGCGCCGCCTCCGTGAGGGGCTGCGCCTCCATAGGTATCCACGATGATCTTGCGCCCGGTGAGGCCGGCGTCGGCGTGGGGCCCCCCGAGGTGGAATACCCCGGTGGGGTTGCACAGCACCTGAAAGTCGCCCGCGTCGAGACCCGGCGGCACGAGGGGGTTGATGACGTGCTCCACGAGGTCGGGCTTGAGGAGCGTCCCCACGTCGATGCCGGGCTGGGTCTGGGTCGAGATGAGGACGGTGTCGAGGCGTTTGGGGATGCCGTTCTCGTACTGGACCGTCACCTGGGTCTTACCGTCAGGGCGGAGGTAGGGCATGACACCGGCCTTGCGCACTTCGGCCAGCCGGTGGGCCAGCCGGTGGGCGAGCCAGATCGGCACCGGCATGAGGTCGTCGGTCTCGTCGCAGGCGAAGCCGAACATCATCCCCTGGTCGCCGGCGCCGATGATCTCGTAGGGGTCGCTCGTCTCATGGCCCCGCATCTCCTCGGCCTGATTGACCCCGGCGGCGATGTCGGGCGACTGCTCGTCGATGGCCACCATGACGCCGCACGTGCGACCGTCGAAGCCGACGTCGGAGCTGGTGTACCCGATGCCGGCGATGGTGTCGCGCACGATGGCGGCGATGTCGACGTAACCCACCGTGGAGATCTCGCCCGCCACCACGGCCACGCCGGTCGTGAGGAGGGTCTCGCACGCCACCCGAGCCTCCGGATCTTCCGTCAAGATGGCGTCGAGGACGGCGTCGCTGATCTGGTCGGCCATCTTGTCGGGGTGACCTTCGGTCACCGACTCCGACGTGAACGTGTAGTCCCTCACGAGGTGGTCTCCTCTCGATCACTTCGGTCGGCGGCGATCCGCTCTGCGGTGCG
>JACPCJ010000049.1 GCA_016179865.1 Actinomycetota bacterium | reverse complement strand
GGCTCTTGACGCCCCGCTCAGCCCGTTGCCTCTCGACGACGAACCGGGGCCTGCTACCGGGCGCTCCGACGCCTACCCGGACGGGTCTTGCACCCGCTGGCCGTGTCCAGCTTCCAGGACGCAACACGTGGGGATCGTACCGACGGTCCACCGGTAGCATCGCGCCTCTTCTGGGGAACTGACCCCGGGAGTCAACTCGGAGGAATCCGACCTCGGACGGTGTTCCTTGGTGACTCGTGCTCGACAACCCCTACGCATCATCGGCTGGCGGGAGTGGCTGGCCCTTCCCGATCTCGCCGTGCACGCCCTGAAGGCGAAGATCGACACCGGGGCACGCTCGTCAACCCTCCACGCCTTCGACGTCCAGACCTTCGCCCGTGACGGCAGGCGCTGGGTCCGCTTCAAGGTCCACCCGGTGCAACGCAGCACCCGCGAGACCGTGCATGCCGAACTCCCTCTCCACGACGAGCGCTTGATTCGCGATTCGGGTGGGAAGGAGCAGCTCCGGCCGGTCATCCTCACGACGATCGAGGTGAGCGGCGAGCGCTGGCCCATCGAGCTCACCCTGACCAACCGCGACGCCATGGGGTTCCGGATGCTCCTCGGCCGCCAGGCCATCCGGGGCCGGTTCGTCGTGGACGCCGGACGGTCCTACGTGACCGGGCGGCGCAACGGGCTTGGCAAGCTCGCCGCCAAGAAGGACGCCAGGA
This sequence comes from Actinomycetota bacterium, assembly GCA_016179865.1. Classification (GTDB taxonomy): domain Bacteria; phylum Actinomycetota; class Acidimicrobiia; order IMCC26256; family JACPCJ01; genus JACPCJ01. Next base: position 21,032 of record JACPCJ010000049.1, on the reverse strand, counting down.
AGGGGGCACAGCCGTGAGGATCGGCATCCTCTCCCGGAAGGCCTCCCTCTTCTCGACCCGGCGTCTCCGGGAGGCAGCCGAAGAGCGGGGGCACGAGGTGCGGGTCATCGACTACCTGCGCTGCTACATGAACATCACGTCCCGCAGCCGCCCCAGCGTGATCTACCAAGGCGAGGAACTGAAGGACTTCGATGCCGTCATCCCGCGGATCGGAGCCTCGGCGACCTTTTACGGAACGGCCGTTGTTCGCCAGTTCGAGGTGTCAGGCGTCTATTCCGTGAACGAGAGCCAGGCCATCTCCCGCTCGCGCGACAAGCTTCGCTCGCTTCAACTCCTGGCGCGTGCGGGGATCGGGCTCCCGGTCACGGGCTTCGCGCGCTCCACCAAGGACATCGCCGGCGTGCTCGAGGTGGTCGGCGGACCACCGGTCGTCATCAAGCTCCTCGAGGGCACCCAGGGCGTGGGCGTTGTCCTGGCCGAGACTCGCAAGGCCGCCGAAGCCGTCATGCAGGCCTTCCGCCAACTCGACGGCAACATGCTCGTGCAAGAGTTCGTCGGCGAGGCCGGCGGTGCCGACATCCGAGCGTTCGTGATCGGGCGTCGCGTCGTCGCCGCCATGAGGCGTCAGGGTGCCGAGGGCGAGTTCCGATCGAACATCCACCAGGGCGGGACGGGGTCGAAGGTGAAGCTCACGCCCGAGGAGCGCAAGACCGCGGTGCGGGCCGCCCGGACCATGGGTCTGAACGTTGCGGGTGTCGACCTCCTGCGGTCGAGCCACGGGCCCGTCGTGATGGAGGTGAACTCCTCCCCCGGGCTCGAGGGCGTCGAAACCACCACTGGGGTCGACGTGGCGGGCAAGATCATCGAGTTCATCGAGAAAAACGCTGCCCCCGGCAAGACGCGTGACCGCGCCCGCGGCTGACCCTGCCCGCGGGCAGGGGCGCCCGACTCCGGTCACCATCGGAGGGCAGACGATCGCGCCCGGCCGGCGTCGAGCGCTCGACATCCCCATGGCACGGCTGCCCACCGACACCTGGCTCTCGCTGCCGGTGGTGGTGATCAACGGGCGCCGATCAGGCCCCACGCTCTTTCTCTCGGGGGCGATTCACGGCGACGAACTGAACGGCGTCGAAATCATCCGCCGCGTCACCTCGACGCTCGACGCTCGGAACCTGGCGGGGGCGGTCATCGCTGTGCCCATCGTGAACGTCTTCGGCTTCGTGAACGAGTCGCGTTACCTTCCGGACCGGCGCGACCTCAACCGCAGCTTCCCCGGGTCACCACGCGGGCCACTCGCCGCCCGGATGGCGCACCTCTTCATGCAGGAGGTGGTGGGCCGCTGCGACTACGGCATCGACCTCCACACCGGGTCGTGGTCGCGGACCAACCTGCCCCAGGTTCGGGGCGACCTTCGGGACCCGCAGATCCGCCGGTGCGCCGAGGCCTTCGGCGCCGACATCATGCTGCACTCCCGCGTCCGAGACGGCTCGCTCCGCCAGGCCGCCACCGCCCGCGGTGTCCACGTCTTGCTCTACGAGGGCGGCGAGGCCAACCGCTTCAACGACTTCGCGGTGGACGCCGGGGTCGACGGGGTGCTGCGGGTGATGGCCGAGCTGGGCATGTGGGACGGCGCGGTCGCCCCGCCGTGTTCCGACTCGCTGGCGACGGCGCGCAGCACGTGGGTGCGGGCTCGGCGCGGCGGCATCTTGCGGCTCGAGGTCGGACTGGGCGACACCGTCACCTCCGGACAGGTCGTCGGCTCGGTCGCCGACGCCTTCGGGACCGGGGCGTCCAAGATCCGCGCCCGCAGCGAGGGCATCGTCATCGGGCACCTCCGCAAGCCCCTCGTGAACCAGGGGGACGCCCTCGTCCACGTCGCCGAATCCCCGACCACCATCGACGAGGCCCTGATCGAGGCGACCGGCGTCCGCGACGACCTGCTGGTGTAGATCGCGGGAAGGTGGGTGCCCACCCCCGCGCCATTCCCCCCTTGTCGTGGTCCGGCAACACGCCCGTCACGGGGGGGCCGTACGCTTGCCGACATGACCGAAGCCGTCCACGCCCTCGTCCGCGTCTGGCTCGCCGACCGCCCGGGGGCCCTCGGTCTCGTGGCCTCGCGTATCGGCGCGGTTCGGGGCGACATCGTCGCCATCGACGTCCTCGAGCGCGGCGACGGTGTCGCCATCGACGAGTTCGCCGTCAACCTCCCCAACCTCGAGGCCCTCGACGTCATGGTCCGGGAGGTCGAGCAGGTGGACGGGTGCTCGATCGAGCAGGTCCGCGTCGTCAACCACTATCCAGATGCCCGCATCGACGCCCTCGAGTCGGCGGCGCTGCTCTGTGAAGCGGCCGACGCCGCCCACCTCCAGAAGATCCTGGTCACGCACGTCCTCGACGAGTTCATCGGCCACTGGTCAGCCCTGGTGGTCGGTGGCGAGGTGGTGGCGTCGGCGGGCGGGCTTCCCGACCCGAGCATGGTGGCCGCACTCGCCCTCGGAACTTCGGCGTCGGACGCCGTCGCCGCCGGCACGGCTGGGCCCGATGACCTCGCCGTGGCCTTCTTGTCCTCACACGAGGCCACGCTCCTGCTCGGCCGCGAGGGCCCCCCGTTCCGGGTTCGGGAGCGCACCCAGCTCCGGGCGCTGACCCGGATCGCCGACCGCATGTGGAGCCTGCTCGGGAGCTGAGCCAGGGTCGACAACTCACCGAACGCACAAGCTCCGCACCGGCGCCGACGGCGCCCGAAGAATTGTCCGGTTCAGCGGTCGTCGCGGCGCGTGGAACTCCCATCGCCGGCGTATGCCCCTCAGGAGACAGGCGAGGGAGCTCACGATGCGACGTCAACTCAGATTGAAGCTCGGCCGAATCCTGCTCACCGCGGCCTCCTCGACGATCGTGCTCGCGGTCTTGGGAGACAGCCTCCCGGCGCACGCGCAGGAGGAGTTCGCGTCAGATCACGGGTGCCCACCCGGTGGCCCCACAGAGACTCGGTACGCCGGGACCATCACATACCCACCCGACGTGACGTGCGAGATCGCCTGGGCCGGAGGCCTCCCGCAAGAGGCCTCCGACGACGCCCACAGCCTCGCCCCCCAACTCCCGCTGGTCGTTGAGTGGCTCTCTCACCCGGATCCAGAGGCGACCGTGCCCGACGTGGAGCCCGGCACCCTCGAGCCAGGGCGCGTCCGCGGGGCCACAAACGACACGGTGGAAGACGCTCCCGCGGTTCCGGGCTGGTGGGTTGAATTCTCTCGCAAAGAGATCGCCCGCAGAATCGATCTGGCGAAGCAAGTCCCCGGAATGGTCATTCGCATCGTGGGGAACACCGACGAGGAGGTCGCGTTCCTCGCCGACCTGCTCGTCGAGGCCCTCTCCCGCATCGGGAGACTCGTGCCCGAGGGATGACGCGCCCGTACGCGTGTTCGCCCGGCGTTGTGATTCCCCTTTAGATCCGTCCCATTCGCGCCGACACAAACCCGGAGACGGTTCGGTGGGGCCGCCCACAACTGGGGTCAAGCGGGGGAAGCGGGCGCATACGAGCATGGACACGGTCTCGTCCGTGGGGGCGCAGCAGGCTCGGGTCAGGCATCAGCCGGACCGCCATCGGCCGCGCGAGATCCTGCGTACCCCCACGAAAGCCACGGTCCTCGTCGTCGACGACAACCCGGCCACCCGATCCTTCGTTCGCGAAACACTCAGCCTCGAGGGCATGCACGTCGTCGAGGCCGACGGGGGTGCGGCCGCCATCGACACGTGCCGGAGCGACGTTCCGGATCTGGTCCTGATCGATCTCTGCCTGAGCGACATGCGGGGAACCGAAGTCGTGCAACGGCTCCGATCCGAGGCCCGCACGGCTGCCCTCCCCATCATCGTGTTCACGGGCGCTCCGGAAGAGGCCGCCGCCCACGGGGTGGCGAGTGGCTTCACCGACCTCCTCGCCAAGCCCGTCGACGCCGACGCACTCGTGCAGGCCGTCCGCTCGCACCTCGGGCCGGCCCCCACGGCGCCAACCCGCTCCGGAGCCCGACCCCGAGTCCTCCTCGTCGACGCCGAACCGGCTCGGTCAGTCCGCGTCCGCCTCCATCTCCGGCGCTTGGGCTTCGACGTGATGGTGGTCGCGACGGCGTCACAGGCCCTCCGGTCGGCGGGCACCTTCTCTCCCGATCTCGTGGTGGCCGACCTCGTTCTCCCCGACACCACCGCCCTGGATCTCACGAGGTCGCTGCGGGCCCACGAACGGCTGGCCCAGGTTCCGGTCGTGCTCACCTCGCCGGCACCCTGGAGCGAGGTGCAACGCCGCCTCGCCGAACGGGCGGGAGCCACCGCGTACGTCACCCTCACCGCTGACCTCGGCCATCTCCGCGACGCCGTGCTCGGTGCCGCCTCCTGTTCGTCGGGTGCGCCCTGCTTGTCCGACCCGGTGACCGCAGAAACCCGGGCGGAAACTGACGCCGACGACGAGGCGCACGCCGAGCACCTGTTGAAGGAACTCCACGAGCAGTACCGGCGTCAGGTCAGCGGCGATCGCACCCGGGCCCGGGGCCAGGCCGAGCTCGCCGTCCTCCAGGGACTCGCCGACGCCCTCTCCGACACCGCCGACCTCGACGGCGTGCTGCGCGATGCACTCGCCCGCTGCCTCCACGCCATCGGCGCCTCACGGGGCGCCGTCTTCGTCTCCGAAATCGACGGTGGCTTCTCGATGCGGGCCCACCTGGGTGACCTGGGCCGCCTCCCCGGGGCGCGGATCCCCGCCAGCGAGGAGCTCTTTCACCGGGTCACCGCGACGGGTGAAACCATCGTCGTCGACACCGAGACGGGTCGGCCATCCGCTCCCGACGGAGCGTCGACCCACGCGTCCACGATCGTGGCTCCGCTCGCCGCCGGGTCCGATTCCTTCGGGGTTCTCGTGGTCGAAGTGCCGGCCCACGAAGAGCTCCGATACTGGCTGCATTTCCTGAAGCTGGTCGGCATCGCCCTCGGCTTCGCGGTGGCCAGCGCCCGTCACCCCCGGCCCGGGCGCACGGACACACCGACCGACACCTCACCGGCGACCGGCCGGGACCACCTGACCGGCCTCGCTGACGCGGGGGCGTTCGAGGAGGCGCTCGCGGAGCTGGTGGCGCGGCCCGACGCTCACGGGGCGGTCGTGGTCATCGACCTAGATCGGATCCGCCACGTCAACGACGCCCTCGGCCACCACACCGGCGACGAGCTTTTGCAGGGCGTCGGCCGCGCGCTCGAGGCCGTGGCCGGTGACGGCGCGGTGTTGGCCCGTCTGCACAGCGACGTCTTTGCGGTCCTCGACGCGGAGGTCAGTGACCCCGCCGGTGGCGCCGACCTCGCCAATCGTTTGATGACGGCGTTTGATTCGCCCATCCGCTGCAACGGCTACACCCTCTACACGACAGCCAGCGTTGGCGTCGCCGTCTTCCCTCATCACGCACGCCGCCCCGGAGCCCTGATCCAGCACGCCACGACCGCGCTGGATCAGGCCAAGGAGCGCGGCGGCAACACCGTCGAGGTGTACTCAGACCGCCGAGGCAACACCCTCTGGCAGCGCCTCACCGTCGACCAGGGGCTCCGGGCGGCCCTCGAACGGGAGCAGTTTCTCGTTCACTACCAGCCGATCGTCGACCTCGGTTCCGGCGCCGTCGTCTCGGCTGAAGCCCTACTGCGTTGGGACCGCCCACTCCACGGCGTGATCGAGGCCGCGAACTTCATCGAGGTCGCCGAGGCGACGGGCCTCATCATTCCCATCGGCGCCTGGGTCCTTCACCATGTCGCCCGTCAAGCGCGCCACTGGACCGACGACGACCTTGCCATCGAGCGCATCGCCGTCAACGTCGGCGCCCGGGAATTCCACGAGGGGCACATCTACGACGCGGTGGTACAGGCCATCGAGGACACCGGCGTCGACCCGTCGGTCCTCACGCTGGAGATCACCGAGCGAGTGGCGTTGGCCGACCTCGATCGGGCCGTCGAGACGCTCCAAGCCCTGCGCGATCTCGGCGTCCAGACGTCGCTCGACGACTTCGGGACCGGGTACTCCTCACTCCGCTACGTGCAGGAACTCCCCATCGACAGCATGAAGATCGACCGTTCCTTCGTGGCGAGCGCGGCGGCCGACCGCAAGAACGAGCCCATCCTGGCCACGATCGTCGACCTCGCCCATCGACTCGGGATGACCGTGGTGGCGGAGGGAATCGAGACCGAGGCCTGCCTCGATCTCGTGCGTTCGCTCGGCTGCGACCTGGCCCAGGGCTACCACCTCGGGCGACCGGCGCCCGCCGACGAGATGGCTGAGCTCTTCCCGGCCGTCAGCGGTTGACGACCACGTCGCTGACGAACCCCTCGAGCTGGCGGAGGTTGCGGCACTCGTAGACGCCGTCGCAGTGCGGTGTGTACTCGGAGAGGATCGAGTCTCCGGAGTCCCAGTAACCACGGGGCTCGGGGTTGAGCCAGTAGAGATGCCGGGCCCGCTTGTTGAGCTCCTTCAGCACCCAGGCCTGTGACGCGTGGTAGTTGTTCCGGGCGTCGCCCAGGATGATGATCGACGTCTTCGGGGTCACCTCTTTGGCGTGGCGCTCGTGGAAGACCTCGAAGGCGTGGCCGTAGTCGGAGTGGCCGTCGACCCACACGACGTCGGCTTCCGTGTTCACGCGGTACACCGCCTCCTGCACGTCGCCGGCCTCGTCGAAGAACCTCGTGACCTCGTCGATCCCGTCGATGAACACCCACGAGCGGACCTTCGAGAACTGGCTCGACATGGCGTAGACGAACATGAGCGTGAAGCGGGCGAAGCTCGCCACCGACCCCGAAATGTCGGCCACGACCATGATCTCCGGCTTCGACGGGTGGGGGTGCTTGAACTTCGGCTCCGCGGGCACCCCCCCGTAGGAGAGTGACGCCCGAACGGTCTTGCGGAAGTCGAGGGCACCGCGATGACGGCGGCGCCGGCGCTGCGCGAGCCGGGCCTGGAGGGCGCGCGTCAAGGGATAGATCGAGCGCTGGAGCGTCTGCATTTCGGCCCGCGACGCATGCATGAAGTCGACGTCCTCCGGAAGAGGCTTGCGCAGCGTGCGGGCCATGGCGTCGACGCCGCGGTCGCCCACGAGGCGGCGGCGGATCTCCTCTTCGATCTGGCGTTTGAGCTGTTCGAGGCGGCCCTGCATCTCGTCTCGCTGGAGCCGCTCGTCGAGCTCGTTGGCGGGGGCGCCTCCCTGGCGGCCGGCGCGGTCGAGGAGCCGTTCGAGCAGCCCGTCGAAGTCGAGCTGCCGAAGGGTGCGGTAGAGGTAATACGTGCCGCCCACCGGCCGGCCCGGCTCCATCCCCGCGTACCGGCTCACCGCTTCACCGGCGAGGCGCCGCAGCTGTTCGACATCCATCTCCATGAGCGCTTGCAGGAGCAGCTCGGCCAGCTCCTCGCGGCTGAGGTCGCTCGTGCCGCCGGCGCCCGCCATGCTCTCCGCCAGCGCCTCGAGGTCGGCCTGACGTTCGTCGCCTTCCGGCTCGAACCCCCAGTCGGCTCCGCGCAGCGAGAAGTAGACGTCGAACACGGTGTCGAAGGCGGGCTGGTGACCGTGGTGCTTCACGAGCGTGGCCGAAAGTGCGGCCTTGAACGCCTGCCGGTCGCCCATCGGCATGTGTTCGAGGGCGCGCATGGCGTCGAGGTTCTCGGTCATGGACACCGGCAGCCCCGCGGTGCGCAGCTCGAGGACGAAGCCCTGCAGGACGTCGAGCATCCCGCGCTCACCGGCGCCGGCACTCGCGTGCTCCCCGTCCTTCAGATGTCGGAATCCCCGGGCAATGTCGTCAGCGCGCAGGTTGGGCATGCGTTCACGCGGGGGACGCGGCGGCGGGCAGCCCCTCGCCCAGCGAGGCGCCCAGTTCCTTGCGGGCCTTTTCGATGTCGGACTGGTACTTGAGCAGCACGTGGAGCGTCTCCTCCACCACCTGGGGATCGAGCGTGTCGACGCCGAGGTAGAGGAGGGTGCGGGCCCAGTCGATGGTCTCCGAGATCGAGGGTGCCTTCTTGAGTTCGATCTGGCGCACGCTCCGGACCACCCGGGCAACCTGCTCGGCGAGGGCGTCGTCGATCTCGGGAACGCGGACGCGGACGATCTCCTTCTCCCGGTCGAGGTCGGGGTAGTCGATGTGGAGGAAGAGGCAGCGGCGCTTGAGGGCCTCGGAGAGTTCGCGCGTGTTGTTGGAGGTCAGGATGACGAGCGGGCGCTGGTGCCCCTCGATGGTGCCCAACTCGGGGATCGACACCTGGAAGTCGGAGAGCACTTCGAGGAGCAGCGCCTCGGTCTCGATCTCGACCCGGTCGACCTCGTCGATGAGAAGGACGATCGGCTCCTCGGCCCGGATCGCTTCCAGGAGGGGCCGTGTGAGGAGGAAGGGCTCCGAAAAGATGTCGGTCTCGATGTCGGTCCAGGTCAGGTGGCCGTCGCCGTCGTGCTCCCGGTCGGCCTGGATGCGCAGGAGCTGCTTCTTGTAGTTCCACTCGTAGAGCGCCTTGGCCTCGTCAAGCCCCTCGTAGCACTGGAGCCGGATGAGACGGGCGCCGGTGGTGGTGGCGAGGGCCTTGGCCAGCTCGGTCTTCCCCACCCCCGCCGGCCCCTCCACGAGGACCGGCTTCTCGAGCCGGTCGGCCAGGAACACGACGCTGGCGATCTGGGCGCTGGGGAGGTAGTCGGCCGAGCGCAAGTGCTGTGAGACGTCGTCGACTGACGCGAACCGCTCTGCCATTGGTGCTCCGTCCTACTCCCTGATCTGGCCGTCGCCTCGGACGACGTACTTGTAGGTGGTGAGCTCGGCCAGGGCCATGGGGCCCCGGGCGTGGAGCTTCTGCGTGGAGATGCCGATCTCAGCGCCAAAGCCGAACTCCTCGCCGTCGGTGAAGCGAGTGGAGGCATTGACCATCACCGTCCCGGCGTCGACCGCGGCCGCGAAGCGGTCGGCGGCTGCTGGGTCGCCCGTCAGGATGGCCTCCGTGTGGCCGGTGCCGTAGCGATTGATGTGGTCGATGGCCGCCTCGAGGTCAGGAGCGACGGCGATCGAGATCTTCATGTCGAGATACTCGCGCCCGAAGTCGTCGTCGCTCGCTTGGCCCATGGCCGGGTAGTGCTGCCGGGCGGCTTCGTCACCCACGAGCTCGACGCCCTTGGCGGCCAGCGCCTCGCACACCCGGGGCAGGAACTCGTCGGCCACCGCCTCGTGCACCACAAGGGACTCGGCGGCGTTGCAGACGCTCGTGCGTTGGGTCTTGGCGTTGAGCACGATCTTCAACGCCTCATCGAGGTCGGCGGCGGCGTCGACATAGACGTGGCAGTTGCCGTCGCCATCGATGACGGTCGGGACCTTGGCGTTGTCGAGGATCGACTGGACGAGCGCGTGGCCGCCCCGCGGGATAAGGCAGTCGACGTAGTCGGTGAGCTGCATGAGCTCGACCGCCGTTTCGTGCGCGGTGTCTTCGAGGAGGACCACGGCGTCGGGCGGGAGCCCCTCCTTGCCGATGGCAGCCCGCAGCAGCCCGGCGATCGCCACGTTGGAATGGAGGGCGGTGCTCGACCCCCGGAGGATGGTGGCGTTGCCCGACTTCAGACACAGGCCGGCGGCGTCGCTCGTGACGTTGGGCCGGTTCTCGTAGATGATGGCGATCACGCCGATGGGGACTCGCACCTTCGAGATGGCGAGGCCGTTGGGGCGGGTCCACTGGTCGAGAACCTCCCCGACAGGATCGGCGAGGCTGGCCACCTGGCGCAGGCCCCCGGCCATCCCCTCGATCCGCTTGCCGTCGAGCCGCAGGCGGTCGAGTGGGCCCGGATCAAGCCCCGCCGCCTCACCGGCGTCGATGTCGGCGGCGTTGGCNNNCCTCGTCGGCCCGAGCCTCCAGCAGGTCGGCAGCCGCCGTAAGGGCGGCGTTCTTCTGCTCGGTGGGAGCAGTGGCAAGGACCCGGGAGGCCTCCTTGGCGCGCCGCCCCAGCTCAGCGACCTGGCTCATGGCGGGAGTGTAGTTCTTGACCGCTCGGTCAATTCCAAGGGATTCGGTCGTTCTTGGGTTCTTCGTTGCGCCCCCGCCGCAATTCCTCGGGCCAAGTTCGCGAGCGGGCTACGGCAACACGACGAGGTCGTCGCGGTGGATCACCTCGTGAGGAAGGCCGTCGGGGAGGTCGGCCGTTCGCCGTCCGGCCACACTTCGGAGTTGCGCGGACGAGTAGCGGGCGAGGCCCTTGGCGAACGCCCGCCCGCCGACCACCACTTCCACAGCGGCGTCGGCGTCCCACTCGCCCTCGACCTCGCGGACCCCGGCGGCCAGGAGTGACCGGCCGCCCTCGACGAGGGCCGCCCGGGCCCCCTCGTCGACCACGACCCTCCCCGAGGCCGCCTGTGCAAATGCGATCCACAGCTTTCGGCTGGCCAGGCGCTTCGGGCGCGGGTGGATCACCGTGCCCACGGGCCGCCCCGCCACCGCGTCGCCCACGACTCCCGGCTGATCGGCGGCGGCGATCACGGCCCGGACCCCCGACCAGGCGGCGATCTTCGCCGCCGCCAGCTTGCTCGCCATCCCGCCGCTCCCCCGTTCCGTCCCGGCGCCACCCGCAACCTGCTCGAGAGCCTCGTCGACCTCGACGATCTCTTCGATCAGCGAAGCCTCCTCCTCCAACCTTGGGTCGGCCGTGAACACGCCCGGCGTGTCCGTCAACAGCACCAGGAGGTCGGCACCCACCAGATGGGCCACGAGGGCAGCAAGGCGGTCGTTGTCGCCGTATCGGATCTCGTCGTCGGCAACGGTGTCGTTCTCGTTGACGATGGGAAGGACCCCGAGGTCGAGCAGGTGGGCGAGGGTGTCTCGGGCGTGGAGGTATTGACTGCGCTGGGCGAAGTCCCACGGCGTCAGCAGGATCTGCCCGGCGACGACGCCGTCTGCCGCCAGGAGAGCCGAGTATCGCTCCATGAGCCGGGGCTGGCCGACGGCGGCGACCGCCTGGAGCGTCCCCATCTCGCTCGGGCGGTGCTCCATGGCCAGGGCGGGCAGGCCGGCGGCGATCGCCCCCGACGACACGAGCACCACCTGGTGGCCCTCGCGCCGGGCGGCGGCCACTTCCCGGCACACCCGTTCGAGGCCGGCGTCATCGAGCTCGCCGGAGTCGTCGGTGATCGACGAAGTCCCGATCTTTACGACCACGATCACCGGGACGCATCTCCCGCTCTGCGGGGCCGCTCGGGCCCCTGGTCTCCCGCTCTGCGGGGCCGCTCGGGCCCCTGGTCTCCCGCTCTGCGGGGCCGCTCGGGCCCCTGGTCCTCACCTTCGAGCGAGTCGGCAAGGTACTGCATCTCCACCCCACCGATGCGCACGGTGTCGCCGGGCCGGACGCCCTCTCGCGCCAGGGCCCGCTCGACCCCCATCCGCCGCAGCCGACCCTGCACGTAGGCCGCCGCCTCGTCGTTGGTGAGGTCGGCCATGGCGACGGCCCGCTCGGCCTGGCGCCCGACGACGCGCCAGGCACCGTCGTCGTCGCGGGTGACTGCGAAGCCCTCGCCCTCGGGCCGGTGCACCACAAACGACTCCAGTTCGGGTTCGGCAGCCCGGGCCGCCGACACCTCCTCCGCCAGACGACCGAGCAGCTCGTCGAGCCCCGCACGGGTCACCGCCGAGACCGTCAGGCCCTCGAAGCCCGCCGCCACCTCGGGCGCGGACACGTCGGCCTTCGAACCGACGACAAGACGAGGCCGCTCGAGCAGCTCGGCCCGGTAACGGCTCAACTCCTCGATCAAGACCTCCGTCTGGTCGGTGGGCGATCGCCCCTCGACGCTGGCGAGGTCGACCAGCAGCACGAGAACCCGGGCGCGCTCGACGTGGCGGAGGAACTGATGACCGAGGCCGCGGCCCTGCGACGCTCCCTCGATGAGGCCGGGGATGTCGGCCATCACGAACTCGTGCTCGTGGAACCGCACCACCCCGAGGTGAGGAACGAGCGTCGTGAACGGGTAGTCAGCGATCTTCGGTTTGGCGGCGCTGACGGCCCCGATGAGTGTCGACTTTCCGGCGTTGGGGAAGCCCACCAACGCCACGTCGGCCATGAGGCGCAGCTCCAGGGTCAGCCACTCCTCCTCGCCGTATTCGCCCTGCTCGGCGAAACCGGGTGCCCGCCGCCGGTTGGTGGCAAAGGACGCGTTCCCTCGACCACCCCGACCACCGTGGGCAGCGACGTACTGGTCGCCGTGGCGGACGAGGTCGGCGAGCACCTGACCATCCCGGCCGTTGACGGTCGTGCCCACGGGAACCGACACGACCAGATCGGCGCCCCGGGCCCCGTTGCGCTTGCTCCCCTGGCCGTGGGCGCCGGACTCGGCTCGCCGGTGCGGATGATCGCGGAAGCCCAAGAGGGACGCCACGTTGCGGTCGGCCTGAAGGATCACGTCACCCCCGGCGCCGCCGTTGCCCCCGTCGGGGCCCCCTTGGGGCACATGCGCCTCGCGACGGAACGACACCACACCCGCGCCACCATCACCACCGCGGGCGTTGACCTGCGCCTCGTCGACGAAGCCCTGACTCACCATGTCGCCAGGATACGGGCGTCCCGGAACGACGCTCGGGCCCGATGCTTCCTCGCGCAAAACGGTCGTCCTCGCCGGTTACCGCGGGTACCGGCGAGAGGGGCCTTCGCGGACTTACCAGTCGCCGACGCTGCCGCCGCCGAAGCCGCCCCCCGAGAAGCCGGAGCCGCCCGAGAAGCCGGAGCCACCGCTGGACGCCGGGGTGTAGGCGAGCCCGGATCCGACGGAGCTGGAGAACGACGAGAAGCCGGAGCCGAAGGCGGCCCAGTCGGCATAGATGGGCCCGGCGTACCACCCGGCGGTGGCGGTGGCCACGTCGAGTCCGCGGGTCGCCCTCGCCCACGCTTCGACCGAACCGAAGGCCACCGCGAAGGGCAGGAACTTCAAGAACTCGCCCTGCTCGACGGCGTAGTTCATCTCCGGCTTCTCCGCCGTCTCGATGAACTTCTTGAAGCCCCGCGTGAGCAGGAAGTAGGAACGTCCGAGCGCCGTCTTCGCCGGCATGCGCCCGGCGGCGAGCAAGAGCACCAGGCCGAACACGCCGACCGGGGCGACCGCCAGGCCGATCTTCCAGTGGGCCTGGAAGGCCAGGAATGCGATCCCGACGCACGCCACCAGCGCGCCCACGGCAAGGGCGCGGTAGCGCTTGCGCACGGAGTCGGGGTTGCGCGCGAACCACTTCCGCGACAGCGATTCGTCGTACAGGAGGTTGGCGACGCCGGTGAAGTCGGAGTGGAACTGCCCCTTGATGTCGGCGATGCGCACCTCGCCCCCGACCGCGTGCTTCTGGAGGCCGTCGACCAGCCGCTGCTCGAACGGCTCCAGCGTGTCGCCGGGGTTCGCCCCCACCCTGAGCGCCAGGCTCCAGTCGGGATCGCCCGACCCCGCCGGGTTGCGGTCCTGGATGAGGACGTGACCCCGGATGGCGAGGTCGACCACGGTGGCTCCCACGTCGACCGGGTCGACGCGCTCATCATCGAGCAGCCCGAGATGCGCAGGCTTCAGCCCCGGGGGCGGACGGAACTGCACGGGAGCATCGTCGGGATCGATACCGGGGTCGGTGAGGAGCGCCTCCGGAGTCGCCTCCCGGATCGCGCCCCGCCCCCGTTCGTCACGCCCGCGCCGGAGCCGCGAGACGAGGAACCCGGTGAGGGCAGCGGCGAGCACGGCGGCGAGGCCGATGTTGGGCCCCGTCGGTGAGAACGCCGTGGCCGGCGTCCAGATCTCTTCGAGCTGGGGGGCACCGACTCGGACCGACCCGGGCCGGAAGCCGACGACGACCGTCATGTTGTTGCCCGCGCCGACCGAGGAGGCGAGGAAGCGCACGCCGTCGCGCCCGGTGAAGTCCTCCGCGCAGGGCTGCGTCTGGTAGGTCGGGCCCGTGTAGCAAGCCCAGCGGACGATCTCGGGGCCGGTGACGCTGACCGTGGCGCTCGTGAACGGCGTCTCGCCCGTCTGCCCGGTCACATTCCAGTACAGCTCCTCGTGTGACCCGGCGAAGGTGTTGAACACGCCATCGACGCGGTACCGGATCTCGTACTCGTGCCCCCCCGTGATCTTCTGATCGGGATCGCCGACCCGGATGCGGACGGTCTCGTCGTCGGCTCCCTCGCGGGATACCTCGAACGGCTCGGCCGCGCCGTCGCGCGTGACGGAGAGGACGTCGATGTCGGTGTCGCGCAGGTGGCGGTCGTCGTAGACGTACTTCTCGGGAATCTCGCGGACGATGCCGTGGCGGGGTGCGGGGAAGACGGCGGCGATGGTTTCCGTGGCCGTGAAGGATCCGTCGGCGTGGACCTCGATCTCGACGTCGAGGGTGTCGTAGGTCGTCTGGGCGCCGGCCGGCGCCCCCAGAACAAGCGCGAAGGCCAGCGCCATGAGGAGAACGGCGGCCCGCTTCATCGCGTGACTTCCGGGACGCGCTCCTCACCTGCCGAGGCCTTGAAATACTCGGCGGCGCGGAAGCCTGCGGGGGCGGCGATGGCGTTGTTGGGGAACGTCTGGCGCAGGGTCGCGTAGCGCTCGACCAGGGCGTTGTAATAGCGGCGGGCGGAAGCGATGTCTTCTTCCAGCGCGGTGAGGCGAGCCTGAAGATCGAGGAACGTCTGGTCGGCCTTGAGCTCGGGATAGGCCTCGGCGAGGGCGTACAGGCGGGTGAGTGCGCCCTCGAGCCGGTCGTCGGCGCGACCGGCCTCCACGGGGCCGGCAGCGTTCATCACCTCACCCCGTGCTGCCACCACCCGATCGAGCGTGTCGGCCTCGTGCCGGCGGTATCCCTCGACGGCGGCGACGAGGCGAGGGGCGAGATCGGCTCGCTGGGCGAGCTGGACGTCGATCTGCGCCCACGCCTCGCGAACGCGGTTGCGGGCGCGCACAAGGCGGTTGAAGGTGACCACGATCCACACCCCGAGCGCGCCAGCCAGAATCGCGGCGGCGATCAACGGCACGGCGCGCCGCCTCGGCTACTGCGGCGGCAGAACGTCGACGAGGCGGCGGCCACCGCGGCGACCGAACTGCACCACGCCGTCGGTGGTCGCGAAGAGCGTGTCGTCACCGCCGCGGCCGACGTTGCGACCGGGATGGAAGTGGGTGCCGCGCTGGCGCACGATGATGGAACCCGCGGTCACCGACGTCCCCGCGTACACCTTTACGCCCAGGCGCTGGGCGTTGGAGTCGCGGCCGTTGCGGGTGGATGCGGCGCCCTTCTTCTTCGACATCGCGTTACTCCTGGTCCTCGGTCGGCTTCTCGGCAGCCGCGGCCTTGTCCCCGCCCGAGCCCACCTGCTTCCCCCCACCCGATCCCACCTGGATGTCGGTGATCTCGATGCGGATGAGGTGCTGGCGGTGGCCCCACCGGCGGCGGTTGTTGGTCTTGGGCTTGTAGGTGAACCCGGTGATCTTCGGACCACGAGCTTCGCCCACGGTCTTGGCGCTCACGCTCGTGCCGGCCAGCTCTTTGGGGGTGGCGCGCAGCTTGCCGCGGTTCATGAGGAGCACGGGCGAGAAGGTGTGCTTGTCGCCCTCGGTCGAAGCCGCGAGCCGCTCGACCTCGATGACGTCACCCTTCGCCACCTGGTACTGCTTGCCACCCGTCTCGATGACGGCGAAGGTGGCGGGGGCGCCGGTTTTGGTGTCGGTCTTCTCGGCCATGGGAGCGCGTCAAACCCTGCGTGAGGCAGCTGGAACGGCGGACATCTTACAGGAGCTCCTCTTCCAGCACGATCCCGCGGCCGCTGCACGTGGGGCAGGTTTCGGAGAAGGCCTCGACGAGGTCTTCGGCCACGCGCTTGCGGGTCATCTCGACCAGCCCGAGTTCGGAGATGTTGTAGACCTGCGTGCGGGTCTTGTCACGGCCGAGGGAGTCCTTGAACGTCCGGAGTACCTCGACGCGGTTCTTCTCGATCTCCATGTCGATGAAGTCGACGACGATGATCCCCCCGATGTCGCGGAGCCGCAGTTGGCGGGCAATCTCCTCCGACGCCTCCAGGTTGTTCTGGAAGACCGTTTCCTCGAGGTTCGACTTCCCGACGTTCTTCGACGTGTTGACGTCGATCACGGTCAGGGCCTCGGTCTGCTCGATGACGAGCGACCCGCCCGAGGGCAGCCACACCTTGCGGTCGAGCGCCTTCTGGAGCTGCTCTTGGACGTGGAAGCGCTCGAACAGTGGAAGATCCTTGGCGTCGTAGTACTCGATGCGATCGGCGAGGTCGGGTGAGAGGTCTTCGACGTACCCCTTGACCTGCTGGTACAGGTTGTGATCGTCGATGAGGATGCCGCGGTACTCCTTGTTGAACTCCTCGCGGATCATGCGCAGGGCGAGGTCGGGCTCCTTCTGGAGAAGGCGAGGCGCCTTCCCCTTCGCCTTCGCCTTGATCTCACCCCACTGCGACTTCAGGCGGTGGACGTCGCGCTCCAGCTCGTCGGCGGTCGCGCCCTCGGCCGCCGTGCGCACGATGATGCCGACGTCCTTCGGGCGCACCTGATCGAGGACCTGGCGCAGCCGGCGTCGCTCGTCGTCGGGGAGCCGCTTGGAAATCCCGTAGGTGTCGGGCTGGTCGGGAACCATGACGACATAGCGGCCGGGGAGGCTGATCTCTTGCGTGAGACGGGCCCCCTTGGTGCCGATCGGGTTCTTGGTGACCTGCACCATCACCATCTGCCCGTTCTTGAGCATGCGCTCGATCTTGGGGCGGCCGCCCTCGAACTCGGCCTCGTCGTAGGTGATGTCGCCCCGATAGAGCACGCCGTTCTTCGGCGTGCCGATGTCGACAAACGCCGCCTCCATGCCCGGGAGCACGTTCTGGACCTTGCCCCAGTACACGTTCCCATAGATCTGCGTGGTCTCGTCCTGGGGGCGGCTGACGTAGTGCTCAACCAGAGCCCGGCCTTCCAGCAGGGCGACGTGCGTCGCCACCCCGGACTTCACGTGGACACACATGAGGTAACGGCCGGTGTGGCGAACCTTCTCGGCGCTGCGGCCGCGACCACCCCGACGTCCTCGCCGCCGACGACGGGGGCCGTCGCTGCCCTCTTCTGACGCTTCTGACGCCAGGGCATCCTCGGCTTCTCGGAGAACGTCGTCAGACGTGGACGCAGGCGCCTCTTCACGCGGCGGCGCCGACGTGCGCGCCTGCTGGCCGGAAGCCGCACCCGATCGGCTTCGACCTCGACCCCCACGACGGCCGCGCCTCCGACTTCCGCCGGCTCGCGGGGCGCCGTTGCCACCTTCGGCAGAAGGCCGCTCTGCTCCCTCGCGACTACGGGACGAAGCCGCTCCCCCCGATTTTGGAACCGATGGCGCGGGGCGGGTGTCGCCGATGCGGGGCTTTCGCTCTCCCCCGTTCCCCTCAGACGGGCTCCGGGGCGGGTCGGCCCCGGGCGTGGACTCTTGGGACGCGCGCGCGTCCGACTGCTTGTCGTTGGACATTGAGAATTCCGAAACCTTTCTTCATCGCGCACCGACCTCGGCGCGCTGGCGCGTGTCG
Organism: Actinomycetota bacterium; assembly: GCA_016179865.1. Taxonomy (GTDB): domain Bacteria; phylum Actinomycetota; class Acidimicrobiia; order IMCC26256; family JACPCJ01; genus JACPCJ01. The sequence continues at coordinate 3,483 of JACPCJ010000049.1, read as the reverse complement.
GCCTCCAGCGGGCAAAGCCGCGAGCCGTCGCGTTCGATCCATTGTGCTGTTCTGACGATGGTTGCCACCCGAAGCCCGTTTCCCGCTCTGAAGGGCCGCTCGGGCCCGGCGTCGAGCGTGCCGAGCACTTCGGTCGGCCGGATGCTCTTGGGCTGGGTGGAAACCTCGAGTTGCAATGTGACGCCCTCTGTCACGTGTCTTTCAGGTATCGGGCCTTCACGTACTGGGCCTTCCGGGGTCTCGTCCGGCACTCCTGTTGATCCGATTGACAGGTGCAGGATGGCCGGTCGGAGGTCTTCGATGACCTCGGTCCCCTTGCGCTGCACGACGACCGGTAGAGCATCGGCCCGCAGCGTGTTCTGTATCCACGCTTCCACGTCGGAGGGGTCGCGTGCGTCATCGCCGGACCACACCGCCTGCACTACGTATGACACCGAGGTGACGGCGCGCTGGAGGGAGGCCGCCCGAGGCTCCAGGAACACGGCGTCAGCGACCCCCATTCCCTCGGGGAGCGATGCGCTCACGCCGGTGATCAGGTCGTCGAGGTCGACTTCCTCGGTGAGCCCGGCGTCGAGATACTCGGCGTCACTCTCGTAGCCCGTGGGCAAGGCGAGGCCGAAGCTGACCTTGGGCCGAGGGGCAAATCCCTCGGTGAAGGCGAGAGGCAACCCTTCGACACGGAACGCCCGCTCGAGCGCCCGCGCCACGTCGCGGTGTGAGATGAACCGCACCCGCCCGCGCTTGGTAAACCGCAGCCGGACCGGGAACCCGCGATCGCCCTTCATCTGGCGCCCTTCACCCTTCCGAGCTTTCGGCCGTTCGCCTGGCGTCTGGCGCGGACAAACGGCCGAAAGCTCCGGGGGTGGAGATGACGACCGGGACGGCGCCGCCCCGAGCGAGGTCCTGGCCCGTCCCCTGACTTCCGCCCGCGGGTGGCGTGGCGGAGGCGACGACGTGCTCGAGCGCGTAGTCGGTACAGACCCCGCAGTCGTAACACGGCGTCCACCGGCAGTCGGGCAGCCCGTGCTCCGCGAGCGCCGCCTTCCAGTCGAGCCACAAGAAGTCGCTGTGCAGCCCCGCCGACACGTGGTCCCACGGCAGGGGCTCGCCCTCCTCTCGATGCCGGGTGACATACCAATCGGGGTCGAGACCGGCCTCGGCCATGGCCTCGAGCCACAGGTCGAGGCGGAAGTGCTCGCTCCACTCCTGGAACACCCCCCCGCGGCGCCACACCCGCTCGATCACCGCCCCCACCCGACGGTCACCCCGGCTGGCGATGCCCTCCACGAACGACGCCTCCGGATCGTGCCAGCGCAGGTCGGCCCGCGTCGCCCGCAGGGCGGTGCGCAGAAGACCGATCTTGCGAGCCATCTCCTCGACGCTGTTCTGCCCGAACCACTGGAACGGCGTGTGCGGCTTCGGCACGAACCCCCCCAGTGATGCTGTGCACGAGGCCTTCTTGGTGTAGCCGCGGCCGATCTCGACCACGTTCTTCGCCAGTTCGGCGATCCCGAGTGTGTCCTCGTCCATCTCGGTGGGAAGACCGGTCAGGAAGTAGAGCTTGAGCCGTCGCCAGCCGGCGGCGAAGGCGGCGTCGGCGGCGGCGTACAAGTCCTCCTCCGTGATCAGCTTGTTGATGACCTGACGCATCCGCCACGTCCCCGCCTCGGGCGCGAACGTGAGGCCGGTGCGGCGCACCTTCTGGATCTCGGACGCGATGCCCACCGTGAAGGCGTCGACCCGCAACGACGGCAGTGACAGCGACACGTTCCCGCATCCTGACTGCTCGTTCACGAGGTCGGCGACGAGGCCGTCGACTCCCGAGAAGTCGGCGCTCGACAACGACGTGAGCGACACGTCGTCGTAGCCCGTGCGCGAGAGCCCCTCCTCGACCATGGTGCGGACCTGATCGGCGGGGCGCTCCCGGACCGGCCGGGTGATCATCCCCGCCTGACAGAAACGACAGCCACGGGTGCAGCCCCGGAAGATCTCCACGTTCAGCCGGTCGTGCACGACCTCGACCAGGGGAACGAGCTGGTTCTTGGGGTACGGCCAGTCTCCGAGATCGGCCACGGTGCGCTTGTCGACCATGGCGGGGACGTCGGCAAAACGTGGGGTGAGCACCTGGAACGGGCCTTCGTGCGAGACCTCGTACATCGACGGCACGTACACACCGGGCACGGTCGCCAGCTCGTGGAGGACCGCTTCCCGATGCCGGGCCCCCCGAGCCTTCCAGGCTCCGATGACCTCGGTGATCTCGCCCGCCAGTTCCTCGCCGTCGCCGATGGCGAAAGCGTCGACGAAGTCGGCCATGGGCTCGGGGTTGTAGGTGCAGTGCCCCCCGGCCATGACCAGCGGGTCGCGCGGACCGCGCTCAGCCGCTCGCACCGGCACGCCGGCCAGGTCGATGCAGTTGAGGACGTTCGTGTACGTCAGTTCCGCCGCCAAGTTGAAGGCGAGGACGTCGAACTCCGACGCCGCGACGTGATTTTCCAGGGAGAAGAGGGGTAGGTCATGGGCCCGCAGCTCACCCTCCAGATCGATCCAGGGCGCGAAGGTGCGTTCGGCCAGCGCGTCGGGGCGTTCGTTGAGGATCTCGTAGAGGATCTGCAACCCCTGGTTCGGCTGCCCCACCTCGTAGGTGTCGGGGTACATGAGCAGCCACGAAACCCGCTCGGCGTCGTGCTGGGGCCGGCGCATCCCCCGCTCCATGCCGATGTAGCGGGCAGGCTTCTCAACCCGATCCAGGAGTGGCTCGATCCGCGGCCAGAGCGTATTCATGGTCAGGACCCTCAGGGTAAGGGGCGGAGGACGCGGTCGGCGACGGAGGTCACGTGTACCGCCGCATGCCGATGTTGACGGCGAGGCCGACGCCGGCGAGGGAGGCAAGCATGGAGGACCCCCCATAGGAGAGGAAGGGCAACGGGATCCCGGTGATCGGCATGATGCCCATCGACATGCCCACGTTCTGGAACACCTGGAAGGCGATCATGACCAGGACGCCAACGGCGGCGAGGGTTCCGAAGGGGTCGCGGGCGAGTTGGGCCAGGCGCCACACGCGCCACACCACAACCGCGAAAAGCACGAGCACGACCGCGCCACCCACGAACCCCACCTCCTCGCCGACGGCGGTGAAGATGAAGTCGGTGTGCTGCTCGGGAACGAAGGAGAGGCTCGTCTGGGTGCCTTCGAAGAGGCCCTTCCCCACGAGACCGCCCGACCCGATGGCGATCTTCGACTGTTCGAGGTTGTAACGCGAGGTCTGAAGGTCCGACGACTGGTCGACGAAGCTGGTCAGGCGATCGACCTGGTACTCCTCCAGTGCGCCCACCGTGACCATGCCGACCAGGAGGGTTGCCGCGAACAGCACGATCACTCCGAGGTGCCGCGGCCGAGCACCGGCGACCAGGAGCATCCCCATCAGCGTGAAGGCGATCACGAGGGCCGTTCCCAGGTCGGGCTGAAGGAGGATGAGTCCGGTCG